>JAEDNI010000045.1 GCA_016302585.1 Paludibacteraceae bacterium | reverse complement strand
TTCATCCTCATCATCATGGGCTCTTGGGTTACGACGAAGAAAGAGGTTCGCGTCAATAACAACTACTCCTGGACCCCGATCATGGAGGTAGCTTGTGTCTTCCTCGGTATCTTCGCTACGATGACTCCGGCGCTGATGTTCCTCCAGCAAAACCCGCTGCCGATTCATGAGCCGTGGCAGTTCGTTTACTGCACCGGTGCCCTCTCGGCATTCCTTGATAACGCGCCTACGGCGATGGTCTTCTATGCTACCGCTACTACCCTGCCTGCCGGAATGGACGCTGTTGCAGGTATCGCTCCGGATTTCATGAAAGCAATCTCCATGGGTGCCGTCTTCTTTGGTGCCCTGACCTATATCGGCAACGGACCAAACTTCATGGTGAAGTCCATCGCGGAGCAGGAAGGTATCAACATGCCGTCGTTCTTCGGCTACATGATTAAGTTCAGCTTGATCATCTTGTTACCAGTATATATCATAGTTCAATTATTGTTTATCTAATGAGTTTAGTAGATAATATCATTACGTGGTATTCGGCGCATATGAACTATGCGTCGATTACTGCGTTGATGGCTGTTGAGTCATCGTTTATTCCTTTTCCGAGCGAAGTAGTTATTCCGCCTGCGGCTTTTGTAGCCGGTCAACCGGAGAGTGTACTATGTGCTACGGGTAACTATCTTGTGGACGTGTTGATCATCGTGTTTTTCGGTACGTTGGGTGCAATGATAGGTGCGATCATCAACTATGGATTGAGCGTATGGCTCGGACGCATCATCATCTATAAGTTTGCTGACAGCAAAGTCGGACACCTTTGTCTGCTCTCGAGCGAGAAGATCCAGAAAGCAGAGGAGTATTTCCGAGAGAAAGGCAATGTATCTACCTTTATCGGTCGATTCATTCCGGGGATTCGTCAGCTGATATCTATTCCGGCAGGATTAAGCCGCATGCATTTTGGTTCATTCCTTTGGTGGACGTTCCTTGGTGCTTTCATATGGAACTGCATCCTCGCTGCCATTGGCTACGTAGCAGCCGGTCAAATGGACCGCATAAAAGAATATAGCCACGAACTAAGCGTGGCTATACTGGTACTGCTTGGTGTAGTGATTCTTTATTTTGTAATCAAGAAGATTATTGCTTTAACCAAGCGTAAATAGCTTTGCGCTTGTCAATTATCTGAGCTATCACACATCCTGCTATCCAGCCTAACAGGCAGAAGATCAGCATGATTTGAGTGCGACTGTGAACGGGTTTTGGATCTACCGTAAAATGGTTTTCCAAGGTCACCGGCGCAGTCGCTAATTGTAAGCGATAGTCACTCAACTGAACATGTTTCTGCTGACGGTAGATGTCGTTCAGGAAGAGACGTATCCTACGGTCGCCGTAGAAGTTCACACCGGTACCATTCCTATCCTGGGCCATACACGTAGTTCCGGCATTGTAGTAATAGGCGCTGGTCAGGCTGTCCAGTTTAACTGCCTGTTTATGGTCGAACGCAACCTGATCTTTCAGATTCTCCAAATAAACCGCATACGACTGCTGCATCGCTTCGTCCGCATTTAACCACTCCAGCAATGCGTTCTCCACTTCCGCAACCGTACCTAAACAATACGCACGTAAACGGAACTGCAGGCAAAGCCGATCATCCATCAGAAGACGCAAGGTATCCGTCGGAGAGGATTTACGTTTGAAATCAATCAAATCGGCTGTTCCGTCATGCATGCAGTCAACAACCCGATAACTCGTGAAGGCTTCTACTTTGCTATTGTTAAGCAATTGCGCAATACGCTCATTGCCATCCATTAGATAACCCGTCTGTAAGGCATTGTACTTCTGCTCAAACTGTTGTACGCTGGGGCCGTTCAAGAAGGCAATCGCGTTGACGCGATAACAGATGTTGTCGGGACGACTGTAATAAATCGCCGCACCAATGGCTAATGCCATTACCGGCAATACGGTCCACCAATAACGCCATGTCAGACGGATCATGCGTGCTACCACATCCCATGCCGCTGCACATGCTCTACCTATCGCGCGAGCTATCGCCACGCAGAGGTCCCAAAAATTCATTTCGTGTTGTTCCATATATCTTTAAACTCTAAACTTTCCACTTTATTTTCTTCTAATCCATGCAAAAGGACTTGTCCGTTGCGGCTCTTCAGGGGCCTCTGTCTTCGACTCGTCCTCTATCGTGATAACTATCTCGTCGGCCGATGCAGACGAGACATGATCACGAACAGGCTGCGGTTCTTTAATCCCTTCGGCACGAAGCGTATCGCTTAAGTCTATCATCTGCGGGTTCTCGTCCTCCAGTTGCTTCGGTACCTGCGGCGGATAATTTGCATCGATAGCCTCCGCAATTGTCTTCTTGCCTTCCTCTTCTTCTTCCGAAGGAAGACCATCCACTTTATAACCGGTAGCAATCACGGTCACACGCACTTCTTCGCCGAGCGTCTCGTCGATAGAAGCACCCCATTGCACCTCGATATCATCGCCTACTTCTTGCACGAACTCATTGATCTGGTCGATCTCTTCCATCACAATGGCATGCTCCGTCGAGCAATAGAACTGCAGCAGAATGCGTTCCGCACCATGCACGTCATTCGTATTAACGAGCGGCGAGTTCAAGGCATCGTTGATGGCATTGGTAATACGCTGCTCACCGGACGCACGACCGATATTCATGATGGCTACACCGCCCTTACGCAAAGTGTTACGTACGTCGGCAAAATCCGTATTAATATAACCCGGAACCGTAATAATCTCTGCAATTGCACGCGCTGCATTCGCTACCACATCATCCGACTTACTGAAGGCGTTCAGCAGGTTCAATTCCGGGTATATTTGCTTCAGTTTCTCATTATTAATAATGAGAAGCGCATCCACATGCTTTGCCAGACGAGCCACTCCTGTCATCGCTTTCTCAATCTTCTTCTTGCCCTCAAAAGCAAAAGGAATAGTAACGATTCCGACCGTCAGGATACCCATTTCCTGCGCCACCTCCGCTACTACGGCTGACGCACCGGTACCTGTACCGCCACCCATTCCGGCAGCTAAAAACAGCATTTGCGTACCATCATTCAAAGCCTCGCGGATATGTTCCCTACTCTCCTCTGCGTACTGACGAGCGGTCTCAGGATCGCCTCCGGCCCCCAAACCCGGACCCAATTGCAGCTTGCTGGGAACAGAACTCTTCACCAGCACCTGACGGTCCGTGTTGCATACCAAAAAAGAGACGTCCTTCAGTCCTTGACGATGCATGTAGTTCACGGCATTACATCCACCGCCACCTACACCAATTACCTTAATAATACTATCTTCCGTTAGACCCTCCAACGGCAGCGTGATCATTTCATCTTCCATATTATTGTTGATCTATAAACATATCTAATGTACTCTCTTTCACGCGATCGAAGAACCCGGGTTTGCGCACCAACTGGTTCTTATGACTATCACGATAATCCTGCCCCAACAGGATTGTACCTACCAGCGACGTGTATTGCGGCGAGAGGTATTTTTCCTCCGTATCACGATGCAACAGCAGGTTATGCGCCCCAAACTGCACCTTCGCGGACGTCAAGCCCTGCAGATACTCTGCTAAACCGCTCAGCATACTGCCGCCACCGGTGATATACAATGTCGCAATACGACCTTCCACTTTCTTCAACTCCTCCATCAGCGGCGCTAAAATCTCCTGGAGTTTCAGTTCAATAGCTTCCGCTAACTCCCGGGCACTAATCACCATGTCGCCTCCCATCTCCGGCGAAGCCGGAATACGTAACTTCACTTCCTTGGTGACAAAGGTCGGTGAGGCACAACCGTATTTCTTTTTCAGCACCTCTGCCGTAGCGAAGTTCATGCCCTGCTGCTCCAACATACGCGTAATATGGTATCCACCCTTCGGCACCACTTTATTCAGCAGGTATTGACCGCCTTTATATACCGTCAACGACGTCGTTTGTGCTCCGAAATCCAATACTGCACAACCGTTCATCAGGATATGATTGCCGTCGCAGGTAGCGAAAGCTGACAATAAGGTCTCCGGCCGAACGAACACATGCTCGATGCTACGTCCGGCTTGCGAGAAGGATTTTTGCAATTGCGTGTCCATCGCTTTGCGACCGTAGAACGCAATATAATGCGCCTCCACCAAAGCGGCACGCTGCTCTTCGCTCGGCATCTCATCCTGCTCCACACCGTCCAACGTAAAATAACTCGGTACAAGCCCCAATACTGCCACCTCCGGATTACGACGCTCGATCTTCTCCTTACACTCCAACTCCATCTCATCCAACAGCGCCTGGCTGATCTCTTTCTTACGCGCCTGATCACGACGGGAATGAACGGCTACAATCTGCATTGACTGACCGCCTACCGATACAAAAGCGGTCGGTAACTCTGTCAGGCCGATACGGTTGGCTAATAACTTCAGCACCTCTGCGATCACATACCCTGCATTACTCGACTGAGTGATGATACCTTGCTCCACACATACATTTCCGTACTTCTGCGGACGCTCTTCGACACCTAACACCTGAAATAAATCAGCTGCAATTCGCCGAGCGGCCATCGCACGTACGCTGTCGCTTCCTAAGTCAATTGCCACTAATGGCAATGCGTCTGCTATTTGATTCTGTCTCCTCGCCATAAAAGACTTCTAAATGCTAATCTCTGAACTTTTAACTCTGAACTTTTAACTTTTTACTTTTTACTATTTACTTTTTACTATCGTCCAACTACTTGTCCTCTGAATCGCACATCCAACTCCGTATATTTCTTTCCGGCCATGGCTTCCGTACCTTCATCCAAGAACGTACGTAGCTTTGCTAACTTCCGTTCATAGCCCTGCATATTACCCAGCACCACGCGAGGTAAACCTCCACGCAGATACAAATAAACCATCTGGGGTGACTGCACGTACACGTATCGCACGCGCTCACGCCAATATTTGTTCGTCTGTAACCACTCCGCGAAATCTCCCAACGCACCCGACGCTATCTGCACACCTACCGCACCTCGTACCACTAACACACTGTCTTTCACAACGGCCATTGCCGGCATCACCTGTCGGTCTTCATCAATCAGATACGTATCGCTTGCCGTCATCACGCGCAACAAGGGCACACGCTGCGTCAGCCGCACCCGCACTTCTTTCCGCGGCGTCAGGTAACACTCCGTCGTACGCACCAGGTCATGCGCACGGATCGCACGTTCTATTCCTTGCAGGGAGATATTGCGAATAGCCTTGTCGACCGGATACTGCCCCTCCTTCTCTAACAATCGGTTCAGCTCTCCTTCCGTCACGTACTGGCGTTCATCTATATCTTCTATCGTGTAACGGATCGATTTGCACACCACGGTGTTCGGGGTCTCACGCACACCCCATATCAGCGCCGCAACCACAATTCCGGCTACTACACTGATACCTAATCCCTTCCATATGTTCCGAACACGCTCTGTCACACTAAACTCTAATCCCTAAACTCTAAACGTTTAATGCTTGTGCCACTTGTGGAACAAGCCGGTCTATATCGCCGGCACCAACGGTCAGCACCACTACCGGTTCCTTACTCTCTTCTACACGTCGTTTCAACTCCGCCACCAAGTCGGCTTTCTGCACTACCGTTCCACCTAACATCTCGCTTGTCACTCCCGTGATCGGTTCTTCTCGCGCCGGATAGATCGGTAATAAGATACACTCATCCAGTGTCCCCAACACCGCCTTAAATCCGTCCGCAAAATCACGCGTGCGGGTGTAAAGATGCGGCTGGAACACACCGATTAACTTCCGCTCCGGATAGATTTTTCGAATCGAATCAATGGCCGTAGCTATCTCCTGCGGATGATGCGCATAGTCGTCAATAAATGCTACTTTCGGCGTATTCACATGGATGTTAAATCGTCTCCAGACACCTTTGAACGAAGCCACTTGCTGCTTGATCTGCGCTTCCGGTACGCCCGTCAGTAATGCCACCGTGATAGCGGCTACGGCGTTCTCGATATTCACCCAGACCGGTACACCTAACTCGATGTCTCGAATCGTAGCCAAAGGCGATACATAATCAAAGATGATCTGTCCGTCCCGCACACGTATATTCTCCGCGTTGTCCATGCTATAGGTGTAAAGTGCAACACCCGGTTGCAGCCGCGGCTCCAGTTCAATCCCTTTCTTCATCACCAGCGCTCCGGTAATCAAACTCGTATAATGCGCAAAGGCATCACGATAAGCTTCCGGCGTACCATAGATATCCAAGTGATCCGGATCCACTGCCGTCACCACAGAGATATAAGGCGTCAGGTGATGAAAACTCCGATCATACTCATCGGCCTCCACGACCACGAACTCACTCTCCGGCGCCAGCAACACATTTGTGTTGTAATTCAAACTGATGCCTCCCAAAAACGCATTTACATCCTTTAGCAAGTGTGCAATCATCGTACTGGTTGTCGTTTTGCCGTGTGTACCGGCTACGCAGAGTGCTTTCTTCTCTCCGGTCACTAACCCCAACACTTCTGCCCGCTTGCGGATATCAAAACCCTGCTCCCGAAGATAGGTATAGATTGTATTGTCCTCCGGGACCGCCGGCGTCCGCACCACTAAGGTCTCTGAAGGATTTAAATCTTCAATTTTCAGTCTCAAATCATCAATTCGGTCATCATAGATGACGACGATACCTTCTTCCTCCAATTCCCTCGTCAAATCCGATGGCGTGCGGTCATACCCGCACACGCGATAACGCGCAGCACCATCCGCTCTACGCTGACGACTGAAATAACGCGCCAGACCACTCATGCCGATACCGCCTATGCCCAAGAAAAAAAGAGTTGATATTTCTTTTTGTGCTAACATGATTGCATAATACCCATTTTCGCCTGCAAAATTACTAAAAAAAAATCAGTCTGCCAATAGTAGGCCCATTTTTTTCGCAAATAACCCCCTTGAAAATATTTTTTTTTCGAAAAAGAACGCGCGCGCTTGCGTATATAAAATCTTTTTTGTAACTTTGCAGCCGGTTTTGTTGTGACCAATTAAAATCAAATTCAAAATAATTTATTAACACTATGCAAACAATCAAACTGAAACGTGGTTTGGACATTCCGTTTGAAGGAGCTGCAGCCCTTACGCTCGGTAGCGTGAGACGCCCGGAGGTCTTTCATATCGTGCCCGACCATTTCGCCGGAATCACTCCGAAGCTGGATGTGAAAGTAAGCGACTCGGTGAAAGCAGGTTCTCCCCTCTTTCACGACAAGGCGTTTGAGGAAATGCAGTTCACGTCCCCTGTCTCGGGTAAAGTCGTGGATATCGTGCGCGGTGATCGCCGTAAGGTGATGTCGATAGACATCCAGGCTGACGCTACTATCGCTTACGAGAAATTCGACGCCGCGGGTGATGTGAAGTCGCTGCTTCTCAAATCCGGTTTGTGGGCGCTCATCAAGCAGCGTCCGTATGACTGCATCGCGATGCCGAACAAGACGCCTCGTGCGTTCTTCATTTCGTCGTTTGACTCAGCGCCTGCTGCGCCGGACTACGAGTTCGTGCTCAAAGGTCAGTTACCTACTCTCCAGGCTGCTGTCAGTGCCCTCGCGCAGATCGCTCCTGTCTTCGTAGGACTGAAAGCAGGCAGCAAAGCGCCGGAGTTCCGCGAACTCAAGGACTGTACCCTCTATGAGGTAGCAGGTCCGCATCCTGCCGGTAATGTCGGTGTGCAACTGAACAACCTCGCGCCGTTGGCAAAGGGAGAGACCGTCTTCACGATTAACATCCAGGATCTGGCTGTTATCGGACGTCTGTTCCAGAAAGGTATCGTTGATTACACCAAGAAAGTGGCACTTACGGGTCCGTTGGCTTACGGTCGTCAGTACTACAATGTGCTGCCGGGTATGCCGGTTGCTGCGATCTTCAAGTCGAACGTTCATGACGAGGTAGCATGCCGTTACATTGCCGGAAACGTACTGAGCGGTACACAAGTAACGATGGAGGACATGATCTCCATCTACGACAACCAGTTCACCGTGCTTGAGGACGGCGCAGATCGTCATGAGTTCATGGGCTGGCTCATGCCGCGTTTTGCGAACTTCAACGCCGGTTGTACAGACCCCGCTAAGATGCTGGACAACTGCTTCACCCGTTGGCTCTTCGGTCCGAAGAAATACCAATGGGATGCACGTCTGAAAGGTGGACGCCGCGCTATCATCGTTAGCAACGAGTATGACCGCGTCTTCCCGATGGACATCTATCCTGAGTATTTGATTAAAGCCATGATCGCAGGTAATATCGATCGCATGGAGGCACTCGGCGCTTACGAAGTGGCACCGGAGGACTTTGCGCTCTGTGAGTTCGTCTGCACGTCGAAGATGCCGCTGCAGGCTATCGTGCGTCAAGCGCTGGACAATTTAAAAAAGGAGATTGAGTGATGGAAAAGTTATATGCTATTTGGAAGAAGTTCGGTAAGAACTTCGAAGAAGGCGGTAAGCTCTCCAAACTGAGCTCGTTCTATGACGCCTTCGATACCTTCCTGTTCACTCCGCAAACCACCGCTAAGAAAAACGGCACCCATATCCATGACGGTTCGGACTCCAAGCGCACGATGATCATCGTAGTGCTCGCTTTGGTACCCGCACTCCTCTTCGGTATGTTCAATGCCGGTTATCAGCACCTGCTCGCTACCGGACAACTGGCTGAGGGTCTCACCTGTGCCTTGTTCTGGAAAGCGTTCGGTTTCGGTTTGCTGGCCGTGCTGCCGTATATCCTCGTTTCCTACATCGTCGGCTTGGGTATTGAGTTCGTAGTAGCTCAAATCAAGCATGAGGAGGTAGCGGAGGGATATCTGGTAACAGGATTCATTATACCGCTCATCGTGCCGATCAATACCCCGCTCTGGCAAGTAGCTATCGCAGTAGCGTTCGCTGTTATCTTTGCCAAAGAGGTGTTCGGCGGCACAGGTTATAACATCTTCAACGTGGCGCTCATCACGCGTGCGTTCCTCTTCTTCGCATACCCGTCGTCCATGACGGGCGATAAGATGTTCGTTCGTGATGGTGGTACCTGGGGCTGGGACGGCGGTCATGCGCTCGTGGATGGTTTCTCCGGCGCTACACCGCTCACGCAGATGAGTACCGGCTCTGCCGTAGAACTGGGCTTCTGGGATATGGTGAACGGACTCGTTCCGGGTTCGGTCGGTGAGACCTGTATCTGGGCAATCCTGCTCGGCGCATGTCTGCTGATTGCTACCGGCGTAGCTTCGTGGAAGACCATGCTCGCTACCTTCATCGGCGGCGGTCTCACCGCTTGGCTCTTCAATGTAGCAGGCTCTGAGGCTAACCTCGCAGCGCAGTACCCGTGGTACATGCATCTCGTAAGCGGCGGTTTCGCTTTCGGTGCTGTCTTCATGGCTACCGATCCTGTGACCTCTGCACGTACCGAGTGCGGTAAGTGGATCTACGGTTTCCTCATCGGTCTCGTAGCAGTACTCGTGCGTGTGCTCAACCCGGGCTATCCCGAGGGAATGATGCTCGCTATCCTGCTCATGAACGCCTTTGCGCCGCTCATCGACTGGTGTGTAGTACAGGTCAATATTAACAAACGACTCAAACGCTCTAACATTTAATCATTATGGCACAGAAGAAATTTGTATGTTCCGTATGTGGTTATGTGCACTACGGAGACGCAGCGCCAGAAGTTTGTCCTATATGTAAGCAATCGGGTGTTTTTGTAGAGGAGAAAAAGAAAGGTATCGACACCAATAGCAATACCTACACTATCGTATATTCAACTATTTTGGTTGTTATCGTAGCAGTATTGCTCGCAGTGGTGAGCCAAGTTCTCTCTCCACGCCAAGAAGCAAACATCCTGCTGGACAAGCAGAAACAAATATTAGGCGCGTTGAAAATAGATTACAGCACAGGCAATCCTGCTGACATCTACATGGCGCTTGTCAACGACACACTCACTTATGACAAGCAAGAAGTCTATGTAGCGAACGTCAACGGCGAAACCAAATATATCCTGCCGCTTTCCGGTAAGGGTCTTTGGGGCGGCATTGGTGGTTACCTCGCACTCGATGAGGACAAGAACACTATCTACGGCGTGAACTTCAACCACGAGTCCGAGACTCCGGGTCTGGGTGCTAAGATCGTAGAGCCGGAGTTCCGCAGCCAGTTTGAAGGCAAGCACATCCGCAATGCCGAAGGTGCTGTCGTTTCTGTAGCGGTGCTCAAAGCCGGCAAACACGCCGACGGACAGGAGCAGGTAGATGCCATCTCCGGCGCTACCATCACCTCTACCGGTGTCAGCACCATGCTCCACGAAGAGTTAGTGAATAATTATCAAGAGTTTCTTGCAGGCGAAGCCGGTCATACAGCCGAAAGCGATCCTACAGCCGAAGGCGGTCTTACAGGCGAAGCCGGTCAATTTAATACGGAGGATTAAATTATGTTAAGTCAGAAAACTAAGGACACATTACTCGGTCCTCTTAACGCCAATAACCCGGTCGTAGTGCAGGTGCTCGGTATCTGTTCGGCGCTTGCCGTAACGGTGCAACTCAAGCCTGCGCTCGTCATGGGAATCGCCGTGACGATCATCGTGGCGATGTCGAACGTCATCGTGTCACTTCTGCGTAACACTATCCCGATGCGTGTACGTATCATCGTGCAACTCGTGGTGGTAGCGGCGCTCGTGACACTTGTCAGCGAGGTGCTCAAAGCCTTTGCTTACGACGTAGCAATGCAGCTGAGCGTTTACCTCGGTCTGATCATCACTAACTGTATTCTCATGGGTCGCCTCGAGGCGTTCGCCATGACCAACAACGCATGGGATTCCCTGTTGGACGGTCTGGGCAACGGTCTGGGTTATGCCATCATCCTCATCATCGTAGCCTTCGTGCGCGAGCTGTTCGGCGCAGGTCAACTGCTTGGTTTCCAAGTGATCCCGCAGAGCTTCTACGCCCTCGGCTACGAGAACTGCGGTATGATGCTCATGCCCGCCATGGCGTTGATCCTTGTAGGTTGTGTAATCTGGGCACATCGCTCAATTAATGATAAGGAGGCTAAGTAATGGAACACGCATTAAGTTTATTTGTCCGCTCGATATTTGCGGATAACATGATTTTCGCGTACTTCTTGGGAATGTGCTCATACCTCGCCGTTTCGAAGAACGTGAAGACCTCAGCCGGTCTGGGTGTAGCCGTTACTTTCGTGCTCATCGTTACCCTGCCGGTCAACTACCTCTTGCAGACGCTCGTGCTCGAGCCGCTGCATCTGGAGTACCTCAGTTTCATCCTCTTCATCGCCGTCATTGCCGCTATCGTGCAACTGGTGGAGATGGTTGTGGAGAAATACAGCCCGTCGCTCTACGCGAGCCTCGGTATCTTCCTGCCGCTGATTGCGGTGAACTGCGCCATCATGGGTGGTTCGCTCTTCATGCAGCAGCGTATCGGCCTGCCCGCAGTGGATCCCAAGGCCATCACTTCCCTCGTAGACGCGTTTATGTACGCCTTCGGTTCGGGTCTGGGATGGTTCTTAGCCATCGTCTGCCTCGCAGGTATTCGTGAGAAAATGGAGTATAACGACGTACCGAAGCCGCTGCAAGGCCTTGGAATCACATTCATCACCGTCGGCCTCATGGCCATGGCGTTCATGTGCTTCAGCGGACTGGAGATCTAATTGTCTAACAGGTATTTAATAAATAACCAATGAACGTAATTAGGCCCACATACTTGCTTGTACTAATAACCTGCTTGATTATGGTTAGTTGTCTTGGTGGTCCAGACCCGATTGAGGGAGAGAACACTTATACAATTGAAAATACAACAAGTGATGAGATACAAGTGGTGTACACTTTTGCCTCTAACATTGGATCCAAATCCGGGCAAACGGATAGTATTGTCATCAAACCGATGCAATCGAATAGATTCGTAGAGTTTATTATAGGTGCGCCGGACTGGACTCCAAGTCATGTATTTGCGAGTATGTTTTTTCTATCTACAGAGAAAGACACCTTGCTCAAAATGGATGTGGTGGATGACAGAGAATGGGTTTTAACCGATAGTGTGATAGACCATGGATACAAGGTTGGTTATTATCATTGGTTATATAAATTTTCAGAATAATATGAATATAACAGCTATTTTATACGCAGTTGCAGTATTCTTAATCGTAATACTCCTGTTAGTAGCAATTTTGCTTGTTGCCAAGAAGTACCTCGTTTCCTCAGGAAATGTCAAGGTCACCATCAACGGCGACAAGGTCTATGACGTGGCAGCCGGTGGCTCGCTCCTGAACCAACTCGGCGAAGCAGGTGTTCACCTGCCTTCTGCCTGCGGCGGTAAGGGCTCATGCGGACAGTGCAAATGCCAGGTGCTCTCCGGTGGCGGCGAGATTCTGCCCACCGAGACCGTCCATTTCTCCCGCAAACAGCAGAAAGAAGGCTGGCGTCTGGGCTGTCAGGTCAAAGTGAAAGAAGACATCACCATGAAGGTCGATGAAGCTGTTCTGGGCGTTAAGGAATGGGAATGCGAAGTCATCTCCAACAAGAACGTCGCTACCTTCATCAAAGAGTTCAAGGTGCAGCTGCCTCCGGGCGAGCACATGCACTTCGAGCCGGGTTCGTACGCACAGATCATCATCCCCGAGTACGACATCGACTACGACCGCGACATGGACAAGTCCCTCATCGGCGACCTCTATCTGCCGGCTTGGCAGAAGTTCGGGCTCTTCAAACTAAAACAGAAGAACACCCAGGCTACCGTTCGTGCTTATTCGATGGCTAACTACCCCGATGAGGGCGACATCATCACCCTTACCGTCCGTATCGCTACCCCGCCTTTCAAACCGAAAGAGCAGTGCCCGAACGGACCGGAGTTCATGGACGTACCCTGCGGTATCGCTTCCACGTATATCTTCTCGCTCAAACCGGGCGACAAGGTGCGCATGAGCGGTCCTTATGGCGAGTTCCGTCCTGTTTACGATAGTAAGAAGGAGATGATCTGGGTTGGTGGTGGAGCCGGTATGGCACCGCTCCGTGCACAGATCATGCACATGTTGAAGACCCGCAACTGCCGTGACCGTGAGATGCACTATTTCTACGGCGCACGTGCGATCGACGAAGTCTTCTTCCTCGACGATTTCCTCGCGCTGGAGAAGGAGTTCCCGAACTTCCATTTCCACCTGGCGCTGGACCGTCCGGATCCGAAGGCAGACCAACTCGGTATTAAGTACACCCCGGGCTTCATCGCTCCGGTTATGGGCGACACCTACCTCAAGCAGCATGACGCTCCCGAGGACATCGAGTACTACCTCTGCGGTCCTCCTATGATGGCAAAGACCGTCCTCGACCTGCTCCACTCGCTGGGCGTCGATGACGCAGACATCCGTTTCGATAACTTCGGAGGTTGATCCGAAGAATCTAAATAAGAATAGAGGGGCTCACATGAGTTCCTCTATTTTTATTTACCCTACTCGTCCCGTATGTTTAGGATGGCTGCTGTTGTTTACGTTCGATGGAGCAGGTCGAGGATGGTCTTCTCATGGGAGAGAGCGCAGAGGTAGCCATTTAACGGGGTCCCCGACGGGCGCTAACGTAGTGCACCCGGTGGGGGAAGCGTAGCGCAAGGCGAGAGATCCCATGAGCGAGGCAATCGCGAATCGTTCCGAGCCTTAGCGCAAGCGCCGCGGTCCACCGATGATGGCTAAGACGGTATTGGATCTCCTGCACTCCCTCGGAGTGGACGATGCAGACATCCGTTTCGATAATTTCGGAGGTTAAACGAATATATAATAAGGAACGCGCGTACATGTGTATGCGCGTTCTTTATTTTTTATCTTTTTAGCAAAAAAAT
>JAEDNI010000044.1 GCA_016302585.1 Paludibacteraceae bacterium | reverse complement strand
TCGCAATTGGAGCAAGCGGAAGCCATCAGTATGGATGTATACAAAAAACTGGCAGCCGAAGCTACCAGTCTTTTGAAACAATGCAAGGATGAATTAACTGCCATTAACGCAGATAATTCTTAGCCCTACAGGGCACGATTATTTCTCCCACTTAGTATTCCGCATATCACCACTCTTCATGAACTCCTCATGCATTGCAAACGCAAGCGAGAGGTTGTGTTGCGTCTGTCCGTGTTTAGCGAACTTCAGATAGTCGCGTAACATCTCGCGATATTCCGGAGCAACACAATTATTGATGATCTCTTCTGCGCGTTGACGCGGACTCTTACCACGCAAATCTGCTACACCTTGTTCGGTCACGATGACTTTCACAGAGTGCTCGGAGTGATCGAGGTGCGTTACCATCGGTACGATCGACGAGATCGCACCGTTCTTAGCCGTCGAAGCGGTTGTAAAGATAGAAAGGTACGCGTTACGCGCGAAGTCAGCTGAACCGCCGATACCGTTCATCATCTTCGTTCCGCACACATGCGTCGAGTTGACATTGCCGTAGATATCTGCCTCGAGGGCGGTATTGATAGCAATGATACCGAGTCGACGAGCTATCTCCGGACTGTTGGAGGTCTCCTGCGGACGAAGCAAGAGCTTGTCACGATAGAAATCGAGGTCAGCCAGTACTTCCGCCATCTTGCTCTCTACGAGACGCAGCGAGCAACCCGAAGCGAACTTACAATGTCCGGCTTTGATAAGATCCACTACGGAGTCTTGGATGACTTCGGAGTACATCTCAAACGGCGGGATATGCGGGTTTTTACCGAGCTCACCGAGTACGGCGTTGGCTACGTTGCCCACTCCACTCTGGATCGGCAGGAAAGAAGCAGGAATACGTCCGGCTTTCATCTCAGCCTCCAGGAACATTGCTACATTCGCACCGATCTTGGCAGTGGTCTCATCCACCGGTGTGAAAGCTGCTATCTCGTTCGGACGGTTAGTCTTTACGACTGCTGCAATCTTAGCCGGGTCTACTTTGATATGATCCGAGCCGCAGCGATCAGAGGGCTTGTAGATGGGTATCTCGCGACGCTGAGGCGGGTCGAGCGGCTCATAGAGATCGTGCATACCCCGCATGGAAGCCGGGAACATTTCATTGAGTTCGACGATGATCTTATCCGCCATGCGGCAGATGGTCGGCATGATTCCGACACCTGCAGCCGGCACGATCGTACCATCTTCTCCTACATACGAAGCCTCGATGATCGCCCAGTTGGGTTTGGGCAGGAAGCCGTAACGCAGATCTTGCGCCATGTGGCTCAGGTGCATGTCGAAATAGTGGGTACCTTCGGCATTGATCTCGTCGCGCATGGATTTATTGGACTGATACGGCGTACGGAACTCAACAGCGTGAGCACGTGCTAACGCGCCATCACAGGAGTCTCCCATCGAAGCGCCTGTCTCGAGACCTACGCGGAAGGGCTTGCCTTCTGCATGGAGGCGTTCTGCGCGTTGTGCGAGGGCAAAAGGAACCGCCTTGGGCACTCCGGTAGCCGTGAAACCACCCATGCCCAAAACGTCACCATGTTGTATCAATTCAGCCGCTTCTTCAGCGGTCATATATTTTAACATTTTCTCATTTTCTTATTTTCACATTTATATTTTCGCAGCGGCTAATTTTCTTCCTTTGGAGTAATAATATCTCTATTGATTTTGTATGTACTGATAGATTTTGTAATTATCTTACATAACTCCGTACTTTCGCTATAGAGAGGCTCTACGCGGGATTTAGGAAGTATTTCAGCATCAATAATTATACTCAGCCAATGAGATGTTTCGTCTATTTCTTCTTCAACAATTTTTAATTTATTGACGAAGTCTTTTTCCGATTTAGCAATACAAGCAGCGCGGTAATTGGCGGCTGGAGAAGTACCTGAACGCACTACCTGCTTAGCGATGGCTAAGGACGAAATAGTGTGAGGCATAGCATCCACCATTCGAATGATTCTCAAAGAGAATTGACGAAAGCGTTCTTTTAACTCCTCTTCTTGCATTTCAATGCGAAAATATGAAAATGTGTAAATGAATAAATGGGTTTATTCTGCTTTACCGTCAGAACCGAGGACGTTGATGATCTTATGCTTGTAGAGCTCCTCCATGAGGTCACGAGCAGGACCGCAGTACTTACGCGGATCGAACTCACCCGGCTTCTCTGCAAATACCTTACGAACAGCCGCGGTGAACGCCAGACGGCTATCGCTATCGATGTTGATCTTGCAGACAGCAGACTTAGCGGCCTTGCGCAGTTGCTCCTCAGGAATACCCACTGCGTCAGGCAGTTTGCCGCCGTATTGATTGATCATATCCACATACTCCTGCGGAACAGAAGACGAGCCGTGGAGAACGATCGGGAATCCCGGGAGCTGCTCCATAATAGCATCGAGTACGTTGAAAGCCAATGGAGGAGGAACGAGTTTGCCGGTTTTCGGGTCACGAGTACACTGCTCCGGAGTGAACTTGTATGCTCCGTGGCTGGTACCAATCGAGATAGCCAAGCTGTCGCAACCAGTACGGGTAGCGAAATCAACTACCTCTTCCGGTTTGGTATAGTGGCTGACAGCGGACGAAACCTCATCCTCTACACCTGCGAGCACGCCGAGCTCCGCCTCAACGGTTACATCAAACTGATGCGCATAGTCCACTACTTTCTTGGTGAGAGCGATGTTCTCCTCATAAGGCAGAGAAGAAGCGTCAATCATCACGCTGGAGAAACCGAAGTCCACGCAGGATTTGCAGAGTTCGAAGCTGTCTCCGTGGTCGAGGTGCAAGCAGATCTGCGGATGCTCCCAACCCAGTTCCTTTGCGTACTCTACAGCACCCTGTGCCATGTAACGCAACAGCGTTTGGTTCGCATAGTTACGAGCACCCTTGGATACCTGCAGAATAACCGGACTCTTGGTCTCAGCAGCTGCTTTGATGATAGCCTGCAACTGCTCCATGTTGTTGAAGTTAAATGCCGGGATAGCATAGCCTCCCTTGATTGCCTTGGCAAACATCTCACGGGTGTTTACCAAACCTAATTCTTTGTAACTTACCATAGTTTTATTAAAATTTTAAATTATAATATGTATTTTGTGAGTTTTTATTCTCTCCAGAACTTAGCGGCATGATGACCCTTGATGAGCAAGTGGTGGTTAGCAATCGGCGATGTCAAGAAATATTGACTTACGATCGGAGTCGTTTGAATCCAAGCCTGCGTACGGCAGAGGTTCTGCTCGTATTGACAACGTAGCAAGGTTACATTAACCGCCAACAGACGTTTCAGATCACCGCTTAACTTAACCAAGGTGTAGTCTCCTGCAGGCAGATCACCGTGAATGGCCACACCGATTCCCGACTCAAAATGCGTCGTGTATTCGTGCTTCTCGGTCATGTTCAAAGGTATTGTACAGTGCGCAATCAGAATCTGACCATCCGGTTGGATACGAGCAGGATTAACCATAAAGCCCGGCTCACCGGTCAGTTTCTTACATGCCATCATCGTCAGCAATACCGGAATATCACCCTCGCAACCGGCCGGAATACCTTCGTCGTTCAACTTACTCATGGCGATACATCCGGTGTTCTTTACGGTTTTTAACAGATCGAAACAACGCAGCGTCACACCATCCAATTGGTATTTAGCAATCAGCTCTTTTACCCTTTCATAAATAGCCAATGCACCCGGCATACCCGGATCAACCTCGCCTAAACTGCTTACTTCCTCAATGGGTATGTCCACTAACTCAATGTTCATATCTTTGAGCACTTGATTGTAATCCACCTGAGAAGCAATCAACCAATCAGACGGCTTACCGATAATACCCAAGCGCTGTTTCTTTTCGTTTTTAAGCACTTTCTCCAGCGGTGAACGGGTCAACGAGTCCGTCTCACTGACATCCGGGAAAACCGTATCTTTCGCGTGCGTCATTACTTTCGCAATACCATTGCGTTGACGAATGAAACTCAAGATCTCAAAAGACGCAGCCAACGAGTTGCTATAACCGCTTACCATCAGGTAAACAGGACGTTTCAAGTCAATCTTCTTCTGCTTAACAAGGTCCACAAACTGCGCCTCCGTACCACCGGTTAATACGGCAACAACTTGATTTTCTTCAATAAATGAATCCGATACCTTGAACGGCATGGGAGAAGTCTCCGTGTGGAGCTCTGAACATAATTTGTGTAACATGGCCGTAATATTTTATAGGGTTCTTTTGGGCATAGTTTGCAAATTCGCTGCAAAAATACACAAAAAAATTGATATATGCAAAAAAAAGTGGAACTTTTTTAGTTTTAAGGTGAAAGTTTAGTACTAACAAAGTACCAGGTAAGTCCTACTTGAGTACTATGAATTACCTATGCGCTACCCTTCCGAGGGGTACCACTCATTCTAATGCTATTCACTTTTCGATACGGAAAGTGTAGTGCTTCTGGCCGAGGTAGGAGATAATGACTGTGATGAGGGTAATGAGCATCTTGGATGGGGTCGGATACCAACCAAGCACATCGACACAGAGTTTAAGACCGAAGTAATTGATGGCCAGATTAACAGCTACAATCAGGATATATCGCGACAGTTGTCGCCAACCGTTGAGACGCGAAGCGGTAAAAGTGACATATTTCTGCAACCAGAAACCGGTGAGCAAGGTTATCGGAAAGACAATACAAAGGGTGGCTATATGAGGAGTAATTGCTTGCGCAAATTGTAAATTGTAAATTGTAAATTGTAAATTGATCAACTCGTGTCCGATAACGAAATTATAAATAAGGAAATAGAGAATCCAGTCAAGGATAAGGTTTCCTCCTCCGCAAGCGGCATACCGAAACAACTGCTCCGATATCCATTTGGAGAAGGGACGATAGAAAAAATCAATGATTTTTGTTATTATTTGCGCCAATTTACGCATTTTTTGTAAAAAAATTGCTATTTTTTTGGTCAATTCAAAAAAAAGTACTACCTTTGCAGCCGCAAAGGAGGTAACTACTCCGTTTTTTGCGTGCTATACAAATCGGGTGCAAAGGTACTATAAATATTTGAAACACGCAAATATTTTTAACTAAAAGTAATAATTTATGGACGATTATCACGCGGAGAATGCAACAAGTACGTGCCAAAAAATTTTTGGGACAGCACTTCTTGACCGACCTAAACGTCGCCCAAAGAATAGCTGAAACCCTCACCTCGGGACGAACAATAGAAATCGGACCGGGTATGGGTGTTCTTACTCAATTTTTACTTAAAAATCCTTCTATCCGGCTCACCGCTATCGAAATTGACCGCGAGTCTGTTGCCTATCTCAAAGATTGGTATCCTGAATTGGATCTTATAGAAGGAGATTTCTTAAAACTGGACCTTAACACCCTTATTCCGGAAGGAGAATTTAATGTAATCGGGAATTATCCCTATAATATCTCCTCTCAAATCTTCTTCAAAGTACTCGATTATAAAGACCGTATTCCTGTTTGCTCCGGCATGATTCAAAAGGAAGTAGCTGAGCGCTTGGCTTCCAAGCCGGGGAAAAAAGCATATGGTATCTTATCCGTCTTATTACAAGCCTATTACGATATAGAATATCTATTTACGGTGGACGAACATGTCTTTAATCCGCCTCCAAAAGTCAAATCGGCTGTTATCCGTATGACGCGTAACAAACGACGACGGTTAGAGTGCGACGAGGCGCTTTTTAAAACAGTAGTCAAGACCGCCTTTAACCAGCGACGAAAACAGATGAGGAATTCCTTACGGAATTTAGTTGAGAGTTTAAAGTTGAGAGTTGAGAGAAGTTCTAAAGAAGAAAGTCGTTTGGAATGGTTCCTTACTCGAAGACCGGAACAGTTATCCGTAGAAGAATTTATCGAATTAACAAATTTAATTGAACAAAGCCATGTCGGAAATCAAAATATTCTATAAAGAGAAGGAGAAAATCAAAGTAGCACGTTCTATCTCCGCGCTCAAAGAACTCGATAAGAAAGATATTATCTGGATCGACCTGCTTGACGTGAGCGATAAAACAGAGGATACCTTGGAGGGTTTTCTGAAGATAGAGATCCAGGAAGATGAGGAGATGGAAGAGATCGAGATGTCGTCACGTTATATTCAAACGGACGACTCTATCGTTGCTAACTCAAACTTCCTGAAGAATAACTTCGAGATGGAGCCAGTTAACTTCATTATCAAGAATGGTATTCTCGTTTCTATCCGAGATAATGAATTGGATTCCTTTAACGAGACTTTTAAGAAGGTGTTCGTTAATACCCGGAATTTCCCAACAGGATATCACGTGTTAGTAGCCTTGTTCGAAACACGTGTAGAAAAGGATGCCGACTTGATTGAGGATACTACGGATATGATTACCTTGCTTTCTCAACAGATCAATGCCGAATCGGATCACGTAGATGAAGATTTGCTCGTTCAAATCAAGGACTTACAGGAAAAAGTAACCATCATACGTCAGAATATTATGGATAAACAACGCGTGATTTCAAATATTTTGAAATGCGATTTCTTCCCGGAAGAACTCTATCCGCGTTTGACGATGATTATTAAGGATATCAATTCGCTCTTCGATTACACCCGTTTCGGTTTTGACCGTCTGGACTACCTCCAGGATACCTTCCTCGGTTTGGTAAACATCGAACAGAATAAGATCATCAAGATATTTACAGTCATTAACATCATCTTCCTTCCACCTACCTTGATCGGTAGTTTGTATGGTATGAACTTTGATTTCATGCCGGAACTGCATTGGCAATTCGGTTATCTCTGGGCTTTAGGATTGATGGTATTCTCCGTTGTAGTTATCCTGCTTATTTTCAAACTGAAAAAGTGGTTATAAACAATTTGTTAACAACCTTCAGTTCCACATTTTGATAACTTGTTCCACATCACACTTATCAAAAAATTTAACAATCAATATATACTCTCAATTTGCATCTAACTCGTTGATTTCGAGCATGCTTGCAGCTTTATTAACATTTTCAACAAACTATTATATTCATGGATTTAAAAAATAAAGAATATATAGATAAAATTAAGAGTTTAGCGAAGCAGAAAAACGCTGTTATCTTTGCTCACTATTATACACGACCGGAAATACAAGAAATAGCTGATTTCATCGGAGACTCTCTCGCACTCGCGCAACAGGCTACGCGCGTACAAGCGGATATATTAGTAATGTGCGGTGTGCATTTTATGGGCGAGACAATGAAAATCCTCTGTCCGGATAAGAAAGTACTTATTCCGGATATGAATGCAGGTTGCTCGTTGGCGGATAGTTGCAAAGCGGAAGACTTGAAAAAATTCATAGAACAGCAAAAAATAAACTCCCTCTCCTCAGGAGAGGGTCGGGGTGAGGTTCTCGTGGTAAGTTATGTCAATACGTCGGCTGATGTAAAAGCGCTAACGGATGTCGTAGTTACTTCTTCGAATGCAAAAAAGATAGTTGATCAACTGCCTAAGGATGCAAAGATTATTTTCGGTCCCGATCATAACCTGGGTTCCTATATCAATTCGGTTACCGGACGTAATATGTTGCTTTGGAATGGTGCCTGCCATGTGCACAGCCGTTTCTCTTTGGAAGCACTATTGCAACTCAAAGCAGCTTATCCCGGTGTAGAAGTGTTGGCGCATCCCGAATGTAAAGCCCCTGTCTTGGCGCAGAGCGACGTGATTGGTTCTACCAAGGCGCTGCTTGAGTACACCATTC
This sequence comes from Paludibacteraceae bacterium, assembly GCA_016302585.1. Lineage (GTDB taxonomy): Bacteria > Bacteroidota > Bacteroidia > Bacteroidales > Paludibacteraceae > Colicola. The sequence continues at coordinate 6,098 of JAEDNI010000044.1, read as the reverse complement.
AATCGCCTGCTAAACGCTTTATTATTGCTACGGAAAGCGGTATTCTCTTCGAGATGCAGCGGGCTTGTCCGGATAAAGAGTTTATTCCTGTTCCGCCCGAAGTGACGGAAGGCGTGGGATGCAGTTGTAACGAATGTGAGTATATGCGCATGAATACGCTTGAGAAAGTGTATAATTGCCTTTTGAACGAAAATCCGGAAATGCAGGTTCCTCAAGAAATAGCAGAAAAAGCAATTTCTTCTATTCAACGAATGCTCGCAATGAGCTGAGTCTTGTAAATGGCACAAGTACAAGACAAAAATAGGCTCTATACCTTCTTGCGTCCATATGTGGATTGGATGTTCAGACGTTCGTATCGAAGAATTCAATACGTAGGAAAAGAAAATATTCCTACGGATGGAGCTTGTATCTTTTCCCCTAATCACTCCAATGCACTTTGCGATGCGATGGCTATTCTGACCATCAATTCGTCTCGTAAAGTATTTGTGGCACGTGCGGATATATTCAAAAATTCACGCCAGGCGAAACTGTTGAAGTGGCTGAAGATAATGCCTATTAATCGTATTCGTGACGGAGTGGATGAAGTGATGCATAATGATGAAACGATTAATAACGCCGTAGCTACTTTGCGGGATGGTGTGCCGTTCTGTATTTTACCGGAAGGAACGCATCGCCCTATGCATTCGCTTTTACCCTTACGAAAAGGTATCTTCCGTATTGCCCTGCGCGCTAATGAACTGTTTGGGCATGTGAAACCGGTTTATATTGTACCGGTAGGTTTGGAATACGGCGATTATTACCATTTGTGGGACGATTTGACCGTGAATATAGGCAAACCGATCAATGTGACCCAATTTGTGAAAGAACATCCGGATCTCGATTATCCGCAACTCATAATGGCATTACGGGAAGAATTAACGCTTCGTATGCGTGAATTGATCATGTGGGTACCGGATGATGAGAACTATGAGCAAAACATAACTCAACTGCAAGCCAATCCTCCTGCTCCTTTTAATAAATTTACGAAAAGGAACTTATCCCGTGGATTTGTAATCCCGCTTTTAATACTCCTTTCACCGCTGTTTATTGTCAGTTTGGCCCTTACTGTTCCGTTATGGGCTGGGGTACTCATCATTCGTCGTAAAGTAGCGGATTCGGCCTTCCATAATTCCATACAGTTCGTATGGCAATTGATTTTTATTACCCTTACTTGGTGTATATCATTGCCATTCTGGCTATTTGTGCAGGAATACATGTATCAAATACGACAACTAAAAACGAAATCATAAATCCCCAATTACAAATGATACGTGTTTATCTCATTATTGCTTTATATGTACTCATCCCGGTATTGATTATCGAGCTTTTCAAGCGTTTTAACTGGATGAAGAAGATAGGCACTGTCGTAGCCGCTTATGCGATAGGTATTCTCTTTGCTTTAACCGGTTTTGTGCATTTTGAAGCAGGAACAGACGCAGCCCTTGCTTTTTCCAAACTGCAGTCCACTATCATGTCCGTCACGGTTCCATTGGCTATTCCGTTGATGCTTTTTAACTGCGATTTTCGTTTATGGACCAAAGCACTTCCGAAAACGATTTGGTCGCTGGTAGGAGGTATTACGGCCGTGTTGATAGCGGTGGTATCCGGTTATTTCATCTTCCGCACTCCAGAGATTTCGGAGTTTAACAAAGTGGCAGCGATGATGACCGGTATCTATACCGGAGGTACGATGAATTTCAATGCCCTGGGAGCTTCGTTAGGTGTTGATAAAACACTCATGGCCATTGTGCTGGCTTTCGAGATGGTACTGACGACCCCATATATATTCTTCATAATCGGCGGAGGATATAAAGTATTCAGAAAGATTCTTCCCTATAATGATGTTACCCGCAGAGGACGTACAGACGAGGATGTCTCTTCCAAAGATGTAGAAAACTACCGCGGTATGTTTGTTAAAGAGAATGTAGGAGGAATGTTCATCGGACTTGGCCTCAGCATCCTTTTCCTGGCGGTGGGAGCCGGATTGGCTTTGCTTATTACGGGTACATTAAACGAACTTGTGGTGATCTTGACAATTACTACCCTCTCTATCATCGCTTCCTTCTTTAAGAAAGTGCGTGAACTGCCCAAGACCTTTGAATTAGGCATGTTCTTCATCCTTATTTTCTCGGTCATTGTAGCTTCGCTCTTCGATATTCACAGTGTGAATGGCGGTTCATTGATGATTGGTCTCTTTGTAGCGTGGGTAATGATTATTGCGGCTGGATTACATCTTCTCTTCTGCCGCATCGCGCATGTGAGTGGAGACCTGTTCTGCGTCTGTCAGATTGCCCTGCTCTGTTCTCCCCCCTTCGTTCCGCCTGTAGTGGGTGCGATGCAAAATAAGAAAGTACTCATCTCCGGTATTGTGATCGGACTCGTCGGTTATGCCATCGGAACGTATCTCGGTGTGCTCATAGCCTTTGTTTTACCGTAAATTATTCATTATGCAAAACGTAGTTAATCGTGACCTTGTGGCTAAGAAAAAATATATCCTTTTGATTTTGGCTGCCTTATTGGTTCTGCCGGCTGCGGCTAAGAAAAAAGAACCCAAACCGCAGGAAGTGGATTCGTTGGGTCGTAAAATCAAAACTGGTTGGAACTTCGGTATCCTTCCCTCTATCGCTTATGATGCGGATTACGGTTTTCAGGGCGGTGTGCTCACGAACGTCTATTACTATGGCGATGGTTCGCAATACCCCGAGTATATCCATTCGATTTACGTGGAGGCTGCGTACACAACAAAACACCATGGTATTTTCCGAGTCAACTACGACTCGAAGTACCTCATTCCGGGCTATCGCCTGACACTCGATGCTACCTATCTGCCTGATGCCATGTGTGACTTCTACGGATTCAACGGCTTTCAGGCCAAATACAACTACTCTTGGCATAATTGGAGTAAGAAAGCCGGGGATACGCAATATGTCATCGATCATCCGGAATATATGGATTATCGCACGCGTGTGTTCTATAAGTATAAACGAGATCTCATCCGTGTGGCGGGAGATATCGAAGGAACGATCTACAAGGACCTCAAATGGAATGCCGGATTAGGTGTCTTGGGGTATCTCATCGATGACTGCGATATCAAGATGCTTAACGGCAAGAATGAGTACGATCCGACCAAGGAGAACTGGGAGCAGAAAGCGCTCAACCCGAACGAAGAACTCCTGTACGACAAATACAAAGACTGGGGACTCATCGGCGATGATGAGATGAAAGGCGGTTGGCATCCCTATCTACGTGCAGGTATCTCCTACGACACGCGCGATAAAAGACAGGGACCGAACAAAGGTATCTATGCCGATGCCTTCTTCACCTATTCTGCCGCTTTTAATGCAGCCTATGGTCAACAAGCTGCTGCCGGGTATAACCATCTGCAGTTTAATGCCACTTTCCGGCATTATGTACCCTGTTACTATGATAAAAACGGCATTAACCGCATTACCTTCGCCTATCGTATCGGTATCCAGAATAATATCGCAGGTCGTTCGCCTTTCTACATGAATAATTACATGAATACCCTCTTTATCCAACGCGTGTACTACGAAGGACTCGGAGGTGGTAATTCCATCCGGGGTATGATGGCCAACCGTATCTTAGCTAATGGTTTTGCCTTTGCAAACGTAGAGTTCCGATTCAGAGTAGTGAACTTCGATATCAAACGACAGCATTTCTTTATCGGTCTGAACCCCTTCTTCGATATGGGTGTTATTACACAACCCTATAACCTCGATGAACTCGTCGCGCGTAACACGCACGGTGCGTATAGCACTCTCCGCGAGAGCGTGGAAGCGGCAGGAGATAACTATAGCGACTACTTCGTTGATTCACCCAATAACGTCTATATGCCGCATATGACAGCCGGTATCGGACTGAAGATAGGTATGAACGAGAACTTTGTTCTCTCGGCGGATTGGGGTATGCCGATCAATAAGCAGGATAATGCCAAGTACGCCAATTTCTACGTCAAAATGGGATACTTGTTTTAAGCAAAAAAGATTGAAAAATCGTCACTTAGAGGTATTCCCAGCATCCTAAAATGACTCGGGCTCACGCATCCCATCTGCTGAAACTCCATCGCCATGTGACTCAGATCATAGTGCCCGTGTGCCAAGGCGATAGACATCAGGTCAATCGGTTTTCCCGTTGCGGCTACCTGCTGCATATGCTGAATCGTCTTATGGAAACGTCTCAGTCGCACAAACTGTTTAGGCGGAATACCCACGTACGTACGGAACACGCGCAGGGACTGTCGTTCTCCCAGACATGCTACACTGGCCATCTCTGCGGCCGTTATATTGCCTTTCGCTGCATCGCAAGCAGCAATCACCCTGCGTAGGCGCGTATAGTTAAGGTCCTCTTTAGGTGGTAAGTGTCCTAAGAAAAATGCATCCAACAGCATCGCTATCTCTTCCGCTTTCTCCACGCGCTTGAAGATAGAATCCAGTTGCTGCAACCCTTCGTCTCCGTATTCTTTGGCCGTCAATACCTTACCGGCTAACTGCTGCAGATCGATACCTAACAAGGCATACATGCCGCCGGGCTCGAAATCCATCAGCATGCCTTCGAACCAACCGCTTACGGTCGTCAAACCAATCGTCTTCTGATTAGCACCCACGATGGTCAAACCGTCCGATACCACGCCGTTGAAATCAGCTACTACGTTCCGCATGAAGATAAAACTGCCGTAGTTGGGTAACAATGGCTGTACGTGCTTGCCGTTTACAAACCGCGGATCGTCCGAAGGAGGAGTCATCGTGTCTGTGGAACCCTCTGCGCGCACGAACACGTACCGCGTGATATAAGGGCGCAAGACCTCTGTCGGTTGGATGATTTCAAATTGCATGTCAGAATAATGTCAATTGCCGGTTCTCGAAAATCTTATAGCCCACTTCGCAGTTGATGCACTCATGATGTTGGCAGTAGTTTTGATACAAGTGCAGCAGTGCCTGCGTATCTGCCGCATTCTTTACTTCCTGTCCCAACACCCGCCATTGACGAACAATCGTGTTATTTTCTGCCGGTATCTTTTCCATTAGACGCAGCGCCTGTTCCGCCTTAACCGGGTTGTTTTGATGCAATGCATATGCGTATTTATAGGGGATAACGGTATTTATCAACAGGATATCAACACTACTCTTCCCCATTTGTGGAACGGCAAACAGCACTTCCAGTTCCTTCAAGTCATCCGTATCCAAAATCTTACTCAGCAGATTCTCCGACTGATGCATGAGCTGCGCAAACTGCCGGATCCGTAACTCCGGACTATTCTGAGGCCTCAACCGTGCATGTTTCCATATACTGCCCTCCAGGGGTGTCAAACCGAACTTAACTCGCAGAAAATCATATTCTTTCTGCAACTCCGGTTCTTGCACTAAGCCTGCCTGCCCTAACAGCAGAGCAGTTAGTTGAAACAGGCTGTTCCGGTGTTTCTGCAGACAAGAGAGCGGAGTGTTAATGGCAAGTTCCTCAAACGGCACACTGTTCGTGTGAAACCCGAAATTACGTGCCAAAGAGATATACAACGCGTGTTCCCAACTGCCTTTGGTAATTTCTAAGAGTCGCGTGATAGAAGCCCGTTTGCATTCCAGGCGTTTACACAAAAGCGTCTTACGCCAACCCTCTGTCAGCAGTCGCGGATCATGCAATAACTGCTCCGCACAACCGATTCTGGCGATGGCACTGTCCATTCGTTGTGCAGACTCAAAAAGGGCACTCAGATAGTCTTTATCACTCGGATAGTTCAGTTCACATTGCGGTACTAACTCACCTTTCGAATTATAAATCGGTTTGTCAGCTGTCCGCACGACATGCAGAATAATGTTGTCGTACGCCCTGTCGAGGTGGTGATGATGTTTGGTCCAGTCGCTTGCGCATACATGGATCTCTATATTTCCGACCCATTCTTTGCCATCTATCCGAATCCGCGCATGGCTGTAATCCGGTCCTGCATCCCGGTTATGTTCACCCACAGAGAGAATCTCCACTTTCTTTCCGTCCGTGGTAAATTGCTCAAAACCCGCCCAAAGGCAATGTTCCCAAATATAATGCAG
>JAEDNI010000043.1 GCA_016302585.1 Paludibacteraceae bacterium | reverse complement strand
AGTCGAAAGTCAAAAGTCAAAAGTCGAAAGACCGCTGACCGAATGGGACCTGATGGAGAAACTGCATGCCTTCCGCGCCATGGGAGAGAACTTCACAGACGAGTCTTTCGGCACGATTGCCGGCTATAAAGGCAATGGTGCGATCGTCCATTATGCCGCGACGAAGGAGAACTGTGCGGTAGTCAAACCCGAAGGGATGTTGCTGCTCGATAGCGGCGGGCAATACCTTGACGGCACCACGGACATCACCCGTACCGTCTGGCTCGGAGGAGAGATCCCTACGCAGGCGAAGTTAGACTACACCTACGTCCTCAAAGGGCATATAGCGCTCCAGACGGCTCGTTTCCCGCGCGGCACAAGAGGCAACCAGTTAGATGCCTTAGCCAAGCAATATATGTGGGAAGCAGGCATCACTTTCGGACATGGTACGGGACACGGCGTCGGCCATTTCTTAGGCTGCCATGAGGGTCCGCAGAACGTACGCACGGATAACAACCCCACGCCGCTTGAGGTAGGACATATCGTCTCTGACGAACCGGGTATCTATCGCACCGGTCAATGGGGCATCCGCACGGAGAACCTGATTACCGTCATCCCTGCCAAACAGACCGAAGCCACAACGACCGAAGACGAATGGCTGACGTTCGAGACCCTCACGCTCTGTTTCTACGACACGAACCTCATAGACATGTCTCTCATGACCGATAAGGAGATCGCGTGGATTAACGCTTATCATGAGCGCGTCTATAAAGAGACAGCCCCCCTGCTTAATCCGGACGAAGCGAAATACCTCGCACGCAAGTGCGCCCCGATCCAACGCTAATCCGGTATATTCTCGGTACGCAAGGAAAAAACGAACCAACAAGATATCTTGCCGGTTCGTTTCTTTAATTATCCACGGATAGAGAGTCGGACATTGGTGCCGCGTTGGAAGGCTTTATACGAAGTGTATTGAATCACACAATAACCACGCAATAATCACGCAATAATCACCCAATACAACTCTTATGCAAGCCTTATTTTTTTCAGCGTTTACGCGGGTATATATGGTTGAGTCAGCAGTTCGACGGAGCGGTTGACGAACTTCGCGAGGGCTTCGCCCTTGAGTTGACCGGACGCCAGTAGCGCGATGTCGATCAACTGATGGAGTTTCTCATCTTCATCCGTCAGTTTATAGACGGTCTTGATGACGGTTTCCTTGGTTGGAGCCTCGCCTTCTTTCTCGGCTTTTTTCTCCACCTCCTCCTGCACTTCTTCGGATGTCATCTTGGAGACGAGCTCTTGGATGAGCGGGTGCGCGGTGTTGATGACGAGGTTGTATTGGTCCGGCATCTGGCCGTAGAAGGACATTCCTTGCTGATGCGCCGCCATCTCTTTCATTCGGCGCATGAACTCGTTCTGGGTCAGGAAGACAGGCAGGGCGTCGGATGCCGCCGGTTCGCAGGTGACGAAGTAACGCAGTTTGTCCTCGGAAGAAGGCAGCATACCTTCAAACGCCTTGCGGAGTCCCTCTTTCTGCTCGTCGGAGTAGTTGTCTTTCGCCGTCTCTTCTTTCTTAATCAGATTCTCAATCGTGTCGCTGTCCACACGTACGAAACGCAGTTTCTGATCCGCATGGCCATCTGTCTCGGTCATAGACCGTTGCTCCGCCTGGCTCATGGTGTGTACATCGAGTTCGCCGTTCATGAGCAGCACGTCATAGCCTTTCGCTTTCGCACGCTCGATATAGGTATAGTTAGCGTCCGCATCCTGGGTATAAAGGATCACCATGTTACCATCCTTATCTACCTGATTCTCACGCACTTTATCCTTGTATTCCTTGAGTGTGAAGTAGTCGCCGTTTAAGTTCTTGAGCAAGGCAAAGTCTTTCGCTTTCTCGTAGAACTTCTCGTCGGTAAGCATACCGAACTGGATGAACATCTTGATATCATCCCATTTGGAGACAAAGTTCTCGCGGTCGTTCTTGAACATCTCTGCCAGTTTGTCAGCCACTTTCTTGGTAATATAGCCGCTGATCTTCTTGACGTTGTTATCGCTCTGCAGATACGAACGACTCACGTTGAGCGGGATATCCGGACTGTCGATGACGCCGTGCAGCAAGGTCAGGTACTCCGGCACGATGTTCTCCACCTCATCGGTCACATAGACCTGGTTGCAATAGAGTTGGATCTTGTTACGATGCACATCGAGGTTCGACTTGATCTTCGGGAAATAGAGGATACCCGTCAGGTTGAACGGATAATCCACATTCAGGTGAATATGGAAGAGCGGTTCGTCCATCTGCATCGGATAGAGTTCGTGGTAGAACTTATCATAATCCTCATCCTTCAGGTCAGCCGGCTTACGAGTCCACGCGGGGTTGATATCGTTGATGATATTCTCCTCGTCCAACTCGACCTCCTTACCGTCTTTCCACTCTTTCTTCTTACCGAACGCGATCTCTACCGGCAGGAACTTACAGTATTTCTTTAGCAGCCCCTCGATGGTTGCGTCCTCGAGATATTGGCTGAACTCATCGTCAATATGCAGGACGATATCCGTACCGCGCTCGGCTTTGATGGTCTCTTCCATCGTGTACTCCGGATCACCCTCGCAGCTCCAATGAACCGCCTTGGCGTCCTCTTGATACGAAAGCGAGAAGATCTCCACTTTCTTGCTGACCATGAAAGCGGAATAGAAACCGAGACCGAAATGACCGATGATAGCCTCTGTGCGGTCTTTGTATTTGTTTACAAACTCCTCCGCGCCGGAGAACGCAATCTGGTTGATGTATTTATCCACCTCCTCGGCGGTCATTCCGATACCATGGTCGGAAACGGTCAGGGTCTTCTTAGCCTTATTAATACTTACGCGCACGCGAAGGTCGCCCAGATCACCCTTCACTTCACCAACGGAAGACAAAGTCTTCAGTTTCTGCGTAGCATCGACGGCATTCGAGATCAACTCACGCAAGAAGATCTCATGATCCGAATACAAAAATTTCTTGATGACGGGGAAGATGTTATCACTCGTCACCCCAATATTACCTTTACTCATATCATTTGTATTTTAAAAAATTCACTTTTATTATAGGCAAACCTAGGTTGTCATAGGAAGACCTATGTCGTCCTATTCTCTTTTCGCAAATAGTGTGCCATCCCGATTTTTCTGCCAAATTGTCAGTTTTATTTGCATATTCCAAAAAAAAGTTGTACTTTTGCGCCCAGTTATGCAGAAACGTATTATCTTTTCCCTTTTCGCGCTCTGCGCCTTGGCCTGCGGAATGAGCGCTGAGAATCGATGGGGTGTGATCGACCGCCCTCATGAGATTCGTGTGGGTTGGGGAGACCAGCTCTTTGAGACACTGATGTGGCACAAACCCAATGCTGTGATTACTTCTATGCCTACCACATGGCAAAAGACCTACAAAGAGGACTTCGTCTACAGCCAGCATATATGGGTCGAGTATCATTATCGCTTTAAGTACTGGGTCTCCTTCGGCGGTATGATCGACTGCAGCGGCGTGCAGTGGGATGATGTGATACGCGACGGATCCGGAGCAGAGGTCGGACGGCAGAAGAACCAACATTTCTTCAACCTCGTCATCATGCCTACGGTGCGCTTTACCTATTTCCATCATCCGAATGTCAACCTCTATTCCGGGCTTGGATTAGGACTCGATATCAACGGAGGGACTGAAACCGACGCCAAAGGCAAACATACGGCCGTGGGAGCTGCGGTGAACGTCACGGTCTTCGGCGTGAGTGCAAACTATAAACAGTACTTCGCAACCGTGGACTTTGGCGGTTTAACGGCTCTCCAGAATGCCAATGTCATCTATATGGCTGTCTCCCGAATGATGAATATCAGCTTGGGCATGCGATTCTAAAACATCAAAATTCGACCATAATGAAATCACCCATATCCAATATCCAATTACCAATAGCATTATTATTTTTGATAATGCTCACTTCCTGCCACTTCCGCGACGACTACTCGGTCGATTTCACGGATTTGGAGGCAGCGAAGGATCTGCAGTTTAAAGTCATCAGCGTTTCGGAAACGGACCTTAGCGAAGGTCTTCCTTACTGCTGTTATCTGCCGGATGGAACACCCATATCGGAGTATAACGAAGCTACAGTAGACGGTACCTCGGATATGTTCAAAAAACCGCAGACCAGCAGCGTGACCGGAACTGCTATCGTTCAGGAACTGCTCAAATACGGCAATCAGAACAAAGTGATAGAGATCGTCGGTACGTATCCCAGTGTGGATGGAGAATGGAATGATATCACCCTGTCCGGTAAAGTGATGCTGCCCAAAGGCCGCAAACCCAAACGTATGATTCTCGTCAGCCATTATACCGTGGGGTCCAACGCCGAAGCACCCTCTAACTGCTTCTCTCTGGAAGGCATTCTCGTCAAACTCGGCTACGGACTTATCATCCCCGATTACCTCGGATATGGCATCACCGTTGACCACGTGCATCCCTATCTCGTGATGATTGAGACGGCTATCCATGTCACCGATATGTACTTCGCTGTGCGCGATTGGCTCAAAGCCGTCGATATGGCTCCCGAATACGACGATATCTATCTCATGGGCTATAGCCAAGGCGGAGCAACCACCATGGCCGTCGAGTACCTCTGTGAGATGGCTTATAACGACCCTGCCTACGGGGCTTATTACATCCCTATCCATCGCGTGTTTGCGGGAGGTGGCCCCTACGACGTGAAGGCTACCTTCGAGCGCTTTGTCACAACCGATACTGCCGGCTATCCGGTCGCTGTACCACTGGTGCTGCAAGGTATGATCAAAGGCAATAATCTCAGTCTCACCATGGAAGACCTGGTTCAACCATGGCTCTGCGAACATATCGACGACTGGGTGAACAGCAAGCGCTATACCACCGCGCAGATCAACAAACTCATCGGCACCAAAGTCACCCACGAGATCCTCACGCCAATCGGGATGGACCAGACATCCGACAAAGTGGCGGAACTCTATAAGGCAATGACCGAGAACTCGATCACTACCTTCAACTGGACACCCGAGGCTTCGGTCTATATCATGCATTCCATGGACGACGAAACCGTACCTTACACGAATGCGACCAACGCGAAAGCAAAATGGAGAGACGCGAATATCACCTATAACTTCGGCCACTATGGCTCGCATGTCATGACCTGCCTCCGTTTTATCGGTTCCGTTCAACAACTCCTCAAACAAGAAGAGGAAGAAAGGAGTCAATATGAATAAGTTCCGTTTACCAAATACCAATCACCAATCACTAATCGCATTATTGTTTTCAATAATAATGCTCGCTTCTTGTACCCCGGAGGCGAAGTGGGAGACCGACGATGTGATCGTGAAGATGAACATAGGTACGATTTCTGCCGGATTCATTGAGTGTAATTTCTCTACCAACAAAGAGGCCTATTACCTCATTGCCTGCCGACCTGTGCAGTCGGATTATGACCCGATGACCGTTCAGAGGCAGTTCATGACGCTGAACCTCGATTCGGCTTATTCCGATTATCTGATGTGGCGTAGCCATCTGCTCTACGAAGGCGAGTTTAACATCGCGCCCTTCGAGAGCCATTCGCTCCAATATGGCGACGTCCATTTCGTCTTCACCGGCCTGCAAGCCGCTACGAACTATTGGGTATATGCCTTCGTGGTAAATCCTGAGACCATGAAACCGACCGGAAAACTGTTCCTCACTACCGTCAAAACAGCCATAGGAAGTACGATGTCAATATTTTTTGAATATCGCGTGAAGGGCCTTTGGGACTACGCCTACCCCATGGATGGTTACGGAAACATATGCAATATCTATCCCTATGTAGCTACAACCCGGGATAGCCTCGATATCGCCGAATCGGGCGATTCTCCGGCTATGTATTTCGCCTTGTGGTATGCAGACCTGCTTGCGTATCCGGAATGGGCGAATGTTTTATACGGCGTCAAAGCCGTTGAGAACGACGGTTGGAACTCTTCCATAGCGTTCGAAAAGGGACATACCTATTATACCTATATATCCGGCTTCGATGGCGGCTTCAACCATCATGTCATCTATAAGTTCAAATGGGATGGTGAATTCACCGATTATTACTTCACGGAACAGGATGCGGACCCGGATTCGAATGATGACACCGGTCTATGAGAATCACCCTGCTCGTGGTTGGTAAGACCACCGACCCTCGTCTGCAATCCCTTATCGAGGATTACCAACAGCGACTCAAACACTATATCCCGTTTGAGTTCGTTGTGGTGCCCGATATCAAAAATGCCAAGACACTCAGCCAGGAGCAACTCAAGTCCGCCGAAGGACAAGCCATCCTCTCTTTCCTTACCCCGGCGATGGACGTCATGCTTCTGGACGAACACGGACGGGAATTCCGTTCCATCGAATACGCCGATTTCTTGCAAAAGAAAATGGGCTCCGGTCGAGACCTCACCCTCGTCATCGGCGGAGCATATGGGTTCTCCAAAGAGGTCTATAACCGCGCTAACGGAAAAATCTCCCTTTCTCAGATGACGTTCTCCCACCAGATGATACGATTAATGGCCATTGAGCAGATCTACCGCGCAATGACCATTCTTCGAGGTGAACCCTATCACCATGAATAACTCTAAACTCTAAACTCTAAACACTAAACTCTAAACTCTAAACACTAAACTCTAAACACTCAACAACTACCTCACCCTTATCTTCTGACCGATTTGCAGAATCTTCGTCTCTTTGATTTTGTTTAGCCGGCAAAGCGCTTTCACGCTGGTACCGTATTTCTTCGCGATGCCCGATAAGGTGTCGCCTTGTTTTACCTTGTGGTATTTCATCGCAGCCTGCGCGGCCTTGGCCTGCTTCATCGCCTTGATGCCGATGACGTACTCTTTTTCATTCTTCAGCTTACCGGTCGCGAAATCAATCACGTTAGCCGGGTTGATAGCCTCGCCTAAGTAACGCATCTCCAGGTGCAAGTGACTTCCGGTCGAACGACCTGTGTTTCCACCCATACCGATCACATACCCCGCCGGAACACGCTCGTATTCATCTACCAACGGACGACTTAAGTGACCATACACGGTCTCCAAACCATTCTCATGACGAATGACTACGAAGTAACCGTACCCACGCGGGTCCCAACCTACGATACGCACCTGACCTTCCCATGCCGAACGAATGCTGTCACCTACCTGCACTTTGATATCCGTACCTTTGTGCATTCGGTTTCTGCGCCAACCGAAAGGACTCGTCACATATCCCGGAGCGGGCAATACGAAGCCGGCCATCGGCACATGCACATCATCCTTGAGGCTGTCGAACAACGTACCATACGGGTTCACGCGCTCGTCCGTCCAGTTGAAACGATAGATGCTATCCGCAGGGTGATGATTCATCAATGCGGTATCCAGAAGTGACTGCGGGGTGATCTTATACACTACATCGCCGTCTTTGGTACGCACGATGATCTTACGCGGCAGAAGATCCAACTCGCATCCTAAGATCAGGGTGTCATGCGAGAACAACCCCGCCAGACACTCCGGTAACTGCGTTGCACGCACGTCGATATCATCCAATTCCTCCAATTCGTCGCCTTCGCTATCCATAGCCGCGCTGTCCAAGGGCGTGTTCGGCGCAGCAGGGATATGTTGTGCAGAGGCATAAAAACTAAAGGCCGCTAACAGACTAATAACAAACAGTACCTTTTTCATTCTGCGCCCTCCTCTATTTCAGAAACCTCTGCGTTCTCCAGCGATACTGCCGGATTAGCCTCTGCCTCCGTTGCCTCCATTACTTCCTCTGCCGTTACTTCCTCTTTCGTGATATACTTATAGATGCCGAATCCACCTAAGCCCAAGATAATTAGCAGCAGGATGACCAGGAAGATCTTACCTGCCGGATTCTTCTTTGCCGGGTTCTTCGTGAAGGGGAAACGAACCTGCTCTGTTAACTTCAAGCCGAACGGAACAGAGATAATCGAGTCGGCGTTGATAGCCCAACCGTTCGCATTCAGCACCGGAGCCAAGTTACGACGACGCAGTTTCATCCACGCCATAATCATACTCGGTCCGCTGATGATGAGCAAGATGCAGACGAAGATGATCAGGTACTGCCACCATGGTAAGTCTTTCATTCCTTCCCCAACCTTCACTAACGCCGTACCAATCATACCTAACGCCATACCGATGGCGGCAAAGATACCGGCGAACTTAGCGATATCAAAAGCAGATTTCTTCTCTGCATTCGGATCAGCCGCAGTAGCTACTTTTGCCGTCATGTCGTCGAATGTTTTTGCGTCTTTCTCGGCTGCCGACTTATTGATCTTATCTTCTACCCATTTCGCCATCTTGCGATACGGATTCCAGAACGCCTGACGAAGGGAGATTGGGTTCTCGATGATCTTGAAGACCGTCGCGTCATAATCCAGACCGTTGTTATCGTAGAAGATACCATTCTTACCCACACTCAGGTTCTTGATCTCGCCCTGCGTCATAGCCGCTACGATCTGCAGTTTCTTACCCGTCTTCTTGTTCTCGCAATTGCAGTACAGCAGGTACATTCCGCTTAACGGAGCCTGGCTGTCATGTTTCGCCAAGTCATTCACGCGAATACATAACTTACATGCACGTTGATCCAAAATCAAGGTACCTGCCAGGAACGAAGCAACCGTCTTCTCGTCGTTGTCATAGAAGTCCTCCAAGGTCACGAAGTTACGCAGCAGGCGATAGAAATCGCGATGCAGCAACAGCAACTTGCGCAGCGGTTCAAACTCCGCCTTCGCCGCCGCCATTTCACTTTCTACTTTCGATTTTATACTTTCAACTTCAGATTCCCACTTGGATATCTGATCGCCCATCTCGATGAATTTCTTCTCCGTCATACCGGGCTTTGGTGCGTCTTCCGGAATACTTGCCAAGCCCAGTTTCTGCAGTTTCTCCTGCTCGAAATAGGCAGCGTACTCCGGGCTCTTCGCCTTGTATGCCGCGATTACATCCGCTTCAAACGGAGCTGCCGGCATTTCCGGAGTCTCTATGGCTATCGCATCTATTGCAGCCTGTACATCCGCCAAAGCAACTTTTCCGTCTTTCTGTAACTTGTCACTTATAACTCGTATCCCTTCGTCAGCAATATTTTCAATCTTGATAACATCGCTCTGCTCAAATAAACTCTGCGGATCTCGCAAGGTCGCGCACAGCCAATCGGCCGTTGCTACCACCTCTTTCAGACGCAACTGACCGTCGCCGTCCTGATCCATCAGCCTCAGTGAATCAGAACTGATCTCCAGACCGTTCACAGGACAACTCAGCACGGTCCACATCTTCTTATCCAACTCGCCCAAATGACGGACATCCTCCGCAGATTTAATACGTACGCGAGTCACTCCACCCACATTCGCAAAACTCCATTTGTATTTGCTCATAATATGCTTAAATTATTGTATTTTCAAAAAAAAACGGCACAAAATTACAAAATTATTTTGACATATGCAAATTTTATCGTACCTTTGCGCAAAATTTTCATGAAATTCAAGTTTCTTCTCCTGACGACTCTATCCGGGTCGAGTTTCGGCTGAATGCTTCCGGTTCACCGCAGTTCCGCATAACGCAGGATTGATCTCCCGATAGGGTTTTTATCTCTTTTTATTTACAAAAAAGCACCCTCATCCGCATTTTTCTTTGAAAAAATTTGCACAATCCAAAAAAAAGCACTACCTTTGCACGCTTTTTCGCAAGAAAAAGGCTAACATGTTTAATTTTAACGCTTGGTAAGCCAAGGCTGAGCCAAGCACATTCTACCACATGGCAGAAAATCTTTCTCTCCAGAACTTCGACTGGGATGCCTATGAAGCACAAAAGCAAGGCACAAAAAACGAAGAAGAAATCCAAAAGTATAACAACACGCTGAATGCCATCAAGGACAATGAGGTCGTTGAGGGTACTGTTGTCAGTATCAACAAGCGTGAGGTAGTTGTCAACGTAGGATACAAATCCGACGGTATCGTTCCGGCTTCTGAGTTCCGTTACAACCCGGACCTCAAGGTAGGCGACAAAGTAGAAGTCTACATCAAGAGCCAGGAGGACAAAAAAGGACAACTCGTTCTTTCGCACAATGAGGCACGTACGGCTAAGGCTTGGGACCGCGTTAACGAGGCTTACAATGCAGGTGAGATCGTTACCGGCTACATCAAATGGCGTTCGAAAGGCGGCATGATCGTGGACGTACTCGGTATGGAAGCATTCCTCCCGGGCAGCCAGATCGACGTGAAGCCGGTTCGCGACTACGACATCCTCGTAGGCAAGACCATGGAGTTCAAGATCGTTAAGCTGAATCCTGAGTTCCGCAACGTCGTTGTTTCCCACAAAGCGCTCATCGAGGCTGAACTCGAGGCTCAAAAGGCTGAGATCGTCAGCAAGCTCGAGAAGGGTCAGGTACTCGAAGGTACGGTTAAGAACATCACCAACTACGGTGTCTTCATCGACCTCGGAGGCGTGGATGGTCTTATCCACATTACCGACCTCAGCTGGGGCCGCGTAAACGACCCGCACGAGCTGTTGCAACTCGACCAGAAGATCAACGTCGTTATCCTCGACTTCGATGAGGAGAAGAAACGTATCGCTCTTGGTTTGAAACAGCTCACTCCGCACCCATGGGATGCCCTTGACCCGAACCTCAAAGTAGGCGACAAGGTACACGGCAAAGTAGTCGTTATGGCTGATTACGGCGCATTCGTAGAGATCGCAGAAGGCGTTGAGGGTCTTGTTCACGTATCCGAGATGAGCTGGAGCCAGCACCTCCGTTCCGCTAACGACTTCTTGAAGGTTGGCGACGAGGTAGATGCTGTTATCCTCACTCTCGACCGCGCTGAGCGTAAGATGAGCCTCGGTATCAAGCAGCTCAAGGCTGATCCGTGGGCTAACGTAGAGACCAAGTACGCAGTTGGCACACGCCACTGGGCTAAGGTTCGTAACTTCACCAACTTCGGTGTATTCGTTGAGATCGAGGAAGGCGTTGACGGACTGATCCACATCAGCGACCTGAGCTGGACCAAGAAGATCAAACACCCGAATGAGTTCACCCAGATCGGCGCACAGATCGAAGTTGTCGTTCTCGACATCGACGTAGCTAACCGCCGTCTGAGCTTGGGTCACAAGCAGCTCGAGGAGAATCCTTGGGAGGAGCTCGAGGCTAAGTTCGGTGTGGACACCGTTGTGGACGGTAAAGTAGTTGAACTGACCGACAAGGGCGCTGTCGTTTCGCTCGAGGAAGGCGTTGAGGCATTCTGCACAACCCGCCACCTCCAGAAGGAAGACAAGAGCCCGGTTGCAGTTGGCGATACCCTGCCGTTCAAGGTGATTGAGTTCAACCGTGACGCTAAGCGTATCCTCGTTTCGCACCTCCGCACTTGGGAGGAGCGCAAAGAGGCAGCTCCGAAAGCAGCTAAGAAAGCCGCTAAAGAGGAACCGCAGGTAGAGATGCCGAAGGTAGAGAAGACCACCCTCGGTGACCTCTCTGCTCTCGCTGAGCTCAAGGCTTCTATGGAGCAGGCTGAGGAGAAACCCGCTAAGAAAGCAGCTGCTAAGAAAACCAAAAAAGAGGAGTAATCCTTCCTTTGGGATTTAATGTGAGGAGTAGTTCTTCGGAACTGCGCCTCTTTTTTATTCCCCTTATCTCTCCCATGAATAAGCTTGCTGTGTCCTCATTCTTTGAAAACGATTCTTCCCTTTTCTTTTTGATTTGCCTCCTATTTCTACCTATTTTCGCATAAAAATACATGTTTCTCTTGCATATGTCAAAAAAAAGCAGTAACTTTGCAACCGAATTTGCAAAGGTTCATGAAAATGGAGCAGTTACAGATTATACATAGCGAGTATTTTGCTGACTACCAAGCACAGCAACCGATTACGATTGAGAAGCGCGTCAAGAAACTTGCTTCTAAGCCGCTCACGCCGCAGAACTTCAAGTTCTACTTGCTCAGTTCGTCCTGTAACTCCAGCCTTATTGAGGGCTCGTCAATGACTGAAGATGATTACATGAAACTCAAAGAGGCGAAAATCATCAGCCGCGACGTGCAAGAGATAGATGACATGATTGCTGCTTATGAGTTTGCCGCAAAAAATGCTATCAATATTGGCTCATTCCTCGAAGCGCACAAGATTCTTTCCAACAGTTCCGGTATTGCAGACAAATACAAAGGCGCTTTCCGTGACATGCCTGTTGGTGTGTTTGGCGGCGGGGTAAAAGTCTATACTGGCGCAGAGCCGAGTATCGTAGCGGGCGAAATGGCCAAACTCATGCATGATATTGACATTCTCGTAAAGACAGACTTGTCCTACGATGAGATTTTCTATTATGCGAGTATGATTCATCTCGTTTGCGTAAGCATCCATCCGTTTGCGGACGGTAACGGACGTACTTCTCGTTTGTTGGAGAAATGGTTCTTAGCGCAGAAACTCAATCATGTGGCTTGGGCTATCCAGTCTGAAAAATTGTACTATAGCAGAAGAAAATCGTACTACGAGAATCTTCATTTCAAAGGAGATAACTACGCAACTATTGACTACGCAAGAAGTGTTCCTTTCCTCTGCATGTTACCGATGGCATTAAATATGAGGTAATCGTGCCCTCGTGGCAATATCATAGGGTCCCCGATGTAACTTGTAAAGTTGCAGTGGGGAGAGCGTAGAACAAGACATAGTGCCATTGAACGGCACAGCCGTGAGTCGCACGTAGTCTTAGTTTAAGCGAGCGTCCCCTCTCCAAGACGTTAAACCCGGAGCAATGTATCGGCCATATAGGACCAATAAAAAACAACACTAAACAAAAAAATACCGCCTATGAAGCAACACAACTAACAGGCAACATACATAAAATTATAGCGTTTTAGCTCAAATACTTGGGTCTTGAAAAGCCGGACACTTTTAAAGACTTAATTGTAAACCAAGGAACAAGCCGAAATGCTCACGTTGAAGCGTGGGCTTTGTTCGTATAAATTTGGTTTACAAAGGTAGTCCGGTAAATCCTCAAGACCCAAATTGAAGCAACTTAGCACCACGCTCTTTTTATGTACCATCCGTATCTAATATCAGGTGCTAACGGAGTATTCGAAAAGCCGTCAAGTGAGTAGAAAACATCAAAAGTTGCGCCCGACACAGATTTAGGGTATAAGAATTATGAAAAAATATATGTTTGCTTTGTGCACTATATGCGTATTATTTTCTAGTTGTAGTAAAGACATCACACCAGATGACCCTACTAAATTCTCAACAAAATCAATTGTGGGCACTTGGGTTGCCATTGGCAACAATAATGAAGTTCTATATTACTATGATATAAAGAGTGATTCCCATTTATTATATGTAGACCCCGCCCATACCGGTGGGCAAGCTACATATTCTTCTGCAGATGGTTGCATGCACATAACAAAAGACATGGAATGGAAGCAAAAAGGAGATATAGAATATACCTTTGATGAAGACAAACAAGTAATTAGATGTACAAGTGGGACATTAAGTGGTTTTAAAGTAGAATATATTGTCGGATTGCTCGGCTCTGATGAAATCTTTGCCGTTAAAAGGGTCGGTATTGATGAAGGTTGGATATATGACAAAACAGGTTGGTTAAAAGATGCTCATGTTTATCGCATAAAGGGAATAAAAGAGGACTTATAAATCTCATGTTATAGACTAAAGTCATAAAAAAAACTAACATTTAAATTTCTAAGTTATATAAAAAGCAAAATTATTATTCCACCTTCACAATATGCTATTCCTCAATCCTATCTTGATAGTATTCCCCCAACAGATACATTAGAAGTAAAAGGGAAAGTTTGTAAAGATGGAGAAGAAGCAAAAAATGAGATGGAAAAAATTGTCAAAGAAAAAGAAGCCGAACTCAATAATGCTATTGCAAAGGAAGCAGAAAAACAATTCGGCAACCAAGAATGAATGTATTATAAACGAACTATATTAAAAAAGTGACAAAAAAATGATATTTTACGCTAATGTT
>JAEDNI010000042.1 GCA_016302585.1 Paludibacteraceae bacterium | reverse complement strand
CAGTTTGACTGCTATATATGTGCCGTGCGGAGAAATGGAGAGATTCAAACAAATGCTGAATAACGATAGCAGAATTAATGATCATGCGCCTCTTCCATATACAATTACCATAAATGCTACAAACGGGAATTATGTTACCTATCCGCAAACGATGTGTGACGATATGTCGTTGAATGCAACTCCTAAATACGGCTACCATTTTACTCAATGGAGCGATGGTAATACCGATAACCCACGTGTTATAGAATTGACACAAGACACCACCTTCACTGCAGAGTTTGCTAAGAATAAATACACCATTTCCACACAATCCGCTAACCAGACATGGGGCACTACTGCAGGTGACACAACGGCTCTATATATGGATCAAGTAGTAATATCAGCGAGTGCTAATCATGGCTACCATTTCGTACGCTGGGATGACGGTAACACTTCTAATCCTCGTACGGTTACAGTAGACACAACCGAGACTTTTACTGCCACTTTTGCTAAGGATATATTTTCCATAACCAAGAACGCCGAGCACGGCTCTATTTCCGGCAATGGTTCTGCAGAATATTTGGATTTTGTCAAGCTGACCGTCACTCCGGACTATGGCTATCATTTCACACAATGGTCGGACGGTCTAAAAGACAATCCGCGTATTTTCCAAATAACCCAGGACACCACCTTTACCGCCGAGTTTGCATATGATCGCGTAGGAACGTGTGGAAAAGACATGGCGTTGGTTTGGTCGTATGACCCGAACACAAAAGTACTGACCATCGGCAATGCCGGTTCGTTTACGGAGAATATCCGGTTTGGTGTAGAAGCACCGAACGAAATGGAGGAACTCGTAATTGGTAACTCCGTCACAGCCATCGGCGCAAACGCTTTTGCGGGCATTGAGACACTGAAAAAGATTACCATCGGCGAGTCTGTTAAAACCATTGGCGAACAAGCGTTTTATAACTGCGTGAACCTCGAAACAATCTTCAACTACCGCCCGACACCGACGAATGCCTACAGCAACGCTTTTGACGGAGTGGATAAGTTTGAGTGCGAGCTCTATGTGCTGCCGAGTTCGATTGATATGTATAAGAATGCTGCCGTTTGGAGGGATTTCTATTATACCTATGCTATCGGCGCCAAAGAAACTACCGTGACCACCAATGATGTAACGGTAGAGCCGCAGGACAATGCAGCAACACTCACCTGGCCGACAAGCAACAATGCCGCATCTTATACCATCCAAATTACCAAAGATGGTGTAGTCTTCTGTACGTTGATCTTCAATGCCAATGGTCAATTAACCGGCATTGCTTTTGCGCCTTCTCGCGACGGACAAGCACATGCTCCTGCGGCTCTTATGACCGCAAACGGCTTGCAGTTCACCGTCACAGGTCTGGATAGTAATACTCAATACGGCTATAGCGTAACTGCAAAAGATGCCAATGATCAAACCGTCGCCACCTATTCCGGTAGCTTTACCACGACAAGCGAAGGTATTGCTACGGGCATCGACAATACTCCCTTCCCTTCAGGGGAGGGCCGGGGTGAGGCTCGTAAGCTCCTCCGTGACGGCCAGATCTTCATCCTCCGCGGGGAGAAGGTTTATAATGCGCAAGGTGCGCTGGTAAAGTGACCAAGTAACTAAGTACAAAGTACAAATCTCACGGGCGGCTCAGTGAGTCGCCCGTGTGTTGTGTTCAGATAATCATAGATGTATTGTTAAAGTACCATATAAGTGCCGAAAATGTGTAAAAAATCACAAGATATAGTGCTAAAAATGTGTAAAATTACACAAAAATAGTACTTTTATTTGTGTGACTCAAAAAAAAATAGTATCTTTGCACCGTTTTCTAAAATCGAGGAGGTCAGATATGCAAATAGAAAGAGATGCATTTGAGCAATTAAAAGCATGGAAAGCAAGTCCGCATCGTAAGCCATTATTGCTACAAGGAGCACGACAAATAGGCAAAACATGGTTAATGCGCGAGTTTGGCAAACGTGAATTTGAGTACGTGGCGGAACTGAACTTTGACGAAACGCCGGAGCTGCGCGACTTATTCGCACGAACCAAGGATACCAAACGCCTAATGAGTGAGTTAGCTCTTTATGTTCCTGTACCCATTGTCCCGGAACGCACTTTGCTCATCTTTGATGAAATACAGGAATCCGAAGCGGCGCTCAATTCGCTTAAATACTTCTGTGAAAATGCACCCGAATACGCCATTATAGCCGCCGGTTCTTTGTTAGGCGTAGCTGTGCGAAAAAAGAGCATGACCGTTCCTGTTGGAAAAGTGCAAACGATGTCGCTCTATCCGCTGACATTTAGAGAATTTTTGCGCGCTTCCGACCCTTCTACATTCGATTACATCGAGCAAAATCTTTCTCTTTCCCATCTACCTGAGATTATCATGTCCAAACTGACGGATTCTTATCGTCGCTATATGGTATGCGGAGGGATGCCGGAAGCCGTTATTGCCTTGTTGGAAAACAGAGGTATGCAAGAAGTGGATCGCGTTTTAGGTGACATCCTATATCTCTATCAGGCTGACTTCTCCAAGTATGCCACTCCGGTAGAAGTAAACCGCATAACTGCCTTATGGCAATCATTACCTTCTCAGCTCTCGAAAGAAAACCGTAAGTTTCTTTATAATGTTGTGCGTAGCGGAGCACGGGCACGCGAATACGAAGATGGCCTGTTCTGGCTGGAAGAAGCAGGATTGATTTATCGGTTGTACAATGTCAGTAAGCCGGGCATTCCGCTTTCCGCTTATCGCGAGTTATCTGCATTTAAAGTTTATGCATTGGATTGCGGATTATTGCGCCGTTTAGCACGGTTGGCTCCTGAAGTGGTATTATCCGGCAATGAACAGTACAAAGAGTTTCGTGGAGCTATGGCGGAAAATATGGTTTTGCAAGCATTAGTACCTCAACTGGACGGCGTGCCGTATTATTGGACAAGCGGCAATCAAGCTGAAATAGAATTCCTGATAGGACATATAGACCAAGTTATCCCAGTTGAAGTCAAATCGGCTACTCGTATCAGCGGAGGAAGTCTCGCATCTTATACAAGCCGATATAATCCTTCATTGCGTGTGCGTTTATCAATGAATAATCTGCAATATAATGGAGGCTTGATAAGTATTCCTCTTCCATTAGCAGACTGGATTTTGCGTTTAATAGCAATGGCATAATATTTTTCTCCGTGACGGTCAGATCTTCATCCTCCGCGGGGAGAAGGTATATAGCCTCACCGGTGCAGAAGTAAAATAAGCTTCGTCCATTGCGTCCAAATTGCATTTGGATATCACCTAAAATTCAAGGAGCAGACTTCATAGCCTGCTCCTTTTTTGAATCATTTTTTTACAAAAATCTACCGCATATATTTGCATATGTCAAAGAAAAGCAGGGTTTAAAAAAGTATATTATATATAAATATATAATATAGTATTGTACATAAATTTGGGCTTTTTTTCGGCTCGACGTGGGCTAAACGTAGGCTTTGACTGTCGCTTCACCGTCGCTTGACCGTCGTTCGACCGTCGTTCCGATATGGTAAAGCGGAGGCAAAGGTGCTCTTTTTTATGGCAAGACCTACACCTCCGTTCGTGCTTGGAAATTTAATTCCTTGCTCCACGAATACAAACAATCGCATCCGTTTGAACAATAAATAATGTAGAAAAATTGACGTAATTGCAGAAAAAGGGCGCTTTGGCGCTCTTTTTTCATATATGCATTTGCATATATCATATTTTTTTTGTACCTTTGCGGCCGATTTTTGTGTGCACGTACTCCGCGCACGCATTAAAAAGACTAACAGGAAATGAAGATAGCACTAATCGGATATGGTAAAATGGGGCATATGATTGAAGGCATTGCCCTGGAGCGCGGACATGAGATAGTCGGGATAATAGACCCGACATTGGTGAATGGTGATTGCTCATTGGTGACTGATTTTGACAGTGAGGAGTTTCGGAGCGCAGATGTAGCGATTGAGTTTACTACTCCTGCTACCGCCAAGGAGAATGTTTTACGCGCGTGGGCGCAAAACGTGCCCGTCGTATGCGGAACTACCGGATGGAAACCAGAGGAATTGGTGAATGGTGATTGGTCATTTGTCATTGAAGGTAGCCGCAAAGTGGTGAAGGATGAGAAAGGCAAAACGATGCTCGTTTGGAGCAGCAATTTCTCCGTAGGGGTGAATATATTCTTTGAGATGAACAAGTTCCTGGCGCAGAAGATGAAAAACCTCACCCCGAGAGGTTCTATGGATGTCCACCGGACATCCAATCGGGCGGAGCCCTTCACTCGCCAAGGAGAGGGAGAGAAGGGAGAAGGTTATACACCTTCTATCAAAGAGATTCACCATATTCACAAACTGGACAAGCCGTCGGGTACCGCGAAGACGCTCGCGGAACAAATAGAGAACGAACTCCCTTCCCTTCAGGGTGAAGAGCTCCGCTCGATTGAAGGTCCAGTGGACGTTCATAGAACAACTAAAAGGGGTAGGCTTCCTATCGAATCTATTCGTGAGGGTGAAGTGCCGGGAACGCACGAGGTAAAATGGGATAGCGAAGAAGATACAATTATCATCACCCATATCGCCAAAGGTCGTCGCGGTTTTGCCTTAGGCGCTGTATTAGCAGCAGAAAGTTTAGTATGAAAAGTTTTCAAGAAATAAAAGAAATGATTCTGGGTTCGTTGAAAGAACGAATCGATGCAACCACCCGCGGAGGATGGATTCGCGCAGGTATCTGGAGCGCGCTCTATATCGCGTTCGTCATCTGGGTCGCCTGGGGCGATTGGGCCAGTTTGGGTTGGTTAGTGTTATTGCCACTTATTGTTGATGCCTTCACGACAAAGTACATCAACTATAGCTGGTGGAGAAAATACAAAGAGTCCAAACCCTGGTTGTACACTGTGCTCTCGTGGGTAGATGCCATCGTCTTTGCGTTGGTGGCGGTGTATTTCATCAACCTCTATATCTTCCAGAACTACCAGATTCCGTCTTCGTCGTTGGAGAAGACTTTGCGTGTGGGCGATTTCCTTTACGTGAGCAAGATGGCTTACGGTGCACGTGTTCCTCAGACACCGCTCTCTATGCCGCTCGTGCAACACACCATGCCAAAATGGCTTGGCGGAGGTAAGAGTTATCTGGACAAGCCGCATTGGGAGTACAAGCGTCTGAAAGGCTGGACGAGCCCGAAGAAAGGTGATATCGTGGTGTTTAACTTCCCGGCCGGCGATACCGTGTGCACCCGCATGCAAAATCCGGACTATTACACATTGCGTTACGCCTATGGCGAGACATTCATCCGTCAACGCAAAGATATCTTCGGCGACATTGTCACGCGGCCTGTAGATAGACGCGAGAACTATGTCAAGCGTTGTGTGGGTACGCCGGGGGATTCGTTGAAAATTGTCAACAATACGATTTTCACGAAGATGAGAGTTGAGAGTTTAGAGTTGAGTGAAGCGGAGAGTAATGAGTGGAAAGTTGAACCATTCCGGGAGGGTGTGCAACTCAACTATTACGTTCAAACGGACGGACATATCTTCGGCGCGAAATATCTGGACAAATTAGGTATCAGTATGGCAGACCGTATTCAGATCGACGCCACAACATGGCATTTCCCCTTGACGCAGGCCATGAAGGAGGAGCTGGAGAAGAACAACCATGTATTAGCTATGATCGTCGAACCTCAGGAACGAGGTGGACACGTCTATCCGCTGGGACATAACGAATGGACACGCGATAACTATGGACCGATTTATATCCCGCGCAAAGGCGATAAGATCCTGATTACCGAAGAGAACTACTGGCTATACAAACGCATCGCGGAGGCCTATGAGTTTCAACCTATGCGTATCGGCGAAGAATATACCTTTGCGATGGACTATTATTGGATGATGGGTGACAACCGCCATAACTCGGCCGACAGTCGTTATTGGGGATTTGTGCCGGAAGATCATATCGTCGGTCGACCTGTCTTCATCTGGCTGAGCCTCGATAAGGATAAACATAAGATTCGTTGGAACAGGATTGGCAGAGGAGCGAAGAGATAATAACCCCACCCCGACCCTCCCCTCAAGGGAGGGAGAAAAGAAGCAGATGATACTACCGACTGCATATTTGCCGCCGAGGTCGTATATGGAGGCGCTGATGAGTGAACCGGTTACGATAGAGCAGATGGAGACGTTTGAGAAACAGACTTTCCGTAATCGGTGTCTGATTCGCGATGCGAAGGGAGAACTCGTACGACTGACAGTACCGGTAGGGAAAGTGGAACATAAACAACTGACACGCGACATACAGATCAGTTACCAGACACGCTGGCAACATCAGCACTGGATCACACTGGTCAGCGCGTACCAACACACTCCGTATTTCCTCTATTTCGCAGACTATCTGCGGCCGTTCTATGAGAAGGAATACAAGTGGTTATTGGACCTGAATGATGAACTAAATGCTACGCTGGTCAGCTTGATAAACAAGCAAAGGCCGACATTAGTCGAAAGTCAAAAGTCGAAAGTCGAAAGACGCACAACTGACTGGAGTGGAAATATTTGGACAGATAAACATCCGTGGCAAACGGAAATAAGCGTATTGGATACGCTATTTGATGAATGACGAAATGAGCGCTTCGCTCAATGATGAAATGAAGCAAAATATCGACTGGAGTAAATTGGGATTTCATTATACCGAACCCGAGTATATTGTTCGGGCGGGGTATCATGACGGCAAATGGGAAGAACCATATGCCACACGCGACAAATACCTGCAGTTGCATGTATCTGCCACCTGTCTGCAATATGGACAGGAAGCGTTTGAAGGACTGAAAGCCTTCCGCGGCATAGACGAGAAGATACGTATTTTCCGTTGGCGAGACAATGCGCGCCGCATGGCGAAGAGCGCCGAAGGATTATTCATGGCACCGGTGCCCGAAGAGCTATTCGGAAAAGCCATCCGCCTGGCGCTGGAGAAGAATATCGATTTTTTACCGCCGTATGGCACGGGGGCAACGTTGTATTTCCGACCGCTGCTGATCGGTACTACGCCGCGTCTGGGTGTCGGGCCGGGAGGAGATTTTGAGTTCATCGTCATCCCCTCGCCGATAGGACCGTATTACCCGGGGAAGTTCCATTGCACGTCGTTCATCGTTAATCGCTACGTGGATAGAGCCGCACCTTATGGCACCGGACAATTCAAAGTGGGAGGTAACTATGCCGCCTCTTTCCGAGCTACCGAAGCGGCACACGCGATGGGAATGGATTGTATCTTCCTTGACGCCAAATACCATCGATATATCGACGAGTGCAGTGCTGCGAATTTTATAGGGATCCGGCGAGTCGCCGGAGACAGCCAACCATTCGGCACGGTGGAATACCTGACTCCGAAGTCCAGCGCCATCCTGCCCAGTATCACGAATGACAGTCTGATGACCTTGGCGCGTGAAAGGGGATATAAAGTGACCCGTCGACGTATACGTTTGGAGGAATTGGCAGACATGTCCGAAGCCGCAGCATGCGGTACCGCTTGCGTGGTATCGCCAATTGACAGAGTACTGGATACCGAACGCGGAGTCACCTACTCCTTCGGTTCAGAACCGGGTCCCGTACTCTCCGAACTCTATCACGCACTACGCGACATACAGTTCGGCAGAGCGGAAGATAAGCACGGATGGTGCGAGGTAGTAACCCCTTCCGTCTAGGGTTTCCCCGATTAACGGGGACACCGTCAGGTGCGAGGTAGTCGACTAGAAGACTAGTAAACTAGTCAACTAGTGAACTAGAAAACAACAAAAAACCAAATAATTTATGTTTAAGAATCAACCCAAAGGATTGTTCGCGTTGGCATTGGCCAACACAGGCGAGCGTTTCGGCTACTACACGATGTTAGCCGTCTTTGCGCTTTTCTTGCGCGCCAATTTTGGTCTGTCGGCTTCAGCTGCAGGCGCAATCTATTCTACGTTCCTGGCGTTCGTATATTTCCTGCCGCTCATCGGCGGTATCGTAGCCGACAAGATCGGTTACGGCAAGTGCGTGACGATAGGTATCATCATTATGTTCTTAGGCTATGTGCTTCTGGCTATCCCGATGGGAGGCGTAGAGTACGGCAGTACGGCGGTAGCCATGGCGGGCATGATTGGTGCATTAGTGCTCATTAGTTTCGGAACCGGCCTCTTCAAAGGTAACCTCCAAGTGATGGTCGGCAACCTCTACGACGATCCGGCTTATGCAGACCGCCGCGATGCAGCTTTCTCGCTCTTCTATATGGCGATTAACATCGGTGCGATGTTCGCTCCGACAGCCGCTGTGAAGATCATGGCTTGGGCGCAAGAGAGTTTGGGCGTGAGCGTGAACGACAGTTATCACTTCGCTTTCGCGGTTGCCTGCGCTTCGCTGGTGCTCAGTATTGCTATCTATTACGCTTGCCGTCCGTGGTTCAAGCATGTGGAGAACACGGCTAAACAAGCCGCAGCAAGCGGGCAGAAAGTAGAGACCCTCTCGCCGGAGCAGACGAAAAAACGCATCGTGGCATTGTGCCTTGTGTTTGCAGTAGTAATCTTCTTCTGGATGGCTTTCCACCAGAACGGTCTGACACTCACGTATTTCGCCAACGAGTTCGTAACGCCGGTAGTATCGGGCGTACAGACGATGGCTTTTGATATCTGGAACTTAGTGCTGGTAGCGATTCTTGTGTACGTGCTGTTTGGTCTTTTCGGCGAGGGCACGAAAAAAGCAAAGATGATCTGGTCGTGTGTTGGTGTCGCAGTACTGGGTGCGCTGGCATACAAGTACTTCCACCACCCCGCTGAGTTGGGTATCTCCGCGCCGATCTTCCAGCAGTTTAACCCCTTCTACGTAGTAGCCCTGACTCCGGTTAGTATGGCCATCTTCGGTGCGCTGGCTGCGAAAGGCAAAGAGCCTTCTGCACCGCGTAAGATCGCTTACGGTATGCTGGTGGCAGCCGCAGCTTATGCCTTAATGGCGTTCTGCTCAATCGGTCTGCTGACTCCGGCAGAGCAAGAGTTGGCACGCGTCACCGGAGATGGTACGTTTGTAAACTCCAATGTGCTCATCCTCACCTATCTCGTATTGACTTTCGGCGAGCTGCTGCTCAGCCCGATGGGTATCTCGTTTGTCAGCAAAGTGGCACCTCCGCAGTACAAAGGAATGATGATGGGTGGCTGGTTCGTAGCTACCGCATTGGGTAATTTCCTCGTTTCTGTAGGTGGTTTCCTTTGGGGCAGTCTGCCGTTGTGGCTCGTATGGAGCGTATTCATCGGAGTATGCCTCATCGCTGCTATCTTCATGTTCGCAATGATGGGTAAATTAGAAGACGCAACAAAATAATATGCAAGAACTGATTCAATATTTCCAAACGCTCGAGGCACGCATTACGGGTTATGAAGCTCGTATTGCGGCTCTCGAAGCGGAGAAACAGGCAGCCGAAGCACGTATCGCAGCGCTTGAAGCAGAGAAAGAGAAGAACCAACGTGTCCTCACCGCACTCAAAGCAGATATTGAGGAACTCCAATCGCGTCCATACGTAGAAATGGAGGACGAAGACGAGGACTTCGAAGTGGAAGAGCCTATCGAGGAGGAAGAGGTTGTGGCTAAAGAAGTCGCAGAAGAACCGGTAGCAGAAGCCCCGAAAGTAGAAGAACCGAAAGTGGAGGAACCGGTAGTAGAGGAACCGGTAGTAGAGGAATCGAAAGCCGAAGAACCACAGCAGGAGTTATTCGAAGAGCCAGTGGCAGAGAAAGAACCGGCAGCACCGAAGGCGATGCTGTATGGCAAGCCCGTGGATGATATCCGTTTGGCGATTTCGTTGGGCGACCGTTTCTTGTACCAACGTGAGCTGTTCGGTCAGAACGCCGAATTGATGCAACGCACCCTCACGGAGATCAACGAACTTCATTCCTTCGATGAGGCGATGACTTATATCGGATCCCGTTTCCAATGGGACACCGAGAGTAATAGTTACCAACAGTTTATCGTTTCCCTTCACCGCCGTTTCGGATAAATGCTGTATATCGTTCCCACACCGGTCGGCAATCTGCAGGACATGACTTTCCGTGCGATTGAGACGCTGAAATCGGTTGATCTGATTTTGGCGGAAGACACACGCACCAGCGGCGTGTTGCTGCAGCATTTCGATATCCATACGCCCTTGAAGTCGCATCACAAGTTCAATGAGCATGAGACTTCAGCCGATATCGTGGAGCGTCTCAAAGCAGGCGCGAACATTGCGTTGATCTCCGATGCCGGTACGCCCGCTATCTCTGACCCGGGATTCTTCCTCGTCAGAGCAGCGGCAGAAGCGGATATCGAGATACAGTGCCTTCCCGGTGCTACGGCCTTTGTGCCTGCACTCGTGGACAGCGGCCTGCCTAACAACCACTTCTATTTCGAAGGCTTCTTGCCGCAGAAGAAAGGACGTCAGACGCGGTTGCAATACCTCGCGACCTTAGATGAGACCTTTATCGTCTATGAATCGCCCTTCCGTCTGGTGAAGACACTTGAGCAACTGGCTGCCGTCTGTGGCGAGGAACGCAAAGCCTCCGTCAGTCGGGAGATCAGCAAAGTGCACGAAGAGACCGTGCGGGGGAGTCTAACGGAACTGATAACGCACTTCAAAGAGAAAACCCCAAAAGGCGAAATAGTCATCTGCATAGCAGGAAAAGAATAAATGAGAAAATCCTCAAATGAATAAATGAGCAAATGTCCGAGATGAAATCCTTGGCGAAGGACACCGCCATCTATGGGTTAAGTTCGATAATAGGTAAGTTTCTCAACTACCTGCTTGTTCCGCTGTATACCTATGCGTTAGCACGCACGTCCGAATACGGTATCGTAACGAACATCTATGCTTGGACGGCCCTGCTGCTGGTTCTTCTTACCTATGGTATGGAGACCGGATTCTTCCGTTTCGCCAACCGCGATGAATTTGATGCGCATACGGTGTATAAAACGTCTTACTTTACGCTCTTCATTTCCAGCGCACTCTTCACCTTGCTGGTGATCATTTTCCATCAACCTATCGCTAACGTCCTGGGCTATCCGGACCATGCGGAGTTTGTGGAGATGATGTTCGCTACGGTAGCCATCGATGCCTTTGCTTCTATTCCTTTCGCGTACCTGCGTTATCAGAAACGCCCGATACTCTTTGCGACACTCAAACTATTGTTTGTGCTGCTGAATATTGCGTTTAACATCCTTTTCCTCATTGTGTTGGGTAAGAATGATGTGTTCTATGTCTTCCTCAGTAATATCTTGGCTACCACCATCCAGACGCTTTGTCTGTTGCCGTTCACGCTTCCTCGCGGAGGACGATTTGACGTTGCGGTTCTGCGCGAGATGCTCCGTTATTCTCTCCCGCTTTTGGTGCTCGGTGTAGCAGGTATTATGAATCAGACGCTCGACCGCATCCTCTTCCCTTATCTCTACACCGGGGATGATGCACAGGCGCAACTTGGTATCTACGGTGCTTGCTTCAAAGTAGCGATGGTGATGATGATGTTCACCCAGGCTTTCCGCTATGCGTACGAACCCTTCGTATTCGCCAAGCATAAGGACCGTAAGTCCGTCGAAGCTTATGCCGACGCGATGAAGTATTATATCATCTTCTCGTACCTGATTCTTCTGGGCGTCATCTTCTATCTTGATATATTCCGTTATATCGTCTCCAGTGCTTATTGGGACGGGTTGAAGATCGTACCTGTTGTCCTCTGGACTTATGTCTTCCAAGGCATCTATTTCAACCTCAGTTTCTGGTATAAACTGACGGACGAAACGAAATGGGGCGCGTACTTCTCGCTCATCGGTTTGGGTATCACGTTAGTGCTACAGATCGTCGGCGTACCGCTTATCGGATACTGGGCAAGTTGCGGCAGTAGTCTCGTTTGCTACTTCGTGATTATGCTCCTGTCTTATTTCATTGGCCAGAAGAAAGCCCCGATTCCCTACGACCTCAAGACGATTGGCGGTTATACAGCGCTGACGCTCGGGCTGTTAGGAGTTTACTATGCCTTCCGGCTGTATTATGTACAAAACATGTGGGCGCTGATGGGTATCGGCACGGTACTGATCGGCATCTACCTATTTATATTAACCCGTAAAGATTTTCCTATTCAAAATGTTCTCAGGAATCGTAGAAACAATGGCTCAGGTCGTTAAGATAGAGACCGAGCAAACCAACAAACACTTCACGCTCCGCAATCCTTTCGGGGAACCGCTCAGCATCGATCAGTCCATCGCGCATAACGGCGTATGCCTGACGGTTGTTAGGACAAATGACCAAATGGTAAATGGTGAAATGGTAAATGTTTACACCGTCACAGCGATGCAGGAGAGCCTGCGTCTGACGAACCTCGACTTGCTGAAAGTCGGCGACTGGGTCAACGTGGAGCGCTCGATGCTCATGGGCGGTCGTCTGGACGGACACATCGTACAAGGCCATGTGGATCAGAAAGCGGTCTGCATCGATGCCCACGAGACCGATGGTAGTTGGTACTACCGCTTTGAGTACGAATCGACCAAAGAGATGGTGGAACGCGGCTATTTCTGCGTGGATAAAGGTTCGGTTACTATCAACGGCGTCAGTCTCACGGTTTGCGAACCCGATATCAAAGGCGACAAAGGCTATGTCTCCGTCTGCATCATCCCTTATACGGAGCAGAACACCAATTTCAAATATATTCAACCGGGAACGGTAGTGAATCTCGAGTTCGATATCCTCGGTAAATACCTCTCCCGCTATGCCGCCATTTTAAATCAAAAATAAAATATCAATAATCAAAAATATGAATACTAACAGTTTATCTTTCCAACTCGGAACATCCGTAGCGCAGTATCTGATGCAATACGGACAAAACGAACTCAACTATGAAGAGTTCAAAGCCGGCATTGATTTCGTTATGAATGCCTCGAAAAAAGCCAAAGCAGAAGGCGAAGCTTTCCTTGCAGAGAACGCAAAACGCGAAGGCGTAAAGACCACAGAGTCCGGTCTGCAGTACGAAGTACTGGAGGCTACCATCGGTCAAAAACCAAAAGCTACAGACACTGTGCGCGTACACTATGAAGGAACACTGATCGATGGCACAGTTTTTGATAGCAGTTACAAGCGCGGAGAGTCCATCTCCTTCCCCCTCAATGGCGTTATCAAAGGATGGACAGAAGGGCTGCAACTCATGGCTGTCGGATCGAAGTACAAATTCTTCATCCCGTACCAACTGGCATACGGCGAGCACGGCGCAGGTGCCTCTATCCCGCCCTACGCAGCCCTCATCTTCACAGTGGAACTTTTAGGAATTGAATAAAAATAACAAATTACAAATCACGAATTACAAATGAAAAAGATTTCAATCTTTTTGTTAGCCGCCATGGCAATGGTTTCCTGCGGCAACAGCTACAAAGCAAAAGATGTTCAACTGAACGACGAGAACGACTCGCTCAACTATGCAGTAGGCCTCATCAATGGTCTGCAAATCAAACAATACTATCTGGCTAAAGATAGTTCCGAGGAGGCAATCACCGAGTTTATTGATGCTCTCGAAGCCGCTTACCTAGATAAGGAAGAGGTACTGAGCGACATCGCCCAAGCCGGTCGTCAATTCGGCACATCCATCTCGATGTTTGAGAAAGAAGGTCTTGCCGGCAATGCCGCTTGGACCTACAATGGCGAATGTTTCCTGCAGGGTCTTACCAACGCCCTCTATTCCGACACGTCTGTAATGGACGAAAGCGTAGCAGAGGGTTATATCATGGCGAAGTATTCGACCATGAGAACGGGCGAAGAAGCTACAGGCAAGTCAGTATCTGCAAAATGTCCGACAAAGGCTAAAACGATTGAACTCAAGAATGAGAACGATTCGCTTAACTACGCCTTTGGTCTGATGAACGGTGCGCAGGTTCGTAGTTATTTCCTGCTGGCGGATACTACCGGAGAGGATCGTGACGAGTTCATCGCGAACATCAACAAAGGTCTCAAGCAGAAGATGAGAAATCCGCAAGTAGTGGCAACCGCCAAGAATATCGGTACTTCCATTCGCGAGCAGGAACCCGTTGGTCTGATGGGCTTCAATGGCGTGGAGACCAAGTTCAACCTCATCAAGCAAGGTTTCATCAATGGTTTGAATAACTATACCGAGATGATGGACCGCCAAGTTGCGATGGAGTTTGCTGACGCAACCTTCGGTCGTCTCAAACAAGCGCAGATTGAAGCAGAGCAAGAGAAAGCACAACTCCAAGGTCAACAGGCCAAAGAGGAAGGTGAAGCCTTCTTGGCTGCTAATGCCCTGCGCAATGAGGTGAAAACCACTGCATCCGGTCTGCAGTACGAAGTACTGGAAGAGGGCAATGGTCCCAAACCAACCGCCGCTTCTACCGTTAAAGTTCACTACGAGGGTACCCTCATCGATGGAACTGTCTTCGATAGCAGTTATCAACGCGGCGAACCCATTGAGTTCCCTCTCAGTGGCGTTATCAAAGGTTGGACTGAAGGTCTGCAACTCATGCCGGTTGGATCGAAATACAAACTCTATATCCCGTATGAACTGGCATACGGCGAGCGCGGTGCAGGTGCTTCTATTCCGCCCTACGCAGCCCTTATCTTTACGGTTGAGTTGTTAGAGATCAAATAACCCCTTAAACGTTAAACGCTAAACGTTCATGGGCGTCATCGCTAAGCAATCCATTCGTGGTACGATCGTTACCTATCTGGGCATTGCCGT
>JAEDNI010000011.1 GCA_016302585.1 Paludibacteraceae bacterium | reverse complement strand
ACTTGTAACCGGATGTGTTGGATGTGGTATTCGTTGGTTCGCTTGTGTTGCAAGAGATAAGTGCCAATAATGGCAATAAAAGTAATAATTTTGTTTTCATAATAGTGATAATAAATTTAAATTTCTTCAAATTGACCATTTATATAAATCCACCGAGTTGGTGCATAAAAATCATTGCGCTTGTAATCTCCTATAACTCCTTCGGACGGAAAATGAAACAGCCACTCATCTCCTGGTTGATCAGGATGTGTCCATTTTATAGTCCAAGTTACTGTACCTATTGAATTGTCATATGTATTTACCACATCTTTGAGTTTAAATACCAACTCATGTTTATGGCTTTTATAATCTACTCCGAAAGTATCAGGGATATAAGGCGTACCTTCTAAAATATCCGCATTATCAAAAGAGAATCTATATTGGTAATCTTCCGATGATAAAGTTATTAATTGAGATTTGGGCATCATATCAGCACATGTCGACTCACCTGTAAAAGTAGTAGTCCATTTGAACTCAAAGTCAGTTGCTGTTCCTAGAGTACAATCATTCATAACAGTGTAGAGAGACCTGTAATTTAAAAGTATATCTAAATTAAAATTTTCAAAAACCTGGTCGCTACAGCCATTTGAACATGGAAGTAATAAGTAGGGATCATAATAAACTGCGTTTTTACTATTATGCCATGTGCAGCCTGATTGATTTGTTCCGTTTCCGCCGTCGCTAATATTTACCGGTTCTCCACATGAAAAAAATGAAGTGACAATACAATAATACAGCACTCCCACAAGTGGGTGTATGAATCTAAAATTCCTTATATTTTTCATTGCAAAAATCATACCAATCATTATCTTATTGTACAACAAATTGACCAACCAAAGCACCACCGGCTGTTTCGATGTGGAGAACATAAACGCCCTGAGTAGCGATTTGCTCGGAGAGCGTAGTCGTGAATTGCTGATTAACCACGACACCACCGGTAGAGGCATTCACTACCGTTGCCTGTGCAGAAGGAATAGCTTCGTTTTCTTTGGACACCGATAAGGTATTACCATTAATCGTTGCACGGAAATCACGCGGACGCGGAGGGTCGTTCGGCGATTGCAGGGGATCATCCAGCGGGTCATATCCGGGAAGAGGAGTCATCTGGATTACTTCTACTAATTGAATTTCTACTTCTTCTGCACGAAGAATACAAGGCATTGCGAGTAATGCACTCAATGCCACAAAAAGGAAACATTTTTTCATACTAGCATATTTTAAAAGGTTAATAAAAAAATAACACCGCCAATCTTTCGAAAGACGGTGCAAAATTACTGCATTAAATTAATTTATGCAAATTTTTAGATAGACAAATGAAATCAGTTAAGTTGCTGATTTACAGAAAGATGATTTAAATGCACGATAGACAAATTTTGTCACAGAAATCAGCTAATGCACTCATTTTCAATAAGATACAAGCGCAGATTCTTTGAAGTAGTTCCTAACTTCTTCGCTACACGTATTTTTAGAGTTCCCATACTAGACGGTGAGCGATACAACAACTCCGCCATTTGGTCGTAACCACAATCCAATAACGTCAGTATGCACAAACGTATTTCTGTTTCATTTAATAACTGCTTGCTTTGCAATTTGGAAGCTAACAAGTAAAATTGCTTGTCCACAATTGTACACATTGTATGGTAATTTTTCCATGCCAA
This sequence comes from Paludibacteraceae bacterium, assembly GCA_016302585.1. Taxonomy (GTDB): domain Bacteria; phylum Bacteroidota; class Bacteroidia; order Bacteroidales; family Paludibacteraceae; genus Colicola. The sequence continues at coordinate 44,301 of JAEDNI010000011.1, read as the reverse complement.
TGTTCTTTTTATCTTTTCCGAATCATGCAGCAGGGTGCACTTGTGATCTATATCTTCTTTGATTTGATTATAATTGTTGGAATAACTCTGTGTCAATTCCTCCTTTTTTATCTGCATTGCGATAGTTTGGCTCGTCAAATCATCTACTTGTTGGGATAGCAGTTTATGTTGATTACGTTTCCTATGGATATACAATAATAGGCACGAACCTATGACGATGATCGTAGCTATCACAGCATATAACCATCGCAAATCGGGTGTTTTAGCAAGATCCTGTTCCAATAATTGCACGGCTTGTGAGAGTTTTCCTTGATTATCGGATAATAATTTCTGAACATCTGATCTATCTGCCGCCGTCTCTCGGATAGCTTCTTTGTCTTTGGACATGTCGTCATTGGTTAAAATATACAATGCATTATTCCTTAAGAAAATATTGTCGGTATGATTCAATACCGCATTTGCATAACACACAGCGGAATCTTTTATGTTCAGTAAGGAATACGCCTGCGCTAATTGTATATCCGCGGCCGAACGAATAGGATACAAACTTTTAGATTTATATGCATAGTAAATCGCCGAATCGTATTGCCCACAACGAAGGTATGCCTCTGCTTCCGATAAATAGCAGAAAGCCATTAATTCATTGTCAAAAGAATAATTACTTTGTATTTTTTGTGTAATACATAGACAACTATCTAATGATTTGGAAGCTGCCAACTCAAACGCCATTTCGTTGAGCAAGAAGTAATAGGAGAGCGAGTCGTTATCTGCAAGAAAACAATTGGCTGACCTCTCGTACATGTCATACGAAAGTGGGAAATCACCTGCGAGATGGCAGATGGAGCCCATATTGCTATACACGCGGCCGAGGATATGGTAGTCGTGCGTGCGGGAGTGGGTGGCGTTGATGAAGGCCTGCATCGCTTCCGCCGGGTTGTCCTTCGCCCGCAACAATCTGCCGTAGTGATAGCAGGCATGAGCATAAGGAGAGCCTAACCCCAGCGAAGTTCTACGGACGGCCACCGGCAGTCCGATCGGGCAGAGCCCTTCACCCGTGAAAGGAAGGGGGATAGCTTCTAATGTCTTATACGCTTGTGCGAGGGTGAGGCTGTCGCCGGCATCGATGCCGTACATCTTACCTGCCTGCCATAGGCTGTCTGCCTGCGCCACGACGGCTTCCGCCTCGTATATAGCACGCGACGAACAGGAGCCGAAGAACACGGCCGAAAAGGCGAGGAGCAGTATTTTAAGATGGGTTGGAAGCGACATAGTTACGCCCATAGGAGCGATAGGGATCGTGCTCAATCTCTATAGCAGGCTCCTCCCACTGCGTTTTAGGGGACAGTTGCCATTGGAGATACTTGATGCTCAATCCACGATCCAGCCACTGTTTCTCATAGTGCGTCTGCAGCGCTTTGGCATCGGCTAAAGAGCCGGTTTCATCGGCATATAAATCAGACGTGTTACACAGGACCGGATAGGCATTAAGACGTAGCATCTCACAGGTATAGGTATAAAGGAACGGGCTATCTGTTTTGAGATGAATTAGCCCCTCAGGACGAACGATCTCTTGATACCGCTGCATGAAATAGGTAGAGGTGAGACGTTTGGTGGCCTTTTTCATCTGGGGGTCGCAGAAAGTAATCCATATCTCATCCACTTCATCCCTGACAAAGAAGGAGGTGATGATTTCTATATTGGTTCGCAAGAAAGCTACGTTTTTCAACGCATTCAGTTCCGCTTCTTTCGCGCCTGCCCACATGCGCGCTCCTTTGATATCAATTCCTATGAAGTTCTTTTCGGGATATTGTTTGGCCAAGCCTACCGTATATTCTCCTCGTCCGCAACCGAGTTCAAGCACAATCGGATTGTCATTATGGAAATAGGCATCTCTCCAATGTCCGGCCATTGGATGAATGTGGTTGGAGGGCAACATTTCCCGTGCTCCACATTGGAAGACATTGGAAAATGTCTCCATCTCAGCAAATTTCTTTAATTTATTCTTTCCCATTTCGCAGAATCTCCAATCCGATATCTGTCACACCGCGCAAGAGACTATCTCTCATGCCATGCGAGATACGCATCGTATAGGCACCGGTATCCGAAAAATGCTTTGTCTCTTCCCACAAAACAGGCATCTCGATAAAACCGTGGTGTTTATTACCCAGCCATTGTCCTCTGTCATCTGCCAGATAAAACTCTATCGTATCTTGGCGTCCGGCATCGTCCACAAAAAGCCACATATTTTGATACGGATATTGCTCAGTATGACGCACATAGATAAGCATCTGATAATCCGCCATAGTATCTTCAATCAAATAGTCAAACTGAGCCAACGAGTCCATATTCCATTCCTGCGATGAAATCGGAGTAAACCGACTATACTGAATGGAATTAGAGCATCCTGCCAGAAACAGCATGACCATAGCGGATAAGAGGAAAATAATCTTTTTCATCGTCTATCTCTCCTTTCTCTACGGTCACGGTTGTCATGATGTTTCTTTTTATCAAATCGAGTAACATCTCCATGGCCAGTTTGATATCCGATCTCTGCACTGATAGCACGTGTACCTTCCAGTGTATCCGGTTTTTCTCCTCTACGATTCATGGCGATAATCTCATGCGCGCGATCGGCAGTGAGTGTTGTCAGATTACCTGCAGTATGGGGATCTGAAGAATAGGTAACCGTTCCGGCAAGCGGGTCGGCCGCAAAGAAATAGTAGGTGGCATCTTTCGTCTCCAACGTTACATGTCGCGGAGGAAGGGATTTAGATGCATCTTCATAAACAGGTACTTCGTAATTCAAACAACATTTGAGTTTAGCGCACATACCTGTGAGTTTCTGCGGATTCGGTGATAAGTTTTGTAGTCTGGCCGCTCCTGTTCCAACGGATGAAAAATTGATCATCCACGTAGAGCAACATAGTTCACGCCCGCAAGGTCCAGTGCCTCCGATTCGACCGGCTTCTTGACGTGCACCAATCTGCTTCATCTCCACACGGATCCGGAAAGTCTCAGCATAGACCTTGATGAGTTGACGGAAATCGACACGTCCATCAGCGATATAGAAGAAGATGGCTTTGGATCCGTCTCCTTGATACTCAACATCACCTATCTTCATCTCCAATCCAAGAGACTTGGCTAATTGGCGTGCTTTAATCATTGTTTCCTGCTCACGCGCATGAGCTTGGCGTGCGCGCTCGAGATCTTCGTCTGTTGCGAGGCGCAGCACTTGGCGGATCTCATATCTCGAACTATCAATATTATTTTTCTTGATTTGCAGTTCCACCAATTTACCGGTTAACACCACTTCTCCAAGATCATATCCGGGATTAGCCTCCACAACAACTTTGGATCCTTTCTCCAAGGGAAGATTCAGACTATTATGGAAATAGCCTTTTCGAGTGTTTTTAAATTGAACCTCTATCAGATCGGTGAGTTGTGTATTCTCGGCCAAATCGCTCAACCAGTCGCTCACAGGCAACATATGGGTAGAATTGCGCTTTGTAGCCGCAGCAGGCAACTCATAATGTTCGTTTCCAACAGTATATTTCTTCATATACAATGTATTATGGTCGTGATTTCTTAATTAACACTATCATTTGCAAGCAAAGGTCAAAAAAAATCACCTTTGCATTTCCGTTTTGTTCTATTTGACGTTCAGCCAAATCTAACTGGTTCATTATCTCCTCTACGTTTCCGGCATGTATAAACGGCGCAAACTTGGTAGAGAAGGCACGTTCTTCTTCTATCTGGTAATTGAGTTCCGGCTGATTAACATTCCGAATGAAATTCTCTCGTACTTGCTGTTGTGCATATTGAAGGAAATGCTTTTGCTTCTCTCGTCCCACTTTACTATCCGCCATATCCAAAGACCATTGACGCAAGCGCTTAAGGGATTCAAATTTCTTTTGCGGGTCTGACAGTACTCCGACCGTATAGGCATCCCGGAAGAGGGCGATGAAATCACGCAATTCCTGCTGATTCTCTTCGGATTCATCGACTTTTTTTTGCGCTGCCAGATAACTGCCATTCGCTATACGAGCGATATCATTCGCTTTCGAAGAATCAATACCTTGCCGTACCAACACTTCGGCTATGGTCTCTTTCTCCAAACGCGGCACACAAATTGTTTGCACACGGGACTGAATGGTGGATAACAATTTCTCCGGATGTTCGCTTACCAATAAGAAAACGGTTTTTGGCGCAGGTTCTTCCAGTATCTTAAGCAGTTTATTGGCGCAATCGGCATTCATCTTTTCCGGTTGCCAAATAATCATTACTTTATAACCCTCTCCATAGGATTTGAGACTGAGTTTGCGGAGGATTTCCCCGCTCTCTTTCTCGTAAATCATGGATTGTTTGGTTTCTATACCCAAGGCCCTATGCCAATCATCTAAATCAAAATAATGCTTATTGAGAATTATTTCGCGCCAAGGTTCCAAATAGGCATCGCACGTATCTCCCGCATCTGCTTTCACGATTGGAAACACAAAATGCAAATCGGGATGCTGCAGTCTCTCCCATTGCAGACAAGTAGGACAAGCCCCACAACTGTCTTCCTCCGTTCGATTCGGACAATTAAGGTATTGGGAATAGGCCAAAGCCAGTTGCAGTTTGCCAATGCCGGCAATACCCGTGAAGAGTTGCGCGTGGGGAATACGCCCTTCACGCACCGCTTGACGAAGCTTTTGCTTCGTAGCCTCTTGCCCTATGATGTCCCGGAAAAGCATGCAGTTACCTAATCTTTACTATTTGCTTATTCTACCAGCGATCACTGCATTTCGTACGGCTTTAATTGCTTCGTTCGGATCGGAGAACTGTTTCAAATCGATGGGTTCACCGATATGCATATGTACAGGAGCACGGTAAACGAACGGTTTGCCTTTTGGCAATACCTCATAACAACCATCCAACGAAAGGGGGATTATCGGCAAGCCAAGATCCCAAGCTATTTGGAAAGCACCCCGTTTGAATCTTCCCACTTCACCATTAAGCGATCGGGTTCCTTCGGGGAATATTACCGTACAAACACCATTCACCAATTGTTTCTCCACTTCCTTAAGACTCTCCATCGCTGCTTTGGTACTACGGCGATCGATGAAGATATGACCTGCCGCTTTGCATCCTGTTCCCACAAAAGGCACTTTCCGCAATTCTGCTTTCATGAGCCACTTGAAAATGACAGGCAACCAGCCATATACCAACCACACATCAAACATGGATTGATGGTTCGCCACAAAGACATAACTCTGCCCGGGCACAATATGCTCCTGTCCATCTACAGAAACCGGTAGGAACATGAGCCAGAAGAAAGAACGCGACCAAAATTGCTGTACTTTATGGACAAACTCTGCATTCTTCCAAAAGACTGTACAAACGGTAAATACCGCTGTAAAAACAGTTAATACCACCAAAAGCGGCCATGCGATCAAATATTGCCATAACCAATAGAAAGGGCGAAGAACATATTTCATGGTGTATCAATTTTCCATTAATCCTTATCATATTTCTGCATGAACCCGCGGTAGAGTGCGCATATGCGTCGAATCTCCTCCCACTGTTCATCGGGCAGTTTGGTTCCTATCACCTCCACAACTCGTCCGGCCGCAATCGTACCAATCTCAGCACAACGACGAATATCGAAACCATCGGCAAGGGCATGCAAGAATCCTCCTGCGAAATAGTCACCCGCTCCGGTTGAATCCGTACAAGAAGTGGTAATCGCACCAATATGCACTCGTTTGCTCCCTTGCTGCACATACGATCCGTTCTTACCTACTTTAACCACCGCAATATCGCATTGCTCGGCAATCATTTGAACGGACTCTTCGGGGTTAAGATGCGTATAGGCAAAAGATTCATCTTCGTTTGCAAAGACAATATCTACATACTGCTTAACCAACTTTTTGAGGAAAGCATGATTTTCGTTAATCACGTTATAGGAAGCTAAATCCAGAGATACCATGCAACCGGCTTCTTTCGCCAATCGGAGCGACTTCTCCAGCAACTCATGGTTTTGCACTAAGTAACCCTCAATATGGAAAATATCATGACCATTGAAAGCATCTTTCGATATATCATCGGCACATAATTCAGCCGCAGCGCCAAGATACGTAGCAAAAGTCCGTTCTCCATCCGGGGTAACTAACACGATAGAAAAACCGGACATGGCATTCTTAGAGGAGAGTAACAAAATGGGCTTCACGCCATTTCGAATCATGTCTTCACGATAGAAATCTCCTACCTCATCGTTTCCGATCTTTCCGATGAATGCCGCTTTACCGCCTAAAGCAGCAATACAGTTAATCGTGTTAGAGGCTGAACCACCGGCCACCATACGTCTACGGACAGATAGAAAGCGATACTGAATCTGCTCTGCCTGGTCTTTAGAAATAAGGTTCATGCTTCCTTTAGGGAAACCGAGTTCGCGCAAATCATCCTCACTTACCTGAAGGAGAATATCAGTTAATGCGTTTCCTAAACCTAAAATTTTCTTCATATTTGATCTATTTTTTTACCCTAAACGGGGTTATTTTTCAAAAAATGAACTTCTAAATGCATTTTTTTGCAAAAAAATTTGGTAGTCTCAAAAAAAAGCAGTACTTTTGCACCCGCTTTCGAAAAACGAGGGTAAAATTGCTTCCTTAGCTCAGTCGGTTAGAGCATCTGACTGTTAATCAGGGGGTCCTAGGTTCAAGTCCTAGAGGGAGCGCAAAGCACTTACAATTTGTAGGTGCTTTTTTTGTGTCCCCTATCCTCCTTAACACCCTTTCAAATACCATTTTTACAAAAACGGCGCAAAGGTACAAAAAAAAACTCATATATGCAAACTATTGCATATTTTTTCCAATAAAATATCTCCTATTCGGGTTCTCTGTATAAATGCTTAAATGGATGATAAGAGGGAGAAAAAATCCCGATGAAATCGAAATAACTTACTATATTTCGAATAATTCTCAAAACAAATTGCATGCGACGGAAGTTGGCAAACACACGAGGGTGCCCATTCGCACGACATACATCTTTTTTTTAAAAAAAAAGCGCGCGCGCTTGCATATATGGAAAAAAAGTAGTAATTTTGCACGATATTTCCGAAAATGGCTTTTCGGGAACCGTTTTAGGCATATACATAAAATAATGATATACTATGGGACTTTTTTCTTTTACTCAGGAGATTGCCATTGACTTAGGAACAGCGAACACTATCATCATGTGTGATGATAAGATTGTGGTGGATGAGCCTTCGGTAGTGGCTATTTCGATGGCCGACAACAAGATGGTTGCGGTAGGCCGCAAGGCGCAACAGATGATTGGTAAAGGCGGAACAATGATTCGTACGGTTCGCCCGTTGCGCGATGGTGTGATTGCGGATTTCTATGCATGCGAAATGATGATTCGCGGAATGATTAAGATGATTCCGAAGCAGGCACGTTTGTTCTCTCCTTCCATCCGTATGGTAATTTGCATTCCTTCGGGTTCGACTGAAGTCGAGATTCGTGCGGTGCGCGACAGTTCGGAGCACGCAGGAGGACGTGATGTCTATATGATCTATGAGCCGATGGCCGCTGCGATTGGTATCGGAATTGACGTAGAGAGTCCGGACGGCTGTATGATCGTAGATATAGGTGGTGGTACGACGGAGATTGCTGTTATCTCGCTGGGCGGTATTGTAAGTAACAAGTCCATCAAGATTGCCGGTGATGACTTCAACCAGGATATCATCGAGTACATGGGTCGTATGCACAACTTGCGTATTGATGAGCCGACTGCAGAGCGCATCAAGATTCAGGTAGGTTCTGCACTTCCTGAACTGGAGGATGCTCCGGAAGACTTTATTGTAGTTGGTCCGAATAAAGTGACAGCGTTACCGATGTCTGTTCCGGTAAGTTATCAAGAGATTTCGCACTGTTTGGAGAAGAGTGTATCTAAGATCGAGGGTGCTATTCTGCAAGCATTGGAAACCACTCCGCCTGAGTTGTATTCAGATATTGTGAAACGCGGTATTTACCTGACAGGTGGAGGAGCTTTGCTGCATGGTTTGGCGAAGCGATTGACGGACAAGATCACTATTCCGTTCCATGTAGCAGATGATCCGTTGCACTCGGTAGCACGTGGAACAGGCGTAGCATTGAAGAATGTCAACAACTTCGGCTTCTTGCTGCGTTAACCCTCGTAGCACGTCATGCAGAATTTACTAAAAATACTGCTTCGATATAGCAACTTCCTTGTGTTTATTGCCTTGGAAGTTGCTGCCTTTATACTTATAGGTTTGAATAATCCGTATCCGCGCAGCAGTGTATTAAGTACAGCGAACGATGCTATTGCTTGGCAACACAAGCAGATGAGTGAGATTAGCGGCTATTTCAGTTTGCGGAGTCAGAATGAGATTTTAGCGGAAGAAAATGCTGCGTTGCGGAATCAGATCAGTGCGATGGATTCGGCTCAAAACCACGAGTCGATACACTATCTTCCGGCCAAAGCGGTACAGATGACAACGGATCACCTGCATAACTATATAACGATTAACCGCGGTAGTAACGATGGTATTCAGCGTGGACAGGGAGTGCGCAATAGCGATGGAGTGGTAGGTATTGTTCAAACGGTAGGAATGAACTACAGTATTGTTTTACCTGTTATCAATACATATACGAATCTGAGTTGCCGTTTTTTAAAGAACGACTATATCGGAACCTTGCAATGGGATGGTAAAGACATTCGGTATGCTCTACTGACGGATGTAGCTTCTCACATGGTAGTGAATACAGGAGATACGATTATAACGAGTGGATTAAGTCCGGTTTTTCCTGAAGGAATACCCGTTGGAATCGTAGAAAATAGCGTATTAAAGGATGGTGATTCGTACCATACGATACGCGTGCGCTTGAGTACGAATTTCAAGCGACTGAAGTATGTAGAGATCGTGCAAAACGGTCATCAGCAAGAATTGGAGGAACTGACAAATGGAATGGACTAAACAATTCGGCCGATATATCGTTGTGATGCTGCTTCAGGTGCTGTTATTCAATCAGTTGCAGTTATGGGGTATATGCCATCCGTATATCTATATTCTATGCCTGATGATGATGCCTATCACGCTGCCATTGAGCGTAGAGATGATTATAGGCGCCATAGCCGGACTTATCATGGATGTTTTCTGCAATTCCATTGGTATCCACATGGCGGCATGTATTCTACTGATGTTCATTCGCCCATACTTGTTGGGAGTTATTGTGAATGATAAAGATCGTCTGAATGAGCAAATCAGTTTGCGTAATTTGGGTTTAGACGGTCTCATTAAATATACTGTTATTTTAGTTATCATTCATCATCTGACGGTATTTGTTTTGGCAGCTTGGAGTTGGAGTCATATCGGAATGGTGCTATTGGAGACCGCTGTAAGTAGTGCGTTAACTATTGTTGTTATAATCGGTTACAACACGCTGAAATATAGATGATTAACGATCAGAATTATAGACGCCGGTATGTTATCAGTGGCATTGCCATTGTAGTGGTCTTGGTGTATATAATTCGTCTTTTTTATCTTCAAATCATTGATCAATCCACCAAAGACCAAGCGGATAACAACGCATTGGTTAAGCAAACTATATATCCGTCGCGCGGTCTGATTTACGATCGCAACGGAGAATTATTGGTATTCAACCAGCCGATTTATGAAATCACGATGGTGATGCGTGAGATGGGTAAAGACTGGGATACGACAGCATTCTGCCAATGTCTTCAGATAAGCCGGACAGAGTTTGACGAACGGATTGCGGAGATTAAGGATAAGAAAAAGAACAGAGGTTATTCTCGATGGACGCCACAGGTTTTCATGAGTCAATTGAAGAAAGAGGATATTGCTACGCTGCAAGAATCCAAGTTCCTCTTCCCGGGTATTCAGATTCAGAAACGCACCTTACGTGACTATACGTATAAAGCCGCAGCGCATGTGTTGGGTTCAGTAGGCGAAGTAAACCAAAATGATATCGATCGTGATGCATATTATGCGAGGGGCGACTACTCGGGTCGCGACGGATTGGAGAGAACGTATGAACAACAGTTACGCGGTGAGAAAGGCGTAGAGGTGCTGATGCGCGATTCGCGCGGTCGAATGCAGGGAAGTTATCAAAACGGAGCGTTGGATAAAACGGCTAAAGCGGGTACAGATCTTTATACCACATTAGATATCCAATTGCAGCTGTTAGCAGAGGAACTTTTAGCCGGTAAAATCGGAAGTGCCGTAGCTATTGAGCCGAAGACAGGTGAGATATTGGCGTTGGTGTCCAATCCGAGTTGGAACCCGAAAGTGCTGGTAGGCAAAGAGCGAAGCAAGAATTACAATCAGTTACTCAAAGATCCGACGAAGCCGTTGATGAACCGCGCTACGCAAGCTACATATCCTCCCGGTTCTACGTTTAAGACGATACAAGCGTTGGTTTGTCTAGAGCAGGGCGCTATTACCCCGAATACGTTATATCCCTGCTCGGGTCCACAGAGTACACCTATCAAATGTACTCACCATCACGGATCTCCAGTGGCATTAGATAAGGCTATCGAGCAGAGTTGTAACCCATATTTCTGGTGTGCGTACCGCGATTTACTGCAAAAAGACGGATACGGGAAAGACAATGCGGATTTCCGACACCGCTATGAGTTATGGCGCGATGCAGTCATGGAGTTCGGTCTTGGTCAGCGTTTTAAAGACACGGACCTGAGTGAACAATCGGCAGGTAAAGTGCCGAATATCAAAGAGTACGACCGGACCTATGGTCCGACAGGATGGAAAGCCATCACGATTCGTTCATTGAGTATCGGTCAAGGAGAGATTCTGGTAACACCGTTGCAATTAGCGAATCAAGCCGCTACGATAGCTAATGAGGGCTATTTTATCACTCCGCATTTGAATAAGAACGATTCGATGTTAACGCATCGCCATGAGATAGGAATTAAGCAGAAATGGTTTGCGGAGGTCAAAGAAGGTATGCACCGCGTGATGCAGTACGGAACAGGTAGATGGTATCCTATTGAGGGCATTTCACAAGCCGGCAAGACCGGTACTGCTCAAAACCCGCATGGTAAGGATCATGCCATATTTATTGGTTTTGCTCCGGTGGAAGATCCTCAAATTGCAGTAGCAGTAGTCGTTGAAAACGCAGGTTATGGTGCTACTTGGGCATGTCCTGTAGCCAGTATGATGATGGAGCAGTATCTGACAGGTCAGGTTCAGCGCAAAGACCTGAGGAAGAAAATATCAAGTGCCGTATTGAATGAGAGCGTCAAGAAGTGGTAACATATGGCAAAATGTCGATTGGTTGACGATCGGTATGTTTCTGGCCTTAGCAATCTTCGGTTGGATCAATATCTATGGCGCCAGCTACACCTTTGACCAAACAAGTATCGTTGATTTCTCCAACCGCGCAGGAAAACAATTCGCGTGGATTATCGGTTCTTTGCTTTTAGGCTTCGTAGTGCTGATGATTGACTATAAGACCTACGATGTGCTGGCCTATATTGCATATGGAGCGATGTTGCTTTTGCTACTGGCCACACCCTTCTTAGCGCACGATATCAAGGGATCCATGAGTTGGATATCTCTGGGTCCCGTGAATTTACAGCCGGCAGAGTTTGCCAAGTGTATCGTGGCATTGGCAATTGCCAAATACATGGGTCGATATGAATACAAACTGCGTACTTGGCGCGATTTGATCGTACCTTTTGCCATGATTGGAGTACCGGCTTTAATCATTATGATCCTTCAGAAAGAGACGGGTTCTGCGCTTGTCTTTGCCGCCTTCTTACTGGTTTTCTATCGCCAAGGAATGAGTGGTTATGTATTATGGATAGGGGTTGCTGCAGTAGCTTTATTCCTGATGAGTATTCGATGGGGACAAGTACCATTACCGTTAGGAACGGGTAGCGTAGGAATTTTAAGTTGTATGCTGCTCTTGACAGCCGTAGAGATTTATTTCATATGCAAAGAGCATCGTTTACGCTGGCAGGCATTGATACTAATAGGCAGCGTGCTGCTTGTATATGGTATCAGTTTACTGGTCAATATATGGGTAGCGGTGCCTTTTAACTGGGTATCAATGGGCGTTGTCATTGCGCTTGTTTTATATACGATTTTTGTAAGTATCTATTGGCGCAAGTATATATTATTCATAGTAGCAGCATTCACTGTCTTCTGTATCGGCTACACGCACGCGTGCGATTTCGCATTCAAGAAAGTGCTGCAACCTCACCAACGTATTCGTATAGAGGTGTTATTGGGAATGAAAGAAGATCCTTCGGGTGCGGGATATAATGTCAATCAAGCCCGTATTGCCGTTGGATCAGGTAGATTCTTCGGGAAAGGTTACCTGCATGGCACGCAAACCAAATTGCAGTTTGTACCGGAACAAGACACCGATTTTATCTTCTGTACTGTAGGTGAAGAATGGGGATTTGTCGGATCCATCGGAGTTTTATTGCTGTATCTATTCTTTCTCTTGCGCTTGATCATGATCGCAGAACGCCAACGCAATGTATCGACGCGTATATACGCCTACTCGGTGGCCAGTATCTTCCTTTTCCATCTTACGATTAACGTGGGTATGGTATTGGGACTGCTACCTGTAATTGGTATTCCTTTGCCTTTCTTCAGTTACGGAGGAAGTTCGCTATGGGGCTTTACGTTGTTATTATTCATCCTGTTGCGGTTAGATGCCGCCCGAATGGAACAGTTGAGATAATGAGTTTTGTAATAAACCCGATAGGAATCCTCGGTGAAGCGGAGGCAGCCAAGATGCTGGAAGAGAAAGGCTTTCGTATCGTAGAGCACAACTGGCGCATGGGACATCTTGAGATGGATCTTATTGCGGAGAATAAGAAAGAGATTGTGTTTGTAGAAGTAAAGGCACGCACGAGCACATTCGGAGACCATATGCCGGAAGAATATGTAGATGAGAATAAAAAAAGGAGGATGATTGCGGCAGGAAATGCCTACATCAAATACAAGCGATCCGAAAAACTCCCTCGCTTCGATATCATCGGCATTTTGGTAAACCCGAAGACAAACGAAGTGATATATAGAGGCCATTTAGAGAACGCATTTGTGCCGCACTTGAGAACCATTCACGCCAATAGTTTCAGCGGTGTATCAGGTTGGCATCATCGCGGCCATACCATAGAAAGAAAGAAAAGATAATATGTATTTCAAATACGATGTGATAGTAGTTGGGGCCGGACATGCCGGTTGCGAAGCAGCGAGTGCTGCTGCCCGAATGGGCAGTAAGACTATGCTGATCACGATGGACATGAACAAGATTGCCCAGATGAGTTGCAATCCGGCAGTAGGCGGAATTGCGAAAGGCCAGATTGTGCGCGAGATTGATGCCCTTGGTGGACAAATGGGCATCGTAACCGACCGGAGTGCTATTCAATACAGGCTCCTCAACCAGAGTAAAGGTCCGGCCATGTGGAGTCCGCGTAGCCAAAGCGACAGAAAGCGGTTTATTGAAGAATGGGTGAAGGTTCTTTCGCACACGGAGAATCTGAATATATGGCAGGACATTGTAACCGGTCTTATTATCAAAGATAATAAGGTATGCGGCGTGAAGACAGCTTTAGGCATCGAGATGAAAGCCGATGCGGTAGTACTGACCAACGGTACTTTTCTTAACGGACTGATGCACTGCGGTAAGACGCAGATAGCAGGGGGAAGGATATCTGAACCGGCTTCTTACGGGATCACCGAGCAACTGGTGGAATTAGGCTTCAGATCGGACAGAATGAAAACAGGCACTCCGGCTCGTATAGATGCACGGTCTATTCATTTTGATGAGATGGTTCGTCAAGACGGCGACAATGATTGGCATCAGTTCAGTTATCTGAATACCGTAAAAAGGGAGTTGAAACAAATGCCTTGTTGGATCACTTATACGAATGCCCAAACGCACGAAGCGCTACGTTCCGGATTGGCAGATTCCCCCCTTTTCAACGGTCAAATCAAGAGTATAGGTCCCCGCTATTGCCCGAGTATAGAGACAAAGATTGTTACGTTTGCCGAAAAAGACGCGCATCAACTTTTCCTGGAACCGGAGGGAGTAGACAGCAATGAATATTACGTAAACGGTTTCTCGAGCAGCCTGCCATGGCAAGTACAGTTAGCGGGTTTGAAGACCGTGAAGGGTTTGGAAGATGTGGTGCTATATCGACCGGGCTATGCGATTGAGTACGACTTCTTCGATCCGACGCAACTGCATCACACCTTAGAGACGAAACAGATTAAAAATCTGTTTTTCGCCGGACAGATCAACGGTACCACGGGTTATGAAGAAGCTGCCGGACAAGGTTTAGTAGCGGGAGTGAATGCCCATCTGAATGTACACGGAGGTACACCGTTTACGATGGGAAGAGACGAGAGTTACATCGGTGTGCTGATTGATGATTTGGTAAATAAGGGCGTAGATGAACCGTATCGGATGTTCACGTCTAGAGCGGAATACCGGATCTTGTTGCGGCAGGATAATGCTGATGAGCGCCTAACGAAGAAGAGTTATGAGATGGGGTTGGCAGATCGAACGAGGTACGACTTATGGTGTCAAAAAGAGAAAGCATGTTCCGATTTCATCGGATTTATGCAGCAGACAGTTGTGCGTAAGGGAAGTATTGACGGATGGTTGGAATCAATTGGCAGTAGTGCGCTACATGAAGGATGTAAGATCTGCGATTTGATTCTTCGTCCGCAAGTAACGATTCAGGGTCTGGGGAATGTAGTACCGGAACTGAAGGCGAGGATGGAAGGTCTATCGGAAGAAGTAGTAGAGAGTTGCGAGATTCAAATCAAGTACGCAGGGTATATCAAACGCGAGCAGAACGAGGCGGCCAAATTACAACGCTTGGACCAAATACGTATTCCGGATGGGTTCAATTATGAGGAAATACAGAGCCTGAGTACCGAGGCGAGACAGAAGTTAAGCAGGATCCGTCCGAAGAGCATCGGGGAAGCACAACGCATACCGGGAGTAAGTCCGAATGATGTAAGCGTATTGCTTGTTTTGATGGGTAGATAGGTGATTGGTAATTGGTAATTGGTAATTGGTGATTGGTAATTGATGATTTAGTTTGCAAAGCAAACTACATTAATTGTTCCACGTGAAACATTGACAACAAATAACGTATACTATGACAGTAGAAGAAGTTAAAAATGCTATTCGAAATGTGCCTGATTTTCCAATTCCGGGCATACAGTTCAAGGACATCACCACGGCGTTGGACAAACCGGAATGCCTGAAATGGATGCGGGATGAAATGGTCCGTAGATATAAGAACCTGGGAATTACGCAAGTGGTAGGAATAGAGAGTAGAGGGTTTATTTTGGCTCCTGCCGTAGCAATGGAGATCGGTGCGGGATTTGTTCCCATCCGCAAGCCGAATAAATTACCGGCAGAAACGGTTTCTGTTACTTATGCCAAGGAATACGGGGAGGATGTCATTCAGATTCATAAGGATGCATTAGACGAGAACGATGTAGTACTGATACATGACGATATATTGGCTACAGGCGGCTCGATGGCTGCTGCGATAGAGTTAGTTAAGAAATTGGGCGTAAAGAAGATATACGTAAACTGTTTGATCGAGTTAGAAGGTCTGCCCGGCAGAAAAGTATTATCCGAAGCAGGAGCCGAAGTGGACTGCCTGATGGGTATTGAAGTAGATGAATAAAAAAGATGATCATATTGCCCTATTGTTGAAGCGTATTCCGGAGAGTCCGGGCGTATACCAATACTTTGATAAGGATGGGCAGATCATCTATGTTGGTAAGGCAAAGAATCTTCACAGGCGGGTAAACAGTTACTTCAATAAAGAGCATCAGAGCAGCAAAACCCGGCAGTTGGTGGTTCATATAGCGGATATCAAATATGTGGTAGTAGCAAGTGAGCAAGATGCCTTTCTGCTGGAGAATAATCTGATAAAGGAGTGCCAGCCTCGGTATAATATCTTACTGAAGGACGGAAAGAGTTATCCGAGTATTTGCATAACCAAAGAACCGTTTCCTCGAATTTTCAAAACCCGAACCATCAACAAAAAGATCGGGGAATACTATGGACCGTACAGTTTCGGCAATACGGTTGAGATGGTATTGGAATTGATTCATAAGCTCTATCCGATACGGACTTGCAATATGCCATTAACCGCCGATTCCATCGAGAAAAAGAAGGTGCGAGTGTGTTTAAAATATCATTTGAAGAATTGCTGTGGGATCTGTGAAGGAAAAGGCAAAGAGGAGTATAGCGAATGGATAGACCAAGCCAGAAAGTTGATCAAGGGAGATGCTCATGAGATCGGGAAGCAGCTAGAGGAACAGATGATGCGACTTGCAGGGGAGATGAAATATGAGGAAGCGGCTGACATTAAACACAAGATTGAGTTATTAGAGCAATTCAAAAGTAAGACAATTATCACGAATTCATCGGCAAAAGATGTGGATGTATTTGGTTATGACGAGCAAGATGACCGTGTATATATAAGTATGCTTCACGTCCATAACGGAAGTATCGTTCAGGGTCAGACAATCGAGTACAAACGGAAGATGGATGAGGCGAAGGAGGAGATTATGGCTTTTGGTATGATGGAGTTGAGGCGGCAGTTAGAGAGCAACACCAAAGAGGTAATTGTTCCGTTCATTCCGGAGGTATTTGATGATACATTGCATGTTAATATTGCGGTAAGCGGAGACAAGAAGAAATTGTTAGATTTGGCGATGCAGAATGTAAGGCAGTACAAATTAGACCGCATCAAACAGGAAGATAAACTGAATCCGGAACAAAGGGGAGTGAGGATATTGACCGAGATGCAGCAGATGATGGGCTTACCTACTCTACCGAAATGGATCGATTGTTTCGACAATAGTAACATACAAGGCACGAATGCAGTAGCCGGATGTGTAGTATATCGAATGGCCAAACCGAGTAAGAGTGATTACAAGCGATTTGAGATCAAAAGTTCCGATGGATCCGATGATTATTCGAGTATGCGAGAGGTGGTTCGGAGACGATATCAACACCTGATAGATGAAGGTGGGCAAATGCCGGATCTGATTATCGCAGATGGAGGTTTAGGTCAGATGCACGCGATACGAGAAGCGATAGAAGATCAATTGGGATTGCATATTCCGATCGCGGGACTGAAGAAAAATGACAAACATAGGACACAGACTTTGTTGTTCGGTTTTCCGCCACAGGAGATTAGCATGCCTGTGACGAGTGAAGTTTTTCGGCTATTGACGAATATTCAGGATGAAGTACATCGTTTTGCGATTACATTCCACAAGCAAAAACGTAGTAAAGCACTGATACACAGTGAGTTAGATGAAATTAAAGGCGTTGGTCCTGTCACAAAACAGAAAATTTTAACGCATTTTGGGTCCGTGAAACGCGCCAGAACGGCCAGTAAAGAAGAAATGGTTGCTTTGCTCGGAAAGTCCTGTGGTTCAGCGATTTACGAGCAATTACAGGCAAAAATAAGTCTCTGAGAATTGAATGAAAAGCAAGAATATGGCTACTTATACAATAAAATTAGACGACAATTCCAACATTTTGTTGACGAATGAGAAAAATGAAACAGTTAGTGTATTAGACTTGTTGAAGGACCATGAGCCGCATCGTGTGTTTGCGTTCGACGGACAGATGGGGGCTGGTAAGACGACGTTCATCAAGAAGTTATGCGAAGAGATGGGTACGCTGGATGTAGTAAACAGTCCTACCTTTGCCATCGTGAACGTGTATGATGTGGAACGACCGTATAAGGGCGAGGTATATCATTTCGATTGTTACCGTCTGAAGGACATCCGTGAAGCGATGGATTTCGGAGCAGAGGAATATCTGTATTCGGGTAACTACTGTTTCATCGAATGGCCGGAGATGATAGAGGCGCTTTTGCCGGAAGACACGGTATGGGTCAAGATCGAGCCGCAAGAAAACGGCGATCGCTTATTGACGATTTAACTCTAAATCTGCATCGAAAGTGCAGATTTTTTTGCATATATCATTTTTTTTTCGTACCTTTGCGGCCGCAAAGGTTTTATAACCCTCGTCGCTTGCAGACGAAAAACAGCAAGGACATATAAAAGGCGCAAGCGAGCGCCAAGATATAGCGTAATAAGCCCAACTTGATTGTTTGAAAACTGGACACTTTCAACAAATCATTGTTAACTCAAGTACGGTTTATGCACGCTCACGTTTCAGCGTGAGTTTTCCGTGCGTAAATTTGAGTTAACAAGGCAGTCCAGAGCCTCAAACAATCAAATGAAGCGAACGAAAAGCGCACGCTTTTATTTTATATATTAACTTGAAATCCAGAACATATGAAAAAAGTAATAATTCTGCTTACCTGCATGGTAATAACAATTGGTGCTTTTGCACAGGACCTTATTGTGACAAAAGACGCAAAGAAAATCGATGCTAAGATACTTGAAGTATCCACATCGGAGATTCGTTATAAAGAGCTGGATAATCTTGATGGTCCTATCTTCGTTCTCCGTGTAGATGAGATAAATTGCATCATATATGCTAATGGCAAAGTGGTTTTATATAACAAACCTGTTGACGAAGCGGCTGAAAGAGCTAAGCAAGCAGTAGCACTCGCAAAAGCAAATCAGATTGGTTCGTTATTTGGATCGTATGGATCAGGCGAAGCTGGTCAAAAAGGCAATCCTCTAGGACGTCCCGGCTATGGTAACTCGTGGTCTATGGCAGGTAGAAGTATCAAGGGTACTTTGCCGCAACCATCCAATGATTTTAGACAAGAGGGAAGTGTTACTGTTCAAATTCGCGTAAACGCCGCAGGCAAGGTCGTTGAAGCAAAAGTTATTGGCGGCTCTGTCACAGATGAGTACACTCAAAAAGTTGCACTTGATGCGGCTAAGAAAGCAAAGTTTACAGAAGGAGAACATGATCAAATAGGAACTATTACATATATCTTCAAACTGAACTAAGTACCATGAAAAAGTTACTCTTCATATTGCTGATGTTGCCGGCTATGTTATTGGCCGCGCCTGTAGATCCGAATTCGGCACAACAAGTTGCCGAAAACTTTATAAACGCTCCGGAAACAAATGTTGATGGATCAGTTAATAAAGCGCCACATAAACAAAAACGTATGGTTCGCGCTGCGAAAGAGGTTGCTGACAATCAACTATTCTATATTTTTAACAGCGAAGATGCAGATGGGTACGTGATTATTGCGGCGGACAATATTGCCACTCCCGTGTTAGGCTACTCCTATTCGGGTTCTTTAGATGTTGATAATATGCCGGATAATTTGCTTTGGTGGCTAAGCGAATATGAACGAGAAATAAAATGGGCTTTAGCACAAGGTATCGAGCCAACTGAAGATACCAAAGCAGAATGGGAGGCCCTCTCTAACACACGAAAGGCGAAACAAGCAGATGTTATTGTTGCACCTCTCATCAAAACAGAATGGTCTCAAGGAAATGGATATTACAATAAATGTCCATATGATTCCCAAGCAGGAATACACTGCGTAACAGGATGTGTAGCTACTGCGATGGCTCAAATCATGAAGTATTGGGAGCACCCAATTAAAGGAAGAGGAAGTCATTCATACAGTCATACTGTATATGGGGAACAATTCGCGGATTTTGGGAATACCACATACGATTGGGCAAATATGGCTAACGATTTAGGGTTGTTTAGTTCGGGTACTGAAATAGATGCTATCGCTACTTTAATGTATCATTGTGGTGTAGCTGTCGATATGGATTATGGTGTTGATGAGAGCAAAGCTATGGCTTGGAAGGCAGAAAATGCTTTCAGAAATTATTTTTCATATAGCGACGAAGCACGAATGTGCTCAAAGGTCGAATACACATTAAGCGAGTGGCAGAGCAAACTGAAAGTACAGTTGATTTTAGGGCGGCCTTTGTTTTATGATGGACGAGGGAGTAATGGAGAACATGCCTTTATATGCGATGGCTTTAGAAGTGACGATTATTTCCACTTTAATTGGGGATGGGACAGGTCAGATGGATACTATTCGCTATCCGCATTAAATCCATCTTCGGATATTCTTACTACACAAGATTTTACCTCTAATCAAATTGCTTTGCTTTGTCTCTATCCGAAGACAAATACCTCTTCCAGATTTATCCTTGAAATGGAAGATCATCTTTCTCTCCGAGATTCAATGCCTGTCGGAGAACCTTGGTCCTTTATGACTATCATATCAAATGCGGGAGATAAAAAATTTGATGGTTATATTTACGCATCTGTTTATAACACCGCTGAGCTAAGTGATGGATCTCATTACAAAACGGATATTATATGGACGGATAGTTTGTATGTTGATTCTTTACCTGGGATCGACGTTTTTGATTTTAAATTAGATTCAGCCAGAAACTTATCTACTGGTGTGTACGAAGTCGTTATGCAGTATAGAGATACAGTAAGTGGCGATTTAACACCTATCAGAAGTGATTTTTATCGTAATTACGACGAAGTCGTCGTATACAACCCATTAGAAATGGATTTAACGGCTTTTTTCTCATGGTATGGGTCAAAAGAACATTGGTGTGTAGGTGACTCCATAAAATTTACAACACAAATTAATAATAACGAATCAACTCCGTTCACGGGATTCATTACGATGAAACTCGTAAATAAATCCAACCCCTCTATCTACAAGTTCTTTGACGATAGAGATTGTAGCGAGGATGCCATTCCTGCCTATGGAGATGCTATTGTGTCGGTTAAAGGCAAACTTACAACTACTCCCGGAGAGTACGATGCATACTTACTTTATAAGAATAATGAATCAGAGGAGTGGCAATTGGTCGGTTGTACTGAGGGTCTTGTGAATCCAAGGACTCTGTTGGTTGAACCCGCTGCAGAAAAAAATGAATATGTGATTCTTGCACAGCGACAATCATCGTCGAATTGGTATTATCTTACTAGCGTAAATGCTGGTACAGAAAGTACTCCTCATTTAGAGGCTGTTAATTCTAGTACATCAGATAAATCTAAAGTACAGAATTACGACTTGGAGGACAAATATATTTGGACAATCGAAGAGACAACTGGCGGAATTATGCTCAAGAATCTTGATGTATATATCTCTTACACAAGCGGAAACACAGCATATATGAGTGCTAATGGCAAGGTTCTATCAGTTAACAATCTCTCATCTGGTTTAACTCAATACTGGTTTGTAGATACTAGCAATGCTACACGCTATCTTTCTTTAAACACAACCTATGATTACTTCTCTTTCTATAAAGGCACGCAAGCACAAGATTTATTAGTATTGCCATACTCCGATGGACCTACCACACCTTTAGAAGATATTGAACTTGAAGAAACTGGCACTACTAAGATCCTCCGTAACGGCCAAATCCTCATTCTCCGTGGTGATAAGGTATATACCTTGCAAGGCCAGGAAGTAAGATAACCCTTCGTCTATTTCCCGAAATTGCATTCGGGTTCAAAACGTTTGTTTCTTACGCGGGATACCATCCCGGCCCCCTTCCGCTAAGTTCGCGAGTCGTCTGGCTCGCGTTCTTTCTTTTAAAAATGACATGAGACAGTTGAGACTTTTGAGACACTTTCATCCCCATTGTCTCAATTATCTCGAAAATCTCATGCAAATTGCATGGCACACTTGACACTCTTAACACTCATAATTGTGCCAACTATGTCAAGTGTGCCAAGTCATTTTTTCTACCTTTTCTTGCACAATTCAAAACTTTTTCGTACCTTTGCAACGAAATTTTGTTGAGTATGGGTAAAAAATCAAAGAAGAATACGCTATACACCATTATTCTCTTGGTGTTAATTGGTATTGCTACCTTGGTCGCAGAACTGATTACAACCTCCGAGGAGCAAGCCGTTCCCACTACCGTGGCCGCTGCGGCTCTTGTGGAACCAACTCCCGCCTCTGCAGAATCTCAGCTTCCCTATGAACTGCCGCGCGTGATTAACAACCAGCCAGAGCAAGTCATCCAACATCTTGGCTACACCGTTAGTTACAACCCCGATTGGCTCGTACCTAACTGGGTTGCCTATGAATTAACAAACGCGGAGACAAGCGGAGAACAAGAGCGCAAGAACCATTTTAAACCGGATCCTTTGGTGAACGGTGACCCGGTCGTAACTGGCGAATATGCCAATTCCGGCTATGATCGTGGACACATGGCTCCTGCCGCAGATATGAAATGGTCCGAACAAGCAATGCGCGAGAGTTTTTACATGACGAATATGTGCCCGCAGTTACATAGCCTCAACGCCGGGGATTGGAAAGATTTGGAGGAATTAGCGCGTGATTGGGCGCAACTGTACGGAAACATCTATATCGCTTGCGGACCTATTGTTGAACCCGATTATACAACCATCGGCAAGAACCATATGATTGCTGTCCCCTCTGCTTTCTATAAAGTCTTTCTCCGCCAAACGCGCCAAGGATGGACTTCTATCGGATTTATTATGCCTAACCAAGCCGGCAACCGTCCCTTAATGACCTATATGCTCTCCGTAGACGAAGTCGAAGCGCAAACTGGCATTGATTTCTTCTATAATCTGCCCGATGACCTAGAAGCGCAAGTGGAAAGTACCTATTCCGTTTCCGATTGGACACTTTCTCGTAAGTAATGTAAATTTTTGCTCTGGCACTTTTGGCACTTTTGACACTTTCTGGCTCTATTGTGCCAAATGTGCCATTTGTGCCATGCATTTTTTTCGAATACCTGCAATACCCAATAGTATTATATACTTTGTATATAATACAGAGCAATTTCAATCCTTAGTGATACTTAGATATTTTTAGATATTCCTTATTGATTGTAATACCCATCTCAGGCTCGAAAGCATGGCATCTGCACTTAAAAATACAAATAATTTGCATATGTACAAAAAAAGTAGTAATTTTGCAGCCAAAATGAAGGTTTTATGAACCGGTGTGTCGGTATACTGCTTATGATGTTTTGTGCGATGGGGGTTTGCGCGGAGAGCGAGCAAGCCACAGTTGCGCCGGCGGAGAGCGGGATAGCCGTGCCGGGAGAGAGCGTGGAGCATACTTATGTGCTGAAGGCGAAAGTGGGCGGAGGATACCAATTGGATACCTATCTCAGTCCGTTGGGATACAAGGGTTTGCAATTCGGTTTGGGAAGTGAGTGGTGGCAACCGTTTCGTCAGGACACGAAGTTAGGTAAAGCGGGTAAGTTAGCGAACTGGGAGCATGTAGGTAGAGCGGATATCGGCATGGCGAGATATATCAGTTCAGCGGGATCGAATATGTTCTGGGGTTTTCAGATTGAGGCCGGTTGGGGTGTTTATTACCGTTGGAAATGGATAGAGGATCGTCTGCAGGTTTTTGCGGGACCCTATTTAGAAGGATGTTTTGCGGCGCGATATCATGCAAACAATGTGAATAAACCGCTTTCGTTCGATGTTGCCATAGATGCGATGGCGATGGGAGGATTGAGTTGGTCTTTTTACGGAAAGAAAACGAGTTATCGTCTGCAGTATACGGTACGAACAAACCTGATTGGTTTTGATTATCTGCCGGAATACGGGGAGTCGTACTATGAGATCACGGAGGGAGTTCCGGCTGTAGCACGTTGTTCCGGGCATTGGAATCATCACACCGTGGAGCATGACTTGAGTTTGGACATGCAGTTCCCCCACACCACTTGGCGTATTGGAGCGGAACATTATTTTGTATATTACAATACGAAGTATATGCATTTTATGCGAAATCAGATATGCCTGGTGGTAGGTTGCTGCTGGAAGTACAAGACACGCGCTAACGCACGCTTATGAGTACACGAGGTATCATACAATATGGATTAATGGGAATGCTGGCAGGCTGGATTCTGACGGCATGTCATTCGAGCGAGGAGATGGCTTATTCGACCGATCCCGTGGAGAACGTAGAGGCGTTATGGCAGATTATCGACACCCGGTATTGCTATATTGAGGAAAAGGGGATTGACTGGAATGCCATTCATGAGGAGTATATCGCGAAAGCAGAGATGTTGGAGAAGACAGATCCGGTAGCACTTTTCGATCTATGCGCCGGGATGTTAGACTCGTTGCACGATGGGCATGTGAATCTCTATACACCTTTTGATGTCTCGCGTAGCACGGCATGGTACGATACATTTCCGGCTAATTATAATTCGCAGATCCAGGCGATGTATATGCAGAATTATCGAGTGGCAGGCGGGTTATACTACTGCACGATAGCCAATGACAGTATCGGGTATATCTATTGTTCGAGCTTCTCGAGCAGTTTTTCGAACAGTAATATATACTGGATTTTCACGGCCTTTAAAGACTGCAAGGGGTTGATAATAGACGTACGGAATAATGGAGGAGGAGATTTAACCAATGCGTATAAGTTAGCTTCGCCTTTCTTTACAGACGATCGTCTGGTGGGTTATTGGCAACATAAGACGGGTCCCGGGCATACTGATTTCTCGGAGTTAGAGGAGTTACATGCAGATGCTTCGCTGGTAGGGAGTAAATGGCTTCGACCGACGGTAGTGCTATGCAATCGAAGAAGTTATTCGGCTACGAATAGTTTTGTGAATATGATGCGGTATGCGGATCATGTGCTATTAGTTGGAGGCACAAGCGGAGGAGGTGGAGGAATGCCGATGAGTTATGAGATGCCATGCGGATGGAGCGTTCGTTTCTCGAGCGTACGGATGTATGACGCAGACAAGAAGGATATCGAAGAGGGTATTGAACCGGATGTGAAAGTGACGATGGTAAGTACGGATCAAGACGATATCATTGAAAAGGCAATAGAAATAATCAAAATGAAAGCTGAAAAATAAGTGGAAAGAAGTTATGATAGAAGTTAAAAACATACACAAGTCGTTTGGCGATTTGGAAGTACTGAAGGGTGTGAATCTGGAGGTTAAGAAAGGCGAGATCGTAGCGATCATCGGCAAGAGCGGAGCGGGTAAGACTACCCTACTCCAGATCATCGGTACATTAGATCGTCCGACGAAGGGTCAGGTGTTAATGGACGGAACGGATGTATTTGAGATGAAAGACCGTGAGTTAGCTGCTTTCCGCAACAAACATATCGGTTTTATCTTCCAGTTCCATCAGTTACTGCCGGAGTTCACGGCATTGGAAAATGTATGTATTCCGGCCATGATCGCTCGTGAGAAAGAAAGCGAGTATAAACCCCGAGCGGAGAAGCTGCTGCGTGAGTTGGGTTTGGTAGAACGGATGGAGCACAAGCCGAATGAGTTGTCCGGCGGAGAGAAACAGCGTGTAGCCGCAGCAAGAGCGTTGATGATGGCACCGGATATCATTTTGGCGGATGAACCCACCGGCAGCCTTGACTCGCAGAACAAAAAAGAACTGAGTGACCTGCTGCTCAAACTGCGGAAAGAGTACGGTCAGACGATTTTGCTCGTCACGCACGATAAAGAGTTGGCTGGAATAGCTGACCGGACGATAGAAATCATAGATGGAAAAATAAGTCTACCCTAACCCTCCCTAAAGGGAAGAAACTACCTATTATGAGAAAGATAATTTATATATTGCTTTTTATACTCGCGCTGACGAGTTGCCAGAAAGGACGGACGTATTGGCCGAAGGACATTGCGACGCAGGAAGTGGAGATCGTGCGCTTCGATAATGCATTGCTGAATGTACATGAAGCGACAGTAAATGAGGATATTGCGGTGCTGTACGCCGAGTATCCGGAGTTTATGCAGGATTGGGTGGAGAGTGTATTGGGTATTCCGTCTTACGACACGGCATATCTGGCAGAGGTGTTACCGCAGTTTTTGAATGATACGTTATACGGGTTTAAGTACACGAACGCGCGGGAGAAAGAGGTGTTTGCGGATATCAGCGACCTGCAAAAAGAACTGAATAAGGGTTTTTCGCGTATACAATATCTTTATCCGGAAACAGAGATCCCTACCCTTTATCTGTTCATCTCGGGTTTTAACGCTTCTATCTTCTTCCGGGACGAGTATATCGGCGTGGGAGCAGATATGTATTTAGGTAGCGACTATGAGTATTACAACCGTGTGGTATACGAATACCAGAAACAGACGATGCGCAAGGAATGTATTCCGGTGGATGTGGTGAGTGCATACCTGTTTCATACCCTACTCTACACCAGTAAGCAGAACCGTTTGTTAGACCAGATGATATATCGCGGCAAGATCATGTATCTGACAGCCCAGATTTATGATGAGTTACCGGGATATGAAGTGATGGGTTGGACGAAGGAGCAATGGGATTGGTGTGTAAAGAACGAGCGAGCAATATGGCACTTGGTGATGGATAAACGGGATTTGTTCAAGACCGAGAGTTTGGTTATATCCAGTTATCTGAATGATGGTCCGTTTACCTTGGAGGTCTCGCAGGAATCGCCCGGAAGACTCGGTATTTGGTTGGGTTGGCGGATTGTGGAGAGTTTTATGGAACATAACGAGCATGTAAGTCTGCAGGAATTGATGGCAGAGGGCGATGCACAGAAGATACTAGAACTAAGTCTCTATAAGCCTTAATTCATTTGTAATTGGTGATTGGTAATTGGTCATTAGTATGAAGAGAGAAGATTTTGCGATATTGAAGGAGCGTGTACACGGACGGGAGTTGGTGTACTTGGATAACGCAGCTACGAGTCAGAAGCCTCAGGCGGTAATCGACGCTATTTCAGAAGCTTACACCCATTGGAACAGCAATATCCACCGCGGAGTGCATCATTTGAGTCAAGTAGCGACGAGTAAGCACGAAGAGGCACGGCAGAAAGTGGCGGATTTCATCGGGGCAAAGAGTAGCGATGAGATCATCTTCACGAAGGGAACGACCGACAGCCTCAATGCCTTGGCTTTCTCCTTTGGAGAAGCGTTTATTGGCGAAGGGGATGAGATTATTGTAAGCGGGTTGGAACACCATTCGAACATCGTTCCCTGGCAGATGCTCTGTGAGCGCAAGAAAGCCGTGCTGCGCCATATCCCTCTGCGCGAGGACTTATCGCTCGATATAGAGGCTTTTAAGGGGTTTCTGAGCGCTCGGACCAAGTTAGTGAGTGTGGCGCATGTGAGTAATGTGTTAGGTACGATTCAACCGATAGAGGAAATCATTCGTTTGGCACATGCGCAAGGTGTTCCGGTTTGTATCGATGGGGCACAGAGCGTGCCGCATATGCAGGTGAATGTGCAGGCACTCGACTGCGATTTCCTCGCTTTCTCCGGACATAAGATGTACGGCCCGACGGGAATAGGTGTTCTCTACGGCAAACGGGAGTGGCTAGAGAAACTGCCGCCTCATGAAGGTGGAGGAGAGATGATCAACCATGTACGATGGAGCGGAACGACTTATAATGAGTTGCCCTATAAGTTCGAAGCCGGGACACCCAATTTCGTGGGCAGCTATGCTCTGTCTAAAGCGATAGACTATATCCAAGCCCTCGGCTGGGAAGCTATCGAAGCCCATGAACGCGAACTGACCGAATACTGCGAAGCACAACTATCCGCCATCGAAGGTGTACATATCTATGCCGAACATCAACCCAAAGCCGGAGTCATCAGCTTTAATATTTTCACCAATCACCAATCACCAATCACCACTCACCAATCATTACTCCATCCGTTTGACATCGGCACCTTGCTTGACCAGCAGGGCGTGGCGGTGCGCACAGGGCATCATTGTGCCGAACCGCTGATCGACTCATTAGGCGTCCCGGGAACGGTGCGCGTCTCGTTTGGCTTGTATAACGACAAAGCGGATATAGATGCGTTTATCGCAGCCCTGAAAAAAGCAATAATGATGTTAAGTTAATCCATAATCAACAATAACCATAAGACATTTCTTTTACATGGCGGCTGTCATTTTTGCCGCTTTTTGAAGAAGCTATATAGGTAAAAAATCAATTTTAAAAGTAAAAAATGATGTACGTTCTTGCGTATGTCATTTTTTTTGTGTAATTTTGCGGCGCAAAATCATAATACAAGAAAATTATGCCGGAAATTAGTTCATTTTATGGAATCGTAATATACATGTATATGAGTGAACACAATCCACCTCATTTTCATGTAAAGTACCAAGATTACGAAGCTATTATCACAATAAAAGACGGAGTTATTACCGGTTCACTCCCTCGCCGCGCATTGCGTTTGGTGTACGAGTGGCTCGATTTGCACCAAGACGAACTATTGGCAAACTGGGAGCGATTAGGTAAATCCGAAGCCCCAATGAAGATTACACCTTTGCAATAAGAAAGGAGGAAAATATGAATCCTATTTTGAAAGTAACAAGTGCTGACTATATCCACAATTATGTTTTGCGCCTATCGTTTAATGATGGTACAAGTAAATTGGTGGATTTCTGGCCTTTAGCGCAAAAAGGTATTTGCAAAAAGCTGCAAAATATGGATTATTTCCGTCAGTTTAAGCTCGATCCTTTTTCAGTAGATTGGTCAAACGAAATAGGCTTTGCTCCGGAGTATTTATATGAAATAGGCACTCCGGCATAAAGAGCATCGTCCTTCTCCGAGAGACGTAAAAGAAGGAGAAAGACAAGCGCGAAGCGTTGCGCAAAAACATATTAAAAAAAGCATTACTATTATTTCGCATTTACCGAAAGCCCACGAAACTTAAGGAAATAAAACGCTGAAATAATCAGTAAGGGTTCCGCGTTGGGATCCTTTTACAAAGAAATTATAGAAATGCTCGTATAAACTAGTACGAGTATCTCATTTTTGTAAAAGGTTTCCGTCGTGGGCTAACCTGGGTAAATGCAATGAAGTACTCGTACTTTTTTGTATTTATGTGATTGATAGTATGCATAACGTGTAATTACTATCAATCATGCTATTTAATAGTTTAGAATTTGCATTCTTCCTGCCGATAGTGTTTTTGCTCTATTGGTTTCTAACGCCTTCCGGCATCAACGGACCGCGCTACTCGCTCTTCCATTATTGGCATGTGAGCGAACAAACGGCATTGAACATCCAGAATGCCTTTGTCCTTGTCGCCAGTTATGTCTTTTATGGTTGGTGGGACTGGAGATTTCTGCTGCTCATCGCTTTTACGAGTTTCTGCTCATGGGGAAGCGGTCTGCTCATAGGAAGAGGCCTAACCCAACCTTCCCTAAAGGGAAGGAGATTGTTTTCTCCGAAATTCTGGATGATAGCGAATATCGTTCTTAATCTCGGTATTTTAGCGGTCTTCAAATACTACGATTTCTTTGTCTCAGAGTTCGGACAACTATTTGGGATTAGTACAGATAGTTTATTATTGCGTATCATTCTGCCTGTCGGCATTTCGTTCTATACCTTCCAAGCACTTTCGTATTCGATAGATGTATATCGCCAAAAGATAGAACCGACCAAAGATATAATTGCTTTCTTTGCGTTTATATCGTTCTTCCCGCAATTAGTTGCCGGACCTATTGAGCGCGCAACAAATTTGTTGCCGCAGTTCCTGCAGAAACGCACGTTCTCGTACGACCAAGCGACCGTTGGAATGCGCCAAATCCTCTGGGGCTTGTTCAAGAAGATTGTTGTAGCCGACAACTGCGCTACGTATGTGGACCAAGTATGGGCAACATACGACACCCAAACCGGCTCTACATTGTTGCTTGCAGCCATTCTCTTTACCTTCCAGATTTACGGCGATTTCTCCGGTTACTCGGACATAGCCATCGGAACTGCCAAACTCTTTGGAATCAAACTAATGCGCAACTTCAACAACCCATACTTCTCGCGTGACATAGCGGAATTCTGGCGTCGTTGGCATATAAGTCTCACTACTTGGTTTCGCGATTATGTTTATATTCCTCTTGGTGGCTCCCGTCCGGAAGTCCCTGCACATATAAAGAATCCCGACCGCTACAAGAAATGGATTATTGTGCGCAACACCTTTGTCATCTTCCTCTTGTCGGGCTTTTGGCATGGAGCCAACTGGACGTTTATCGCTTGGGGAGCCTACCACGCCCTCCTTTTCCTCCCGCTCATTCTCCTTGGCAAAAACCGCAAATATACCAACCAAGTCGCAGAAGGACGCTTATTGCCAACATGGAAAGAAGCAATCCAAATATTCTGTACATTTATGCTTGTCGTGTTGGGGTGGATTATTTTCAGAGCAGAGACAATAGGTCAAGCGTGGGAATATATCTGTGGAATATGCAATAATACATTATTCGCTATCCCTTATCTCAAAAATAGAGCGTACTACTCAGCCTTATTCATCCCAATAATTATGATGCTCGTTGTAGAATGGATCAATCGAGACCATCAGCATGGTTTTGATATCTATTCCTTACATCCAGTTATACGTCTTATTTTGTGCATTATAATTGTAGAACTTATTGTACTACTGGTTCCCGCAACCCCATCACAATTCATATATTTTCAATTCTAATGAAAAAATTTCTTAACATAGTATTATCAACATTAATACTTTTATTTGTTATTAATTTATTACTTGATTTTTATGTGTCTTATCGCTTGCAACATTGCAAGAGCACTTTGTATGTTACTTGGAATGAGATATCAGATAGTGATATCAATGCTGATATGCTAATAATGGGGAATTCACGAGCTGAATGGCAATTTAATCCATTAATAATTGACAGCATTTTGCATGTGAATTCTTATATATTAGGTTTCTCTGGAAGTAGTATAAATAGACAAGTTTTTAAATACAACATCTATAATCATTACCAAAAGAAGAAACCTAAATGGCTGATTATTAATATTGATTATTTCAATACTTTAGTATGGACAGATGGTTTTTATAGAGAGCAATTATTTCCTTATTTAACTATCCCATATATGAGAGAACAAATTCTCAAAGTGGAGTCATTTAGTATAATAGAAAAGTATATCCCGATATACCGTTATACTACATATAAAGGAATATGGACATTACTATCAGAAGAAGCAAAAGTGGTAGATATTCCTATTAAAGGTTATACACCATATGATAAAAATTGGGATCCAACTGAATATAACAAAGTTCAAACATTTCACTTTGAAACAGATAAGCGGACTATTAAAATGTTTGATGAATTTCTTTCTGAACGTAAAGATGAAGGAGTACAAGTAATTTTTTGCTATACACCCATATATATTGGACTGACTGAAAAAGTTGATAATCTAACGGAGGCTTATGATACCTTTCAATTTTATGCAGATAAATATAATATTCCTATTATAGATTACACTTTTTCTGAGTTGTCTAAAGATACAACTAACTTCTTTAATGCCACTCATTTGAATAAAAAAGGAGCAGAGTTATTTTCCATTCAACTCGCGCATGATTTAGATTCATTAGGTATAATTTCTCATTAAAACTCGCAAGTTTTTCATTTCTTCCATCCACATTCGAAGCCCATCGCTCAGCGAGCGATACAGTATATACCCTCTCGGAGCCATTCTTTCGCGAAGGGGTACGCGAAAGTATGTGCGCAGGGGAGCGCTTGATCCGAAGGGTATATACGCTATCTGCATAGTTATGGGCTTCGCTACTCCTCACTCTCCGCACGGCTTCATCATAAGTTGAAATCTGTGAATAAGTGAATAAGCAGCCCTTTCAACGTCGCGAGAGTGGCTGATTGACTGCTATTATATAGAAAGGTGTTCTATACCTCATTCTTAAAATCATACACCTTTCAACATCAATCCAATATCGGTTCAAATAGCAGACCTTGCGCTGACGTTGCGCAGAGGTTAGGCTAATGCAGGTAGCATGTATAGATCTTAAAAATCGTATATTTTTATATTCTTCGTTTCAGATAGTCCCAAAAAGCATAGAATAATCGGACCATCATGGGACCATGTCCAGAGAACAGGCTTACGACGGTATAAAGGCAGCCTAAGAGCAGGGGGATGAAAAGTAATTTTATAATTAGTATCCATTTTATTACTAATTTTCTTGTTAGTTTCATTTTTTTGTTGTACCTTTGCAGCCGCTAAGAATTCCCACAAAATAAATAACCAATACACTACTGATAAAAACCATATCATTACCTTATCTTACCGACGGTCAAACGACGGTCAACCGACGGTCAAACGACAGTCAAGGCATACGTTACGCCCTCTTCCTCCCCAAAAAATGAGCAAAAATGATTAATCATATACTATATTATATATAAATATATAATATACATTTAATACAGTATTTTATGTCTGAAATCAAACCCTCTTCTGGTATTGACTAAATTCACGGATATTTGAAAGATAGATGAAACGGATATTTGTCATATTGGGGTTGACAGCATGCTTGGCTTGGATACGGGCGGAAGATCTGCGTGTGGTGAGCTACAACGTCGAAAACCTCTTCCATCCGAAGCATGACACCGTCTGTATTGATTCCACTACATTTATTGAGAAAGACGATTATGAGTGGACGCCGGATGGGGAACGCAGATGG
The DNA here is from genome assembly GCA_016302585.1 of Paludibacteraceae bacterium. Taxonomy (GTDB): domain Bacteria; phylum Bacteroidota; class Bacteroidia; order Bacteroidales; family Paludibacteraceae; genus Colicola. Next base: position 11,888 of record JAEDNI010000011.1, on the reverse strand, counting down.
AGCTATACGCGGTACTACCGGAAGGTGGAGAATATCGCCCGTGTGCTGACGAATATCGGCGAGTGGGATGGGGTAGATATAGTGGGGTTGCAGGAGGTAGAGAATGCATTATGCGTCAAGCGGCTATGCTATACCTTGCGACCCGGCGAATATGATTTTGTGCATTACGAAAGCCCAGATCCCCGAGGGATAGATGTTGCGCTGATTTATAAGAAGAGCAGAGTGGATACTCTTAATAGCAAACCCCTCCCGGTGGAAGTTCTACGGACGGCCACCGGCAGTCCGATCGAGCAGAGCTCTTCACCCGCTCAAGGGAGGGAGTCAAGGGAGGAGAAACTGGTAACCCGCGATATACTCTATGTATGTGCGCAAGTCGATAAAAAAGACACTTTGCATCTGTTTGTTTGCCATCTGCCTTCTCAACGTGGCGGAGCGGCAGAGAGCGAGTGGAAAAGGACTGCGGTAAAGGAAATTCTACAAAGATCTATAGATAGCGTCTATGCCCTTCATTCGGCGGCTAAGATCATCGTTATGGGCGATATGAACAGCGAACCCAAAGAGGACCTGAGGGGCGTGAAAAACAAAAAGCCTACCCCTAACCCCTCCCTAAAGGGAAGGGAACAAAATAACACTTCACATATCGGCACGCACAAATACCAAGGGCGATGGAGTTGTCTTGACCAATTCTACACCTCACCGGCTTTGGACAGCCTCAGCAGAGCGGAGATATACAACGCCGCTTGGATTCAAGAGCCGGATGAGAAATATCTGGACTTGAAACCCAAGCGGACGTATAACGGTTTTCGCTATCAGAAAGACGGCTTTTCGGACCATCTGCCGATCTTATTGAAATTAAAAATTAAGAATTAAAAATTAATAAAGCTTTGCTTTAATAGACACTTTTGCCCAGGCGCCGGGCTGCAGGATACCGCCGTAGTCGTAATAGCGGGTGTTGGTCATGTTCGTGCAATCCGCAGAAACGCGCAGGTATTTGTTTTGCCAATAGACCGAACCGTCCAAGAGCCAAACGGGCTGATAATCCGCCACTTCGCCTTCGGCATTATTATACTGCCCTTCTCGTTTCTGAAAACGTACGGTCCAAGAAGCACCCAGGCCTTTATAGATGCCATGCTCCAGATGGATGGCTAACTTGTGGCTCAAGTAATCCAAGTACCGCGAACCGGCTTCTTTGAGGTCCAGATCCAGGTAGGTATAGGCATAATCGACCGACACGCAACGCAGCCATTCATTCAGCCGGTAAGCGAGTGACAGTTCAAGACCTGTCGCATTCACCTGTTGCTGGTTCTCGGCATGGAAAGGACGCTTGGTATCCGTCGGGACATATACCCAATCGATGATATTCTTTCCCCAACGATAGTACCAATCCACCGCCCAAGAAAATCTACCTCCCTCTCTTGAGGAGAGGGTCGGGGAGAGGTTGCCTTTGTATCCTATAGACAAAAGCCATGCTTCTTCGGGTTTGAGGTTGCGGTTGCCGAGTTGGTTGCCGGCATTATAATAGAGGTCTGTGAACGTCGGCATTCGGAGCGACCTATTGGCATTCACATAGATCGTACCGGCTTTCTTAAACTCATAGCCGATGTTCGCTCCGCCGCCTACATGATGCCCGAATTGCGTGTTGTACGTGCCGTTAATACCTATCGATGCAGACAGTCCGGCGTAATAGAAAGTCTGTTCGGCGTAGTAGTTCGTATGAAAGCGATTACCGCCTTTGACAAGATCCAACACGCGTACATCTGCTAAGGGAAAATCCGCCACATTGGGCACTTGGCCATCGGGATTGATAGTGTCGCCAAGGTTCGTCGAGTGCATGTTTTCATTCCGTACGCTGACGCCAAAAGAAGTCGTTCCTATCTTTGAGGCATAATGCGCAGAGAGTGCCGCTGAGGCTGTTTGTGCGAAATGGAAATTGCCATATAACCGTTGGTCCCGATGCCATTCATAGCGGTCGTAATTAGCTCTATACGCGGCTTGTGCATCTAACCGCCATGCGCCCCATCGGTGCTCATATCTACCGGAAGCAAAAGCCGTTCGGGTAGCGTCAAACTGATCCTGCGAACCAAAACCATACCCCATTCCAAGCCCTGCATCTTTCCATTGTGCGCCGGCCTGGACGTCTAATCCTCTCCAACGTGTCTGGAAGTAGATATTCGCTAACTGAAAATCCGAATTCCTGCACGCAGTAGCTTCTTTTTCCGTTGGCCGGGGTGCATAATACCCTTCCGCACGGCTGTATTCGGCAGAGAGATTAAATAACGCCTCATCCTTTTGAATACTTGCAGCTACTTCCGGATTAACTAATCCGTTCATTCCGGCGGTGAGTTTGAGTCTGACATCTGACGGCTGACGGCTGACGGCTTGTTTCGTAACAATATTGATTGCCCCGGAGAAAGCGCCATGAAGATTAGCCGAGGTACCTTGCAGCACTTCGACACGCTCGATCATCTCCGTAGAAACAGGGATATTCAGCGCATAATGCCCCGTGTGAAAATCACTTAGCGGAACCCCGTTCAGCAGCACTAACACCTGATCGAACGTACCGCCGCGCATACTGATATCCGCCTGTGCGCCGTTAGCGCCACGGGTTCGCACATCCACGCCCGGCAGGTATTGCAAGATATCCGCTACTGTCTGAATCGGCAGAGCTTCTATCTCGGCCTGCGAGACCTGCGTAATCAGCCGGTACGCTTCCGAATTTACCTCAGCTTTGTGAGAAACGACCAACACCTCCTGAAGACTAAGTTGTTGGGCTTCTAATGGAACGGAATCCTTCGGAACACCTTCATCGGCTTCCACAGCAGCGATGCCTGAGAAAAGCAGTAATGCCGAAACGGCTATAGATTTACCGCTTTTAAGCATCTCCAAATCCGTCATATACGCTGCCACACGTCCGATGGTCACCTCACGGTGAAGCGAACAAAAGGCTGCATAAGCCTTGTGGCTGAACTGACGGAAACGGATTCCTTGTTGTTTAAGAATAGTTTTGAACATAAAAATAATTGCTTGCCTTCAAAAAAGCGTGCAAAATTACTGTTTTTTTTGCATATTTGCAAATATTTTCGTACCTTTGCAGCAAATTTACAAAAATCGGTTTCAATCCGAATCATTCTTCCCTTGTTCTCCCGATGACGTCGGCTTAACGACCCACTAATCACCCACTCGTACATGCATTTAAGATCGTAAATTCCCTTATGTAAAGTGGATGTGTATAGTGCGAAATGCCAATCCGAAAAGAATTTTTATACAGAAAATAGGGAAAAACTTGCATATCTCAAAAAAAAGTTGTAACTTTGCGCACTTTTGTGTGCAAAAGCGAAAATAAATAATAGCAAATATAGACACAATGAACACGATAGACAACAACGAAATGAAGGACTCCCAGACACCGCAACAAGAGCGGCTGAACATCCTCAAACAACTGATGCCGGAGATTTTCGACGAAGGTCAGATTGACTTTGAAAAGCTCAAGGCGACATTAGGAGAAAACATCACTTTCTCCAACGAGCGTTACGTGCTTAATTGGGCAGGCAAGTCCGATGCATTCCGAGTTATGCAATGCCCGTCTACTGCAACACTTGTGCCATGCAAAGAGGAATCGGTAGATTTTGATACCACGCAAAACATCTTCATTGAGGGCGAGAATATGGAAGTACTCAAAGTCCTTCAAAAGAGTTATTTCGGAAAGGTCAAAATGATTTATATAGACCCGCCCTATAACACGGGCAATGACTCTTTTATCTATCCGGATAAGTTCTCTGAGTCGAAAGAAGAATACTTAAAGCGCGTAGGCGACAAGGACGCCGAGGGTTATATGACCCGCGAAGGTATGTTCCGCAAAAACAGCAAGGAGAACGGCCAATATCACAGTAACTGGCTGAATATGATGATGCCTCGTTTGTATCTCGCCAAGAACTTATTGCGTGAAGATGGCGTTATATTCATCAGCATTGATGATAACGAAGTACATAATCTCCGTTTACTCATGAATGAGGTATTCGGAGAGGAGAATTTCTTTTGTCAAATAATTATTAGGGCAAATAGTAGAGGACAAACATACAAACAAATTGCAAAAACACATGAGTATCTGCTTGTATATACCAAAAATGACATTACAGATTTGTTTGGATTAGAGAAAGATGCAGAACGAAATGATTTGAATTTGAGTGATAATATAGGATGTTATAATATACGTGAATTAAGGAATAGAAATCCAAAATTTGGGAAACACAATCGTCCTCTTCTATTCTATCCGATTTATGTGAATCCTAATGTAATTGATAAAGATGGCTTTAATCCTGTTTCTCTGACATTTTCGAATGAATACTATATCAAGGTTGAACCATATAATTCTGTAGGGAAAGAGAGTTGCTGGCGCTGGGGCAAAAGCAAAGCACATCTCAATATTCATCAAAATACATTGGATAGCAATCTTATTGCAAAGAAAAAAGCAGATGGACAATATAATATTTATGAAAAATATCGGAAGACTACCTATACTCCAAAATCTATTTGGGATGAAAATGCATTCTTAACAGAAACAGGAACTGTTGAATTGCATAATTTAGGATTCAGCAATGAGTTTGATTTCCCCAAACCCATATCATTAATTAAACGATGTGTTCAATTGGCAACGGAAGAAGATGACATTATCCTTGATTTCTTCGCAGGGAGCGGGACTACAGCTCACGCTGTTATGCAATTGAATAAAGAAGATGGAGGAAATCGTCACTTCATCTGCATTCAACTACCCGAATTATGCGATCCGGAGAAAGAAGCTTACAAAGCCGGCTACTCCACTATTGCAGAGATTAGCAAAGAGCGTATCCGTCGTGCCGGTAACAAATTACGTGCAGAAGTAGAAGCAGAAAAAGCGAAGAAAGCCGGGGAACTGTCCTTTGATGATGCAGAGGACAGCTCTATGCCCGATTTCGGTTTCAAGGTATTCAAACTTTCAGACAGCAATTTCAAGCCATGGCGCGAGATACACGGTTCTCATCAAGACCAATGGAAACAACAGACCATTGATTTTCTCAACCCTGTTGCAGAAAACGCCTCTACTGAGAATATGGTGTATGAACTGATGCTAAAGAACGGCAAGAATCTGAACAGTACTATTGAGCACAGCCACAATTGCTACAATATCCATTCTGGCGAACTGCTGTTGCTTCTGGAGTCAGTAGATCAAGATACGATAAACTATGTTTTGTCCCTGCACCCGCAAAAAGTGATTGCCTTGGACAATCTCTTCTCCGGCAACGACCAATTGAAAACCAACACCGCCCTGCAACTCCGCGACGCAGGCATCCATTTCAAAACGATATAAAAGAAAATGTATATGGAGACTATTCAAAACACAGCAGAAAATAACATTGGAATATTCCAATATGGTGCGACATGGCTGCGTGCTGATTTTCATCTGCACACAAACAAAGATAAAGAGTTCCAGTATTCCGACGCGCAGACAGAATATTATGATCAATATATTGCACGTTTGGTAGCAGAAAAAATACAAATAGGTGTCATAACTAACCATAATAAATTTGACAAAGAAGAATTTAAGGAATTAAGGAAGAAGGCAAGAAAAGAAGATATTTGGCTACTTCCAGGAGTAGAACTATCCGTAAATGATGGTTCAAACGGTATTCATTGTCTTGTTGTGTTCGATGAATCATCTTGGCTGGGTCATGAAAATTATATTGCTCAATTTCTGACATCCGCATTTGAAGGTGTCCACAATCCGGAAAATGAGAACCAACGATGCAATTATAATCTGGAACAACTATTGAAAAAACTGGAAGAACACCAGAATTTAGGGAGAGATTCATTTGTTGTTTTAGCTCATGCAGAATCAGATCGTGGTTTCTTTAAAGAATTAGATGGTGGTAGAATTCAGCAACTCGCTCAGAAAGAACTTTTCAGGCAATTCGTGCTTGGATTGCAAAAAATTAGAACTTATAGTAAAATTGATACATATCGTCAATGGTTTTCATCTGAATTACCTGCTTTTGTAGAAGGCTCGGATTGCAAAACTATGGATGCTGTTGGCAGAGCATCCATCCAAAATGGAGAAGAAAAAAGAACGTACATTAAAATAGGAGATTTTAATTATGAGGCATTGAAATATTCTTTAATAGATCATGAGCATAGAGTTTCAGACCGATTAAAAGATCCCTCCAATTCGTATATAAAATCCATTCAATTCATAGGTGGAAAACTTAATGGAAAAACGGTTTCTTTCTCACCCGAATTGAATAATTTCATTGGTATTCGTGGAAGCGGAAAGTCTTCTATCATAGAAATATTAAGGTACACATTAGGCATCAATTTAACACATTCTTCTGCTGATGAATCTTATAAAAACGAATTAATCTCATACATATTGGGAAGTGGTGGTAAAGTAATAGTTGTAGTTCATAATAAAAAAGACGGACAAGAATATCGAATAGAAAAGATATACGGACAAAAGGCTATTATCTATCATCATGCAACCAATGAGCTAAAAGATTGTTCAGTCGAGGCTATATTAGGAATGCCAATATACTTTGGCCAGAAAGATCTATCAAACAAACAGGAGGATTTTGAATCTGATTTGCTTCAGCGCCTGATTGGCTCCAGATTACAAGAAAAAGATAGCGAGATCAGACAAAAAAGTACCCAAATCAAAGAAATCATTGCTGAGATTGGAAAAATAAATAACTTGGATGCATTGAAAGAAGAAACAGAAAAAATTATCAAAGACGCCGAACAAAATATAGCGTACTTCAAGGCAGCCGGAGTTGAAGAAAAATTAAAATCTCAAACATTATTTGAGCAAGATAAATTAGCATTAAGCAAGCAACAGGAGTATGTTCAAAAATACTCTGCTTCCTTAGAAAACATCATTGCGGAATATGATGGGATATTCTCAAATACGCTAGAAGGCTCCGAAATAAGCAAAGATATCTTTACCGAAGCTAATGCAATACTGAAAGAAATTCATGGAACGCTGGTTTCGCTTATTGGTCTAAAATCCGCCATAAATGGAGCATTAGAAAAATTTGAGGCATTGACTGCTTCTATGAATGAAAAGCACTCGGAGATGTCTGAAGAATTTGCAAAAATAAAACGCGAAATTAATTCTGATTCTTTAAATCCGGATACTTTCATCAGTCTGAACCGTATTATATCAACATCAAAAATTAAGTTAGCAGAAATACAGAAACAAATAGCCAAGAAATTAGAGTTGGAAAAAAGATTATTAGCGAATCTGGTTGAGTTAGAGCAATTATGGCATGGACAATTCCTAATAAAAAAACAAGAAATTGATAAAATCAATAAAGCTAACGCGAACTTAACTTTGGAAATTGAGTACAAAGGACAAAGAAATAAATTTGGCGAAGAACTGCGATCTAGTTTCCGAGGGACTGGCATAAGAGATACAACATACCAATCCATAATGGAAAACTTTACTGATTTTGTCGAGATATATAAGGATCACGACAAGTTTAACCAATTGTTCCCTTCTTGCAAAGATGTCTTTATGGAGCGATTTTATTCCGTCCTATCAGAATTATTAACATTCCGTGTGGAGGATAAGGTGACTATAAAATATAAAGGGAAAACTTTAGCACAACATTCATTAGGGCAAAGAGCGTCTGCATTGATTGTATTTTTATTGGCTCAAAAAGATAATGACATTTTAATCATAGACCAGCCTGAAGATGATTTGGATAATCAAACTATTTATGACGAGGTAATCAAAGAGATATTGAAACTCAAAGGAGAAATGCAATTTATCTTCGCTACACACAATGCAAATATCCCGGTATTAGGCGATAGTGAATGCATAGTGGCATGTAATTTTGAGGACAGCACTCAAATTGAGATTAAAGAAGGAACCATTGATACACCATCCATCCAAAACTCTATAGTCAATATTATGGAGGGTGGTATGGATGCCTTTAATAAAAGGAAGAATATTTATAATATTTGGAAATAATATGGACGCATTAGAATTATTAAACATTATTACTCGTGGAGAAACGAGTAAAGTCCAATTTAAAGAAATATTAACAAATCAGGACAGCATTGCAGCAGAATTTATTGCAATGGCCAATTCTCATGGAGGCATAGTTATATTTGGCGTAACCGATAAAACAGGAGTGATTAAAGGTCTAACAGATGATCAAATTAGAGATTATAACCAAAAGATTGGTAATATAGCCTCTAATTTGATTAAACCGCAATTATATGTCACAACAGATGTAATCTCTATTACTATAGACACAGCCATACAAAACATATTGGTTGTATTTGTTAATGAGGGGGTTGCAAAGCCATACAAAGATAATCAAGGTCGCATATGGATAAAACAAGGTAGTGACAAACGCATTGTTACAGACAATAATGAGCAGATACGTTTGTTTCAGCAAAGTGGAATGGTATACGTAGATGAAATGATTATACCGAATACTTCAATTGCAGATATAGACGAGAAAAAAGTGATGGATTATTTAGATAAAATAGGAGATGACACTGACTTGCCAAGTGAGCAAATATACAAAAATATCAACTTGCTACGAAACGATTGCCTGACACTTGGTGGTCTTATGTTTTTTGCTCAAAATCCTCAAAACTATAGATCTGCTTTTTGCGTGAAAGCAATTTCATTTATTGGTAATGACATCGAAGGAACAGAATACAGAGATAGTGAAGATATAGATGGCTCTATACCAGAGATGTTTGAGAAATGCATGAGTTTCTTTAACAGGAATCTAAGACATACCCAACAAGGTCAGAACTTTAATTCTACAGGGATATTGGAAGTGTCTCCAATTGCTCTAGAAGAATTATTGCAAAACGCATTGACGCATCGGGACTATTCTCGTAATTCTCCTGTATGTTTATTTATTTTTGATAATAGAATAGAATTAATTAGTCCGGGTCGTCTACCCAATAGTTTAACCATTGATAACATTAAAATGGGCAATGCGGTTGTTCGTAACCCGCTAATAGTATCGTATGCATCTAAAATAATGAAATATCGTGGTATCGGTTCCGGAATTCGTAGAGCGATAAAAGAGCAACCGAATATAGAACTGATTAATGATATTGAGAGTGAACAATTCAAAGTCGTTATTCCACGTCCCATCCAATAAATGAAACTATCTTTTGAATCGAATTTAGGGTATCAGCAAGAGGCAATACAATCAGTTATAAATCTCTTTGAAGGACAAAATGCTGAAGATTCAGGCTTAACCTATAGCCTCAATGAGTCCGGTGCGCTTAATCTGATTGACGGAATAGCGAACCGATTAATGCTGTCCGACACACAGATATTAAGCAACTTACAGAAAATTCAAGCACATAATGAATTGCCCGAATCCGAAGTGTTGGATGGCATGCACTTTTCCGTTGAGATGGAAACAGGTACCGGCAAAACATATGTGTATCTGCGAACCATCTATGAACTAAATCGCAAGTACGGATTCAAGAAATTTGTAATTGTAGTTCCATCCGTTGCTATACGCGAAGGTGTGCTAAAAAACCTGCAAATAACACACGAACATTTCCAATCGCTGTATGACAATATCCCTGTCCGCTACTATGTGTACGATAGTAGCCGGATTTCTGCTTTACGCGGATTTGCGACAGGAGATAACATCGAAATACTGGTTATTAACATTGATGCTTTTGCCAAAGACGAAAATATCATCAACCGGCCTAACGACAAACTGAACGGACAGGAACCGGTGCGTTTCATTCAGTCCGTCAATCCGATTGTAATAGTGGATGAACCACAGAATATGGAATCGGAAAAGCGAGTAGCGGCTATTCAAAACCTGAATCCGTTATGTACGTTACGATATTCTGCTACACACAGGAACAAATACAATCTTGTTTATAGTCTCAATCCGGTAAAAGCTTATGATCTCGGATTGGTAAAACAGATAGAAGTGGACTCCGTCTTGGAAGAGAATTCCCTGAACGGAGCATTTGTCGCGCTTGAGAGTATCACACCTGCCAAAACAAAGATAACCGCCAAATTGACTATTGACCAGAATACAAAAGACGGAGTTCGGCAAAAAACGGTTATTGTCCGTACTGGTGATGACTTGTATCAACTGTCCAACGAGCGGGAAATATACCGCAACGGCTATATCGTCGAAGAAATCGATGCTTCCAATGGCTGTTTGGTGTTCAGCAATAGTGAGACATTATATGTTGGAGAACGGCGCGATGACCTCAATGATGATGTAATGCGCTTTCAGATGCGCCGTACAATAGAGGAACATTTGCGGAAAGAGTTGATTCTGAGAAACAAAGGAATAAAAGTATTGTCTTTATTCTTTATTGACCGTGTTGCCAATTATCGTTCATATGATGAACTGGGGAATGAGATAAAGGGGAAGTTTGCAAAATGGTTTGAAGAAATTTATGCCGAATTGATTGCGCAGCCTAAATTCCAACCCTTGAATACATTTCCGATAGATATGATTCATAACGGATATTTCTCGCAGGACAAGAAAGGGCATGTGAAAGACACCGATGGCGAGTCAAAAGCGGATGATGACACCTATAATCTAATCATGCGCGATAAGGAAACGCTATTGGATATCAATGTACCATTACGCTTTATCTTCTCACATACTGCTCTGCGGGAAGGTTGGGACAACCCTAATGTTTTCCAGATTTGTACTCTCAATGAGACAAAATCTGAATTAAAGAAACGACAAGAAATAGGGCGTGGCTTGCGTCTTGCTGTCAATCAAGATGGATTGCGCGTGCGGGACAAAAATATCAACCGTCTTACGGTTATTGCCAATGAGTCTTATAATGATTTTGCCAAAGCCTTGCAAACAGAGTTGCACGATGATTGCGGAGTTGATTTTACCGGACGTATTAAACCGAAACGCGACCGTGTAACGGTCAAATACCGCAAAGGCTTTGAGGTGGATCCGTTGTTCCTGGAGATTTGGGACAAACTAAAAGCCAAAACAACTTATCGCGTTAACTATAGTACCGATGATTTAATTCAAAAGGCAGCCAGAGCCATTAAGGAAATGCCCCGCATAGTTGCTCCTACTATTCGATCCGTTAAAACAGAGGTCGTCATTAATTCAGAAGGAGTCAGTACCAACTATAAAGGAGATAAAGTAGCAAAAGGAGAGACGGATTATATCATTCCTGATTTTCTGGGATATATTCAAAATCGTACAGAGCTGACACGTTCCACTATTTGGTCTATTCTCAATCAATCTGGTAGGCTTGATGATGTGTCAGTAAATCCTCAGTTATTCATGGACATGGCAGTATCTGCAATCCGCCGTATATTATATGACATGATGATTGACGGTATTGAATATCATCGCGTTGGCTCGTCTGAATACGAAATGCGTCTATTTTCTGATTGCCAATTGGAGATTTATTTGAATGAGTTTACCTACAAAGTCAATCAACCGGAAAAAACTATTTATGATCAATACGTACCGCTGGATTCCTCCGTCGAAAATCATTTCGCACAAGATTGCGAACAAAGTGAACAAGTTAAATTCTATTTTAAGTTGCCTGAGTGGTTTAAGATACCAACACCTATAGGAAATTACAACCCCGATTGGGCTGTTATATTTGAGGATGACAAACGTATTTATTTTGTAGCAGAAACAAAGGACACCGGAACAGCATCTGTTGATTTGAACAAGTTACACCCAAGCGAAAAGCAAAAAATATTATGTGGTATTGCTCATTATAAAGAATTACAAGATGTAGAATACCGTGTAGTCAGCCGTGTAAGTCAGTTAGTTGAATAATTTTATCTATGCCGGAAATCATACTGCATTATATTTGGGAACATTGCCTTTGGGCGGGTTTTGAGCAATTTACCACGG
>JAEDNI010000041.1 GCA_016302585.1 Paludibacteraceae bacterium | reverse complement strand
TTAGCCTTCCGCGCTTCGCCCTACAATAGTGCAACCAGCATGCAACTGGATGTTTATGCCAACGAAACACTGGTTAAGTCCATCGAAGTGGAAGTAAAGAACGATACCCGTAATGAAGTGCGTTACCGGATCACTATCCCGCAAAACACTACATCTATCCGGATGGTATCAGTAGGCGGAAGTACATCTAAACGCGCTTGCATGCAGGAGCTTTACCTGCTGAGTCCGAAGAAAGATACCAATCCGATTGCTACTCCGGAAGTGGAGAAGGAAACGGTTACAAAGGTGCTTCGCGATGGACAGCTGGTTATTATACGCAATAATGAGACGTATTCCCTGCAAGGGCAGCGGATTCAATAAAAGAGAATAACAACACAAGATATGAGAAGACTCTTCTTAGTCCTATTATGCGGGATCCCTTTGATGGGAATACAAGCTGCCAGTTCGACTACGATTACGTTGAATGGCACACTCATCAACGCGGGGGACGTGTATGTACAACCTTTCTGTGTAGATGAAGATTTGACATTCGAAGCATCCAGAGCAGGTGGCTGCATCGACCGCATCGAATGGAACTTCGGGGATGGTACTACTGCTACCTCCACCGCTGCTACAGGTTGGGCTGTAAAGCATTCCTACACCGTTACGAACTGGTACCCCCTCGAAGCACGTATCTATTGCAATACTGATGAGAACTCAGAGGAAATATATAGCTTCACTTTCCGGGTTATTCGTCCGGACACCGTGGTAGCTGAAGCCAAAAAGGAGTGCTTCACCATCGATTATTATGCTGCGCATAAGGCGGAGTGCGATGAACTGATTGCGAATGGGAAGACTTGGAGCGAGCAGGAGTACTGCTGGGACACGGTTTACACGTACCATACATTCTATGGCGTGGAGACAGCAGAGCATATGGGTTCCTTCTCCGGAGTGGACAGCGTAACGGTTTTCGGTAAGACCTATTATACCGACGCGAATGTTGAAGATACGCTGGTGAATGAGCAAGGCTGCAATCACTATCGCCGCTATCATGTAACAGTCACCAGTTGTTTGGACATGAGTCTCTCTTATCCCTATGAAGCAGAACCCTACTTTGCTTGTTTGGGCGAAGACATGGAGGTTAATTATTCAAAAACCAGGGGAACCATTCAGGGGGCTCGTTTCCAAGTACCCGGATTGCTGAATGTTCCGATTACCATTAGCAATGAGAATGTATCAATGGGTTCTATCAGTTTGCCTACCGGCAACATCAAGAGTCCGGGTAAATATCATGGTTTTGTAGCCGTAGCAGATGAATACTGCGATTCGCTCTTTTTGCCCTTGGATTTCGATATCTACTATCCGGAGAATATCTTCAAGTTGAAATTCAATGACATGCTGGCTGTTTACCAGAAGGGACATGGCGGTAATACCGGCTATGATTTCACGGCCTACCAGTGGTACGTAAACGGTAGCGCGGTAGAGGGAGCTACTAAATCGGTTTATTATCATGGCAAATCGTTCTCTGTTGGCGATGAAGTATGGATCGTACTGACGACCCCGGATGGCATGACGTTACGTTCCTGCCCGAAGACCATCAAAGAGGGGGATCTTCGTGATTACACGGAAAAACCGACTCAAGCAACGGCACGTAAGATGATTTTGAACGATCGTATCGTTATTCAGAAAGGCGAGCGTACTTTTGATATCTACGGTCAACGCGTACGATGATTAAACGAAACGGTATATTTCTGGGGCTTAGCCTACTCTTTATTCTGGTATTAGGCGGCGCCTTGTTGATGGTAGCCAAGGGAGATTTACACCTCTTCCTTTGTGATCGTCATACACCATTCGGAGATATCTTCTTCCGCTATTACACGCATATCGCGGAGTGGTTTCCGTATGTAGTCTGCATCGGCTTATTGCTCTTCGGTCGGTTAGGCGATGGGGTGTTTGCTTCGTCGGTGATGTTAGGAACGACGCTTGTCACCCAGATCATCAAACATATCGTCGTGGCACCGCGTCCTTTAACATGGTTCGAACAACACTTCCCGGATATACAACTGCCCTTGGCGGAAGGAGTTAAGATGAACCTCTGGCACTCTTTCCCTTCCGGACATACCACCAGTTTCTTCGCTCTTTCGTTTGTGGTATGCTATGTTGCGACCCAGGAACTGAAAGACAAGCCGGTTTGGAGTGCGGCTGTGCAAGTAATGTTGTTCTGCTTTGCCGTATTAGGCGGATACAGCCGCATCTATCTGAGTCAACACTTCGCTTTCGATATCTTCGGAGGCACGTTAGTGGGCATTCTTGTTTCTTTGCTTTGTTATGCCATTTTGCATCGATATGAGGACCAAAAATGGTATAATTACCGCGTTTTAGCAAAAAAATGAGGGGTAAAGTGCATTTTTTTTCAAAAAAATTTGGTCATATCAAAAAAAAGCAGTACCTTTGCACTCGCTTTCGAAAAAGAAGCAACTTTGAGGGCGTTTAGCTCAGCTGGTTTAGAGCATCTGCCTTACAAGCAGAGGGTCTGCGGTTCGAATCCGTAAACGCCCACACAAAAAGAGGATACCGAAAGGTATCCTTCTTTGTTGTGGAAGGCGCTACGGCCTTCTCACCGCAAGCCAGGGTCTGGGTTCTCCGCCGCTGCGCTCTGTCGATTATTGCTCATCTGCGTTATGCTACAAACCATAATCGTCTTCGCCGCTTATGGGTAGCATATACGCATATTTCACAATTTTCGAATCCGTAAACGCCCACAACGAAGAGACCAATAAGGTCTCTTTTTTGTAGTAACCTTACGTAGTGGTCGCGGGCAGGTCGCGGGCAGGTCGCGGGATTGGACTCACATTTTTCTCAAATTATGCGCTATTTTTTGCGGAAAAATACATTTTTATTTGCGTATGTGCAATTTTTGTAGTACCTTTGTAGCCTAATTGGAAATTAGGCTTGAGATGATTACATTTATTGTAGCGTTGATTGTATTGGTAGTAGGTTTCTTTACTTACGGTGTGGTGGTAGAGAAGATCTTCGGTGTGGAGCCGGATCGGAAGACTCCGGCGTTGACGAAAACGGATGGTGTGGATTTTGTACCGATGTCGCCTTGGCGCATCTTCTTGGTGCAGTTTCTGAATATCGCCGGTCTTGGTCCTATCTTCGGAGCGATCATGGGTATCTGTTTCGGTCCTGCGGCGTTTTTATGGATTGTCTTCGGTACGATCTTCGCCGGCGGTGTACACGATTACCTAAGTGGTATGCTCTCTATTCGAAAAGGCGGTATCTCGCTGCCGAATATTATTGGAGACGAGTTAGGTAAAGGTTCGGGTCTGAAGATGTTTATTCGTCTATTGACCTTGGTGTTGCTCATTCTATTAACGACCACCTTTCTCAGCGGTCCGGCTTCGTTGCTTCAAGGGCTCGCCCCCCTTCGCACACTGGATTTTCATGGTACAATGATTCCTATCGCGTGGGTGCTGATCATCTTCGGATATTACTCACTGGCGACGGTGCTACCGGTAGATAAACTGATCGGTCGGTTCTACCCTATCTTCGGCGGAATTCTGCTATTTATGGGTCTGGGCATCATGGTCGTGATGTTAGGCTGGCACAGCAGCGAGATGCCGGAGGTTTTTGACGGTCTTCAGAACAGGCAGACGAACGGTTTGCCGCTCTTCCCGATGATGTTCGTGAGCATCGCATGCGGCGCCATCTCGGGTTTCCACGGCACGCAGAGTCCTATCATGGCACGGTGCGTGACCAATGAACGTCAAGGTCGCTGGATCTTCTACGGCGCGATGGTAGCAGAAGGTATCCTGGCGCTGATCTGGGCGGCCGCAGCGGCTACCTTCTTTGCTGATCCGGAAACGGGGACCGGAGGGATCGAGAACCTGCAGGCCTTCTTGCATGCACATCGCAACAACCCCTCGGCGGTCATTGACCTTGTCAGCCGCAACTGGCTGGGAACGGTAGGAGGTATTTTGGCGATCATCGGCGTCATTGCGGCGCCTATCACCAGTGGAGACACCGCTCTTCGCTCGGCACGACTGATTGTAGCGGATTTCATGAATTGGGACCAGCGTCCTATTCCCAAACGTCTGATTATCGCTGTGCCTTTGTTCCTTTGCGTGTTCGGCATGGTATTCGTGGATTTCAATGTCGTTTGGCGTTATTTCGCATGGACGAACCAGACGCTGGCGTGCTTCACTCTTTGGGCGGGCGCGGTCTGGCTCTATAAGAAAAACCTCACCCCGCTTTGTTCTACGGACGACCACCGGGCGTCCGATCGAGCAGAGCTCTTCACCCGCACAAGGGAGGGAGGAAGATTCCGTTTCGGGTACTTGATTGCGCTGATACCGGCGTTATTTATGACAATGGTTTGCAGCAGTTATATTCTCATTGCGCCAGAAGGTCTGCATATCGCCCCGGAAAAACGCATCATCGGTTATGTCATCGCCGGATTGGTAACTATCGGATGTATGTTTGGATTTATCGTCTGGGCGAAGAGGATGAAAGTAGAAAGTAGAAAGTAGAAAGACCGCTACGCTCAAAGTAGAAAGTAGAAAGACCACTACGCTCAAAGTAGAAAGTAGAAAGTAGAATGATTACGAGTGCGAAATATATCATCTCCTCTCCGGATGTGACGAGTTGCCCGCAGAGCGAGCTGCCTGAGTACGCGTTTATCGGGCGCAGTAATGTGGGCAAATCGAGTCTGATCAATATGCTATGTCATAACCCGAAGTTGGCAAAGACGAGTCAAAAGCCGGGTAAGACACTGTTGATCAACCACTTTGAGGTAACAACAACCCCACCCCGCTTTGTTCTACGGACGACCACCGGGCGTCCGATCGAGCAGAGCTCTTCACCCGCACAAGGGAGGGAGAAAGGGACGTCCCAGACGTGGCATTTGGTGGATTTGCCGGGATACGGATACGCGCAGGCGGGGCAGAAACAACGCGAAGCGCTGAAACGAATGATCGAACGGTATTGCCTCTTGCGGGAACAGTTAGTGTGTCTTTTTGTGCTGGTGGACTGCCGGCATGAACCGCAGAAGATTGACTTGGAGTTCATTAATTGGTTGGGCGAGAATGGTGTTCCTTTTGCGATCGTTTTCACCAAAGGAGACAAACTCGGGAAAGTGCGGTTGAAAGAGAACGTGGAGGCATATAAAGCTCGCCTGTTGGAAGAATGGGAAGAGCTGCCGCCGGTATTTGTGACTTCGTCAGAGACTAAATTAGGAGGAGATGAGCTGACCTCCTATATAGAGGAGGTGACCGCTTCGCTGAAAGAATAAAGAGTAAATGCACAAAAACTTAAAAATAGTACATTTCCAAGGTCAGCGTAGCCTCAGCGCAACGTCCGCGCAAGGTCTGCCATTTGAAACGATTTTGAATTGATATAGAACCGTGCTTAGATTCTTAAAAATAGTACATTTGTGGGTGTTGCTCTTTTTGAGCACGTTTTCTTTGTACGCGCGCACGGCACGCGTATATGGGTACGTGGTGGATCAGGACAATGTGGGAATCGAATTGGCAAATGTGGCGGCCACTAAAAATGTACAAGGGGACAATGTACAAAGTACAACGGAACTCATAGGCGGCACGGCGACGAACAAAAACGGTTATTATGAATTGATTATAGAAGAGGCGGACACGGTGGTGTTAAACTTCTCGATGATTGGTTATACCTCGGTGCAGCAACGGATTATCGACTTACACGACGTCATCAACGTCAATGTTCAGTTGCTGACAGATGAGCAGTTGCTCACGGAGATCGAGGTGCGCGGAATCAAGCATACACAGGGTACAATGGATTACATCGATGCAGGCGCTACGCGCATCATGCCTGATGCTACAGGCGGTTCGATAGAGAGCCTGCTGATTACTTTTGCCGGTGTGCATCAGAACAACGAACTGAGTTCGCAATATAACGTTCGCGGTGGTGCATTCGACGAGAATTCGGTTTATGTCAACGGCATAGAGATCCATCGTCCTTTGCTGATTCGCTCCGGTCAACAGGAGGGACTGAGTTTTGTGAATCCGGAGATGGTTGAGAATGTGAAGTTCTCGGCCGGCGGTTATGATGCGCAGTACGGCGATAAGATGTCGTCCGTTTTGGATATCACCTACAAGCGTCCTCAGGCTTTTGAAGCCAGCCTCAGCGCCAGTTTGTTGGGTGCTCAAGTCTATGTAGGGCATGGCGACAGCACATATTCTCAAATGCATGGATTGCGCTATAAGACCTCTAAATATATGTTGGGTGGCCTGGCCACCTCCGGCAATTATCAGCCTACGTTTATCGACTACCAGACCTATATCACGTGGAAAGTAGGCGGCAAAACAAAAGCACAACGGGCCAAGAGTCCCTGGTCGATGGCGTTCCTGGCGAATGTGAGTCAGAACGATTACCGCTTTACCCCGGATTCGTTATCCGAGTCCTTCGGCGGACAGAATGCCAAGAACCTGACCATCTATTATGAAGGTCAAGAGAAAGATAAGTTCCTCACCGCTTTCGCAGCGCTCAGCACCAAAGGACAAGTGAGCAAAGAAGTGGAGATCGGTTTTGACCTATCCGGCTTCTACACCAACGAGCGGGAGAACTTCGACATCACGGGAGAATATGTCCTTTCGAATGCGCCCGGCGGGGAAGTGACTGATGCTATCGGTACGGGTATTTTTCATCAGCATGCACGTAACAGCCTCGAAGCAGGTGTGATTACCTTGGCCCACAACGGCTCATGGAAACATAACGCTAATACACTCCGATGGGGCGTGAGCGGCCAGGCGGAACTCATCTCGGATCATATTTCCGAATGGGAATGGCGCGACTCTGCAGGTTATTCGTTGCCTAACGACGGCCAAACGATGGAACTTTATTATGCCATGCGAGGCGACAGTTCGATGAAATCCGCTCGAGTGCAAGCGTACATCCAGAACGAACATAAATGGAACACCGCCTCGGGGCAATGGATCTTCACTATAGGTGGTCGTCTGCAGTGGTGGAGTTGGAACAACGAAGTGCTTCCTTCTCCTCGTGCCTCGGTAGAATGGATGCCGGGATGGAAGCGGGATTTCTGTTTCCGTTTGGCGACAGGTCTGTATTACCAAGCGCCTTTCTACAAGGAACTGAGGGACACCGTGACCGATGCATTGGGTATCACACGTATCGTATTGAATCGCGACCTGAAAGCGCAGCGTTCGGTGCATGTGGTGTTGGGCGGCGATTATTATTTCCGTGCATGGGGTCGGCCGTTCAAACTCACCGCCGAAGCGTATTATAAATACATCGATCGAATGGAGAGTTATACCGTGGATAATGTGCGTGTACGCTATTCGGGCAAGAATGACTCCCAAGGTTATGGCGCAGGTCTGGATCTGAAACTATACGGCGAACTTGTGCCGGGTGCAGACTCCTGGATCTCCTTCAGCACGATGGTAGCACGGCAACGACCGATTAATGGCGGAGCGTGGATACCCAGCCCGACAGAATCGCGTTATAACTTCTCTATGCTATTTCAGGACTACCTGCCGCAACTGCCGCAGTTGAAGTTCCACCTGAAGATGCTGTTTGCGGAAGGTCAACCGTACTATGCGCCTCGTAACAGTCAGGCTTGGGGAAGAATGCCGATGTACAAACGTATTGACCTGGGTGCAACGTATATCTTCAACGCTCAAACGGCCAAGTTCATGCGCGCCGCTTCGGCCAAGCATGTCAAGCAATGGGCCATTCAATTTGAGGTATTTAATCTCGTCGGATGGAAGAACGTGAACTCCTATTTCTGGGTTGCCGATGCTTATAATAACCAGTGGGCGAGTCCCAACTACCTGACAGGACGTCGATATAATTTAAAAGTAACAATTGATTTGCGATAATATGGCAGAAAAAATCGTGCCGAACGGCAAAGAAGAGTTAACCCCGATGATGAAGCAGTTTCGCGACATCAAGACGCAGTATCCTGATGCGATGCTGCTGTTCCGTTGCGGCGATTTCTATGAGACCTACGCCGAAGATGCCGTCAAAGCAAGTAAAATACTGAACATCACCCTGACGCACCGTTCCAACGGAGGCAGTTCGGCTACTCAAGCGCTAGAGATGGCCGGTTTCCCTTTTCACGCTCTCGACACCTATCTTCCGAAGTTGGTGCGGGCCGGGTTGCGCGTAGCTATATGCGACCAACTCGAGGATCCGAAGTTGACGAAGAAACTGGTGAAACGCGGTGTGACCGAACTGGTGACACCGGGCGTCAGTTACTCCGATACCACCTTAACGCAGAAAGAGAATAACTGGGTTGCCTGTCTGCATTTTGACAAGCATCAGATAGGTGTCGCTTTTCTCGATATCTCCACAGGAGAGTTTGTAGCCGGACAAGGCGACAGCGACTATATCGACAAACTGCTGACGAACTTCGCACCCAAGGAAGTGCTGCACCTGCGTGGACGCAAAGCGGAACTCGAAAACCTCTTCGGCTCGAAATTCTTTACCTTTGAACTCGAGGACTGGATGCTCGTCGAGTCCACAGCTCGGGAGCGACTGCAGAAGTTATGGGGTGTCTCTTCGCTGAAGGGCTTTGGTTTGGAGAAGATGCCGGCCGGTGTAACCGCAGCAGGAGGTATATTGATGTACCTCGATATGACGCAGCACCTGCAAACAGGCCATATCCAGCACCTCAGTCGCATTGAAGAAGATAAATACGTGTGGTTGGATCGATTTACGATTCGTAACCTCGAGTTGTTAGGCGGTCAGACGGAAGAGAGTCGTACGCTATACGATATCATCGATCGCACAATCACGCCGATGGGCGGACGTCTGTTGCATCGTTGGATGGCCTTCCCGCTCAAGGAAGTGCGACCAATCCGCAATCGGCAAACTGTGGTGGAATACCTCTTCAAGCACCCTGAAGCGAGAGAGACGCTGCAAGAAGCGCTGAGCCAAGTAGGCGACCTCGAGCGCATCGTCAGCAAGGTCTCAACGGGTCGTATCGGCCCACGCGAGATGGTGCAACTCGGCAGGGCACTCCGAGCAGTCAAACCCATTAAGACTATCTGCGACGAGGCGCGCGACAATACCTATCTCAGCATGTTGGGCGAAGAACTTGATCCCTGCGTAGAGATGCGCACCCGTATCGAACGGGAGATTGTTCCTGACCCGCCACTGGCACAGGGACGCCCGAACATCATTGCTCGCGGCGTGGACACCGAATTGGACGAACTGCGCGCTATCCAATCGGATGGCAAGGACTACCTTTTGCACATTCAGCAACGCGAGATAGAAGCGACGGGCATCACGAGCTTGAAGATCGGTTATAACAACGTCTTCGGCTATTACCTCGAGGTGCGTAACACCTACAAGGAACAAGTACCGACGGAGTGGATCCGTAAGCAGACACTCGTCAATGCCGAACGTTACATCACCGACGAACTCAAACAGTACGAAGAGAAGATACAATCCGCGGAAGAACGCATCCAGATCATTGAGAACCGCATTTATCAGGAACTGATGCTCGCCCTCAGCGAATGGGTACCGCAGTTGCAACTCGATGCTCGCGTACTGGCGCAACTCGATTGCCTACTCTCCTTTGCCGTGGTCGCTGCAGAGAACCGCTATGTATGTCCTGATGTGAACGACAGCCTTATCATCGATATCCGTCAAGGTCGTCACCCCGTCATCGAACAACAACTGCCACCGGGAGAACAGTATATCGCCAATGACGTGCTGCTCGATAACAACAGTCAACAGATTATCATCATTACCGGACCGAACATGGCCGGTAAATCCGCCCTGCTTCGTCAAACGGCACTGATCGTACTGCTCGCCCAAATGGGTTCGTTCGTGCCCGCAGAGAGTGCGTCTATCGGTGTGGTGGATAAGATATTCACCCGCGTCGGAGCAAGCGATAACATCTCGCTGGGCGAATCGACTTTTATGGTGGAGATGAATGAAGCCGCATCCATCCTCAATAACCTCTCCGAACGCAGTCTCGTCCTCTTCGACGAACTCGGACGAGGAACCAGCACCTACGACGGTATATCCATCGCTTGGGCAATCGTGGAATATATCCATGAAAACCGCGGACACGCCAAGACGCTGTTTGCTACCCACTATCATGAACTTAACGAGATGGAGAAGACCTTTGAGCGAATTCGCAATTACAATGTGTCCGTCAAAGAACTGAACGGAAAAGTAATCTTCCTGCGCAAACTCGTTCGCGGCGGTTCGGAGCATAGTTTTGGTATTCACGTGGCCAAACTGGCTGGTATGCCGACTTCTATCATCGAGCGCGCCAATCATATCCTGACCGACCTCGAACGCGCGGCAAAAGACGGGTCTATCTCCAAGCCTACTGCCCAAATCGGCGAGACAAGAGAAGGAATGCAACTGAGTTTCTTCCAACTCGACGATCCGGTGCTGGAGCAGATTCGAGACGAAGTCAAATCAATTGACATCAATAATTTAACGCCGCTTGAGGCGCTCAATAAACTATCCGAAATAAAGAAATTGGTAGGAGGCTAAAACGATGCAATTCAAGAAACGATACATCTTCCGCGCAATTCTGTTCCTGATCTGCGGAATAACGGTAGCTATTTGTGGTATTGGTGCGAAGCATTATTACCACCTGACAGTTAGTAACTTCCGCTCCCATGACAATGCGGAGCATAGTTATAACATCTATCCGGGTACCACCATCGATGGCGTGTTGAACATGTTGGACGAAGACTACGATATCGGTAGCCATCAGGACTTCATGCTCCATGCGCGACTCATGCATTTTAACTATCCCGAACCGGGGCATTATACCTTCGATGCAAAGATTAGTAACCGCGAACTGATAGACCGCCTGCGATTAGGTAAACAGACGCCGGTGAACATCACTTGGAATAATGCCGTCTTCACACGCGAACAATTGGCGGGTAAAGTGACGAATAACATCATGATGGATAGCGTTACTCTGCTCCAATACCTGGAGAACGAAGACTTCCTAAAGCAGTACGGACTCAATAAAGAAACCAGCCGCTGCCTCTTTATTCCCAATACCTATCAGGTCTTCTGGACCATCACACCGGAACAACTCTTCGCCCGAATGAAGTTTGAATACAATGCGTTCTGGAATGATGAACGACGCACCAAAGCGGAAGAACTCGGACTCACGCCCATCGAAGTAACTATCATCGCTTCGATTATCGAAGGTGAGAGCCGCAGCAAGACGGAACTACCAATCATCGCCAGCCTCTATCTCAACCGTGTCAAGAAAGGCATGCCGCTGCAGGCCTGCCCGACCATCAAATATGCCGTGGGCGATTTCAAACTCAAGCGAATCCTCTATCGGCATTTGGCGGTCGATTCGCCGTATAACACGTACAAGAACCCCGGTTTGCCACCCGGACCGATTCGATGTCCGAATCCCCAATCGATCGACTACGTGCTCAATGCCCCGAAGACGAATTACCTCTATATGTGCGCGAATCCGGCACTGGACGGAACCCATATTTTCTCCTCCACCTATAGCAATCATGCCGCCGCTGCTGCCCAATATCGCCACACCATGGATACGATACAATGGAATTGAAACAGCCGATGATCTGGGAGAATAACGAAGATATCAAACTCATTGAATGCGCGAATGAAAAACGCACTATTCAGCGCAATCTCAACGAGAGTCGTGAAGAGAGACGACCATATGTGTTTATCACCTCTACGATGAACGTTAAACCCCTGCGTCGACTCCTTGTACCCGTCTCTATGCTGGAAGAAGAGACCTACAAAGCGGAGATATGCACCTATATCGCTCGTAAAACCGGCGCCCATATCATCCTGCTGCAGGCTAATGACTACGGTTCGCACGCGCAGCAGAACGTCAATCGTATCATTACGCATATCGAGAAGATCAACGAACGTCTGCAAGCATCACCAATCACCAATGACCAATTACCTATTAGTTACGAAGTAGTTCTTGCCCGCAAAGATTCCTTCAAACTCATGCAAGAGGCCTCGGAGAGACAGCGAGATTTCCAACATGACCTGCTCATTCTTACCGCAAGTCGTGACTATGGATTGGATGACATCCTGTTTGGTCCGCCCGAACGAAAAGCCATCCAACGAGCACTCGTACCCGTCATGCTCGTCAACCCAAGAGAAGATCTTTTTTCATTATGCGACTAAAACCGTAGGAAACACGCCATTTTGTCAACCAAACTTTACAAAAAATAGATTTTTAACACTTTTTTCGTATAATATTTGGCTATATGGCCAAAAAGCAGTACTTTTGCACCGTGTTTTTCATGGTATTAGATTTAAGGTTAAATGAAAAGGTTGGGTTGTCGTGAGACAACCTTCTTTTTTGCCCTTGCGGCAACAAAAGGTCGTCCTTCTCGGACAACCTTCTTTTTTACCCAAACTTCTTAGTGTACTCTTACTCCCGTAATGCTATACATGGCGCCATTACGGAGAATGAGAATCTGTCCGTCTTTTAGAATCTTTTGACTCTTGATTGGCTGTTCTTCACCGGGAAGCAGTTCGATATCCCACGTCGCCGGTTTGATACCTTCTCCCCACTGACTATAGAGCCAATTGATGCGCCAGTCGTAGTACCAGAGGAATGAACTGAGCCGGCTACTCATATCGCTGTTGTCATTAAATCCTGATGTGTTACGCCAAACGGCAGCATCGTTCTTTGCAGCGGGAGCGATGGACACGGCAAAATCCTGTATCTTCGTGCGCACCGAGTCATTAAGCGTATGGTAGTATATCCACCATTGCTCTTGGACTGCCTGTTGGAAAATAGGCCAGGTAGCCAATTGTCCGATCCAGTACTGCGCAAAAGTGGGGTTGTTATAGATCCATGTCTCCTGATGCCGTTGATACGCATTACCGAAATCCCACACCGGTCCGAATTTCCAAGGATCCGCAATGCCCAAGCTATCGCGGTCTTTGTACAGGAAACAACTGCCGTGATAACTCTCGCAGTCCTCCATGATCTCTTGTACCAGATAATATTTGGCAGCTTCTTTGATATCCAGTAGTTGCGTCAGTTGGCTCTCCGAAGATCCGTACAGGGCTTCATTAATCGCATGTATCTGGCTGGTGAGGTATGTGCGCTGCGTATTAGAGAGGACTTCCGGCTCACGAAGGGAGATCATGACATATTGTCCGTTTCCTTCATTAAACGAGATATTGTTGTCTGTCGGGTAATTGTCTATCTCGACGAGCCATCCTCCGGTGATAGAATCCGCATGGGTCTCGTTGTCCGCCTGTTCTTTGATTTTCACACGGTTGGATGCGATGCGTACGTGCTCAGTCAGGAAATAGAGTCCCATATATTTGCCGTTCAGCACGAGTTCGACTGCGCGCACGCGCGGAGTCCATCTCATCCCCAGCTCTTTGCTGATACGAAAACCCGCCGGCATTCGAAGGTATCCCAAGTTGTCATCGGTACTTGGCATAAGGCACCAATGGCGGTTGTTGGGCATACCCAGCACTTTCTGTTTGACATCAAACTTCAGTTTATACGGTTTCTTGTCAAATCCGTTCCAAGTATAGTTGCCGCGCCCTTTGATCGTAGCGGGAAGGGGAGCCGAGGGGGAACCCAAAGAAGGATATTCGGACGTGAGCGAGTCGATATATACGGTTGCGGGAATCTGTGTCTCTGTATCGGTAACGGGTTGTTTGTCCTGGGTATTGATATATATCACCGGTAACGTGCCGGAAATCTCAGCCGAGCCGGAAGCGCCTTGTGAGGTCTGCCATATAGCCAGACTCATCCATTGTCCCTGCGCCCAGTTGTCTCCGGAAGAGGGGACGAAGATATCTCCGGCGTTCATCTGCTGTTCGGAGGTCGCAGTCCGGTTTAGTCCCAGCTGATGGCTGATGCTATCTTTGAATGTGCTGAAGGTCTGTGTATAGCTCCCTTGACGAATGCTGGCGCCGACAAAAGTAAAGCGATACATCTCCTTCACCGTTTGCGGTATCTCGACGCGCCATTTATTGCCGTCCTGTGTCATGGCAAGGACATACGTCTCGTTCTTTAGGTCGCTGCCATATACAAACTGAACGGCGCTGTAACCCGTTTTGCTGTTGTCGAAATAGAGCGTGCCCTGAGGAATAGTCAGCGCAAGCAGCGTCGCCGAAGCGAAAAGAAAACAAATGGTAGTGAGCAAAAATCTCCTCATAGGTATATTACATATTGGCGTTATAGTATTGCGGCAAGCCGGTCACTTCTTCACCTAACCATGCCGGCTTATCGAAACGCTCGTTCTCATCTCCCAACTCAATCTCAGCCAGTACCATTCCTTCTTTATGGCCATGGAACACATCCACTTCCCACTTGCGATCCGCGTTAATAGGGATGATATAGCGCGTCTTAATGATCGGATTAGGCAAACAAAGTTGCATCAGTTCGCGGGCATCTTCCAACGCAATCTCCTTCTCCCATTCGAACTTCGCCAAGCCTTCACGCAGTTTACCGGACTTGATTGTCAGGAACGCCTGATTATCACGAATCCGTATTCGAATCGTTTTACCTGCCTCTTTGCATAGATACCCCTGCACGATTTCATAACTTCGTACTGCTTCGTTTTTGAACGCCTCGGACGTCACTAAAAACTTACGCTCTATCTCGGTATTCTTCATAGAAACAAAAAAGGCATCCATTTCGAATGCCTTGTTTTGCGGAGAAAGGGGGATTCGAACCCCCGGTACAGTTACCCGTACGACAGTTTAGCAAACTGTTGGTTTAAGCCACTCACCCATCTCTCCTTGTGCGGCCTAATCGGCGCGCAGAAACGGCAATTCGTTGCTTAAATCGAAAAGCGGGTGCAAAAGTACTGCTTTTTTTTGACATACGCAAATTTTATCGCATTTTTTTTGCGTAATTCGTAAAAAAGTTGTTATTTTACAACGAATTACTATTAACCTGTTCATTTATTTGCCATATGAAAAAGTTCCTTTTTGTTGTATATTTAAATTATTTTTATTATCTTTGCAGTCGATTTGACATCTA
>JAEDNI010000010.1 GCA_016302585.1 Paludibacteraceae bacterium | reverse complement strand
ACCTTCTCCATCCCGGATGGAACGAATGGCGTAGGTATCACGCTGATCGACGAGGAGACTGGTATTCGCACGAGCCTCAGCGCATTGGATTACACCGTTAACCTCGCCGCAGGCGACTACACCGAGCGCTTCTGGCTCGAGATCTCGCCGATTCAGAATACGCCGACAGGATTGGAGGAGCCTACCTCCGACTCCTCCCTGAAGGGAAGAGCGCAAAAACGCATCATCGACGGCGTCCTCTACATCGTTAAGGACGGTAAGATCTTTGACGCCCGCGGCACTCGCGTGGAATAAGGGATGAATGGTTAACGGTTAACGGTTAACGGTGAATGGTGAATGGTGAATGGTTAACGGTGAATGGTGAACGGTTAACGAATTATTACAAAAAATCGGCATACTCTTGCGTATGTCGATTTTTTGTTGTATCTTTGCAGCGAATTTTAAACAAAGGAGGTAATTATGCAGGTTGCGATAAATCCAACATTGTATAGCGACGCACAAGTATTCGCAGAAAGAAGAGGACTGAACATTAATCAAATGATTGATGATTTCCTCGCTAATTTTGTGCAGAGTATTTCCAAGGATGAAGAAAAAGCACAAAAGCGCTCGATAGAAGTATCACCACGGGTAGCCAACCTTCTTTCCGGACACTCATGGGATATACCCGATGAGGATTTGGATGATATCCGTTATAAATATTTAGCAGAGAAGTACAAATGAAACGCCTTTTCTTAGACACCAATATCGTTATTGACTTCCTGCTTGAACGCCAAGAGTGGCTTAATGATGCAGTTGCTATTTTAAGTCTTGCCGATGCAGGAAAAATAGAAGTCTATTGCTCTGCATTAACTTTAGCTACCGCTAGCTTTTTTATGGAAAAAGCAAAGATGCCACAAGATCTGCTTCGTCGGAAATTGAGTGGTTTTTGCGAGATATGCCAGCTGTCTCCGATTGATGAAAACGTAGTCCGTTTATCCCTATCTTCCAAATTTAAGGATTTTGAGGATGCTTTACAATACCATTCCGCCTTGGCTGTCAATACAGAAGTCATCATCACTCGAAATGGCAAAGATTTTACTTACTCCACCTTGCCGGTAATGACAGCCAGTGAGTGGCTTGATTGGATGAGAGTTTGAATTTGGGAATTAACGGGTTAACGGTTAACGGTTAACGAATTATTACAAAAAATCGGCATACTCTTGCGTATGTCGATTTTTTGTTGTATCTTTGCAGCGAATTTTTAAAAAAGGAGGTAATTATGAGTACTATTGTTTTTCAACCGCAAGACAAAGCACAAATGGCGTTTCTGACTGATTTTGCCAAGCGTATCAGCGTGCCGTATGTCATAGTTCCTTTGGATGTACAGGCATTATTAAACAGAGAGGAGAGACAAGCACAAAAACGTGCAAATTCTTTTGCAAAACTCCAAGAAACTTTTTCCGCTTGTGATTTGACGGATGAAGAAATTCGCCAAGAGTGTGAGATGGCTCGCCAAGAAATTTACGATAAGGAATATGCACACAAATAAGATGCGCGTCATCGTAGATACCAATATATGGATTAGTTCGCTCATCGGACGGCAATTAGCTTCGTTAAGGGATTTGCTAAGTTACCCCTGCGTCGAGTTGATAATGACCGAGCGATTGATGCAAGAGGTTTTGCTTGTTGCCCAACGTCCGAAATTTGCCAAATACTTCCATTCAGAAGACGTAGAGCAATTGCGTCATTGGATGGAGCAAAACATGACTAACGTTCCTTTAGGCGATATTCCAAGCCGCTGCCGTGATCCGAAAGATGATTATTTGTTGGAATTGGCGGTTCAAGCGAACGCAATCTATTTAGTTTCCGGAGATAGCGATTTGTTGGATATAGGGACTATAGGTGATTGCCGAATAATGACCGTTCAGCAATTTGAAAAGGAGATACTAACTCAACTATAGCCTGTGCCCTTATTTAGATTTAGGAGAATGAAAGTCGGGCGAATGGTTACGCAAGATGTAGTTCTTTTCAAAAAAAATAGCCAAAACGGAGCCAAAACCGGATACAAACGGGACAGTGACGTCCGTAATGGTCGCGGGATGGTCGCGGGAATGGACCGTAAATGGACCGTAAATGAACCGTAAATGAACCAACTTTAGACCCACAAATAGTTAAAAGAAAGCCCTTTGGGGCTTTTTTTGTGGCTTTCGACTTGCAAAAAAAGTTGTACTTCGGACATCTGCCTTGGTTTGTTTTTATCTCGGTCGGCTTAGTCTCCCCGACTGCCTTCCCTTTTCGAAGCCAAAAGTCAATTGGCTTCTCCACCAGCCCGAAAGTACAGTCGCGTCCTGCCGGACATACGCAAAAAATGTATTTTCCGCAAAGGGTTGCACCCTCTGTCGGATGTTCCTATACGTTCTCCGTATGCGAGCATCCAAGCCCGTATAGATTCATCCGACTATAGAATTAATTCTATTTTTTGCTGAAAAATCCATTTTTTTTTGCGTATGTGCAATTTTTGTTGTACCTTTGCGGCGTAATTTGGAGTATTATGCTTTTGAACATATTAAAATCAAAGATTCACCGCGTACAGGTGACTGAGGCAAACCTCGAGTATATCGGTTCTATCACCATTGATGAGGCGCTCATGGAGGAGGCAAACATCTATGCCGGCGAGCGTGTGCAGGTAGTGGACAACAACAATGGCGCGCGGCTGGAGACCTATGTCATCCCCGGCAAACGCGGCTCGGGCTGTATCTGCATCAACGGCGCCGCAGCGCACCTGGTGAATGTAGGCGACACGGTGATCATCATGGCGTACGCGCTCATGACGCCGGAGGAGGCGAAGGCGTTCAAGCCGAGCATCGTGTTTCCCGGAGCGGGAAACAAAATAGTCGACTAGTCGACTAGATTAACTAGATTAACTAGATTAACTAGATTAACTAGACAAACTAGACAAACTAGTAATTATGGTATTTTTTGAGTTACATAGCGAGGCGAAGGCGGTTGGTGCGCGGGCAGGTGTGATACACACCGACCACGGCGATATACTCACGCCGATATTTATGCCCGTGGGAACCGTCGGCACCGTCAAAGGCGTGCAACGCAAAGAGCTGGAGGACGACATCAAGGCGCAGATCATCCTTGGCAATACCTATCATCTCTTCCTGCGTCCGGGAACGGAGATACTCCATCAGGCAGGCGGACTCCATCGCTTCGAAGGCTGGAACAGGCCGATCCTGACGGACAGCGGCGGGTTTCAGGTGTTCTCACTGACCGACATCCGGAAGATGACGGAAGAGGGCGTGCGGTTCAGCAGTCATATCGACGGCCGTAAGTTGCTCTTCACGCCGGAGGGGGTGATGGATATCGAGCGAGAGATAGGCGCCGACATCATGATGGCGTTTGACGAGTGCTGTCCGGGTACGGCGGATAAGAAATACGCCAAGGACTCGATGGATCGCACACATCGCTGGCTGGACCGTTGTATTGCGCGTTTTGACGGCACAGAGGACCTCTACGGCTATAAGCAACATCTCTTCCCGATCGTGCAGGGTTGCACATACACGGACTTGCGGCAAGAGGCCTGCAAACGGCTGCGCGACTTAGACCGCGACGGATATGCCATAGGCGGCTTGGCGGTAGGGGAACCAACGGAAGTGATGTACGACATGATTGAGGTATGCAATGACATATTGCCGGAGGATAAACCGCGCTACCTCATGGGCGTCGGCACGCCGTGGAATATCCTTGAGGCGATTGAACGCGGCGTAGATATGTTCGACTGCGTGATGCCTACCCGCAACGGCCGCAACGGCATGATCTTCACGTGGAACGGCGTGATGAACCTGCGTAACAAGAAATGGGAGGACGACTTCACGGAGTTGGATCCATGCGGCACGAGTTATGTCGATCACGCATACACGCGGGCTTATGCAAGACATTTGATACACGCGCAGGAGATGTTGGGACTCGAGATACTGTCGATTCATAACTTAGCGTTCTATCTCGATCTCGTCACCCAGGCGAGGGAGCATATCCTGGCAGGCGATTTTGCGGAATGGAAAGCCGGCGTGATGCCGAGGATAACGGCGAGATTGTAACAACCCCACCCCGACCCTCCCCTCAAGGGAGGGAGGGGGGGGACGGCAGGGAATAAGATGAAGCGATTAGATTGGTATATCATAAAGAAATTTCTCGGCACGTTCTTTTTTTCGATCGTGCTGATTTTGTCCATCGCTATCGTCTTTGACCTGACAGAGAAGATGGACGACTTCTTTGAGAACCAAGTGCCACTCCGGGAGATCATCCTCGACTACTACATCCCCTTCATCCCCTACTACATGAATATGTTCAGCTCGCTGTTCATCTTCATCTCCGTTATTTTCTTTACCAGTAAATTAGCCGGGAACTCCGAGATCATCGCCATGCAGGCCGCCGGAATGAGTTATCACCGCCTGATGCTACCCTATTTCCTCTCCGTCTTCGTGCTTTTTGTGCTGAGTGTGATATTAGGCGGCTGGGTGATCCCGAAGAGCAGCGAGCGGATGCTGCATTTCACGGACCAGTACTTGGAGCATTTCACGACCGAGAACGCGCGGAACATCCAAATGGAAGTGGAGCCGGGCACGATATTACATATCGAGTCCTTCCAGCGCCGCGCAGGAATCGGCTATCGTTGTTCGATCGAGAAATTCGAAGATAAGACTCTCGTGATGCGTATCACAGCCGACCGTATCTACTACGACAGCCTGGAGAACTGGCACCTCGACACGTACACCCAGCGCGAGTTCAGGGGCATGCGCGAGACGCTGGAACGCGGGGCAAGAAAAGACATCACGCTGCCCATCATTCCGGATGAGCTGTTCATCACGGCGCAGCAGGCAAAGCAGATGACAACACCCGAGTTACGGCATTACATCGCTCGCCAACAGCAGCGCGGTAGCAGTAACGTGAAGGCCTTCGAGGTAGAGTATCATAAACGCTGGGCTTCGGCCGTAGGCGCGTTTATCATGACGCTGCTGGGCGTAACGATGTCCAGCCGACGGATGCGACGCGGCATGGGAAAGAACTTAGGTATAGGCATCATCCTGACGGCTGCGTATATCCTCTTCTCGACCGTGAGCACGACCTTCAGCGTGAATAACGTGATGAGTCCGTTTATGGCGGCTTGGCTGCCGAACTTCGTCTTCCTGGCGATTTCTATTCCGCTTTATCGAGAGGCCAGCAAATAAAAAAGAAGAGCACTAATGTGCCCTTCTCCAAGATTTTTCTGTACCCTAAATAAAAAAAACTTCTTAACGCAACTCAATTCTGCGAGTCAGCGTTTCTCCGTTAACTTTTGCATAAAGCCTGTATGTGCCAGGCTCGAGTTCAAATTCAGCGAAGTTACCTTGTTCTTCCTGGAGCAATCTGCCCTGTTTGGAATAGATCTTTGCCTCCTCTAACTGGGTGGACGTTACCACCAGTGTATTTTCGCGGAAGCGTACTGTTAAATCTTCATTGTTCTTTGCAGCGTTTGCAAACGTGTACCCTGCCATCAGGCAGCAAAATGTCATTAGATAACTAGCCTCATACAAATACTTTTTCATAGTTAGTTTCCTTTCCATAATTAAGACTAATACCGTTTTTCGTTCGCGCCAATGCGTGGGCATCCCGCGTGTTTTCGCGTACCTTGAGAGCAGGCGTCATCGAAAAACAGTGCAAAATTACTGCCTTTTGAGGAATCTGCCAAATATTTGCACAAAAAAGTGTTAGAATTCTACAAATTGTTAATTTCAGTTGACAAAATATTATTTTTTATACGGATTTTACGACAAAATGTCAAAATGTTCGGTTTTTCTTAACAGGCGTACTCTTAATCCCAAAAAACGGTTCAAAATAAGAAATTTTGTGATTTTAGGGGCAAAAATTTGCGTATATCGAAAAAAAGCAGTACTTTTGTCGGCTAAATTGCATGAGTGTGCGCATATGCGTACACGACATCATAATATACAAGCCTATGCAAAATATTAGAAATATAGCCATTATTGCGCACGTCGACCACGGTAAAACAACACTGGTCGATAAGATGCTGTACACGGCTCACGTAGTGAGTCAACAGCGGTCGGAATTCAGCGATCAGCCGAAAGAGTTGATTTTGGATAACAACGACCTGGAGCGCGAACGCGGTATTACGATTCTCGCCAAGAACGTGGCGATCGAATACAAAGGTACAAAGATTAACATCATTGACACTCCGGGGCACGCGGACTTCGGCGGCGAAGTGGAGCGCGTGCTGAACATGGCGGACGGCGTGCTGCTGCTGGTAGATGCCTTCGAAGGCGCTATGCCGCAGACACGATTTGTGCTGCAGAAAGCCTTGGAGATCGGTCTGAAGCCTATCGTAGTAATCAACAAAGTGGATAAACTGAACTGCCGCCCGGACGAGGTGCAGGAGGAGGTTTTCGACCTCATGTGCAACCTCAATGCGACGGATGACCAGTTGGATTTCCAGACGCTGTACGGTAGTGCCAAACAAGGCTGGATGAGTACCGACTGGCGTAAGCCAAAGACGGATCTCACCGACCTGATGGACGCGATCATCGAGTACATCCCGGCGCCGGAAGACAACCCCGGTACGCCGCAGATGTTGATTACAAGTCTGGACTACAACAGTTATGTAGGCCGTATCGCGATCGGTCGTCTGCATCGCGGTGAGTTGAAAGACGGACAGACCGTAACGCTCGCCAAGAAAGACGGCACGATGGTCAAAACGAAGATCAAAGAGCTGCACACATTCTCCGGTATGGGTCACGTGAAAACCGACCTTGTGAAGAACGGCGATATCTGTGCGCTCATCGGTATTGACGGATTTGAGATCGGCGACACGATTTGCGATGCCGAGAACCCGGAACCGCTCAAACCGATTGCTATCGACGAGCCGACGATGAGTATGACTTTCTGCATCAACGACAGTCCGTTCTTCGGTCAAGACGGTAAGTTTGTGACCAGCCGACATATCCAGGACCGTCTGAACAAAGAGCTGGAGAAGAACCTGGCGCTGCGCGTAGAGAAAGGCGCTGAGGAGAGCAGTTGGCGTGTGTTCGGCCGCGGCGTGCTGCATCTGAGTGTGCTGATCGAGACCATGCGTCGCGAGGGATACGAGCTGCAAGTAGGTCAGCCGCAAGTGATCATCAAAGAGATCGACGGCGTGAAATGCGAGCCGGTAGAAAGCCTGACGGTGAATACGCCGGAGGAGTGCAGCGGTAAGATCATCGAGTTCGTCAGCACCCACAAAGGTGAGATGACGAAGATGGAGATGGTCAACGACCGCGTACACCTGGAGTTCATCATCCCGAGTCGCGGCATCATGGGCATGCGTACCTACGTAATGAACGTCTCGGCCGGTGAGGCCATCATGGCGCACCGTTTCCTTGAATACCAGCCATGGAAAGGTGAGATCGTGAAGCGCAACAACGGTTCGCTCATCGCGATGGAAGCCGGCACAGCCTATGCTTATGCCTTGGATAAACTGCAAGACCGCGGTAAGTTCTTCATCGACCCGCAAGAAGAGGTATATGCCGGACAAGTGGTAGGCGAGAACGCCAAGGAAGGCGATATCGTCATCAACGTGACCAAGTCCAAGAAACTGACGAATATGCGTTCGAAGAGCGCAGACGATAAGGCTGTATTACCGCCGCCCGTTCGCATGAGTCTGGAGGAAGCGCTGGAGTATATCAAAGAGGATGAGTACGTAGAAGTTACGCCGCACGCGATGCGCATTAGGAAAATCATTCTGGATGAGCTGGAGCGCAAACGCGCCGGCAGAGCGTGAGAAAAATAGGTCAACCTAGGACGACCTATGTCTACCTAGGACTACTTAGAAAAATCAATAAAAACAACAATATTATGCAAATTAATCAATCTGAATTGAAAGACCTGATGGCCGTAGTGACTCTGACTTTGGAGCCGGCGGATTATCAGGAAGAGGTTGCAAAGCAACTGAAACAAGTGCGTCAAAAAGCACAGATGCCGGGTTTCCGTCCGGGAATGGTTCCGGCAGGTTTGGTAAAGAAAATGTACGGCAAGGGTATCCTGGCTGACGTGCTGAACAAACTCGTTGGCGAGAACCTGCAGAAGCACATCGAGGAGAACAAACTGCAAGTATTAGGTGAGCCGCTGCCGAATGATGAGTTGACGAAGAACATCGACCTTGATCACGAGGACACCTTCACCTTCGCATTCGACATCGCCGTAGCTCCTGAATTCGACGCTAAACTCAATGGCAAGAACAAACTGCCGGAGTACACGATCGAGCCGACCGAGGAGATGATCAACAAGCAAGTTGAGGCATACACCAACCGTTTCGGCGAGTATATCCCGGAAGACAAAGAGAAGGGCACGAAAGCAGAAGTAAAACCCTGCGCAGTAGATGCTGAGTTGTTCGCTAAAGTGTACGGCGCTGAGGCTCCGAAGGATGAGAAGGCTTTCCGCGAGCGCATCAAAGAGGATATCGTTCGCAGCCTGGCTGAGGAGAGCAAATATCGCTTCGGTATTGATGCCAAAGAGGCTATCATGAAGAAGATGGAGAAAGTAGCATTCCCGGAGGACTTCTTGAAACGCTGGGTATTGGCTACCAACGAGAAGATGACCCAAGAGGAACTCGATAAGGACTTCCCGAAAATGCTGGACGAACTGAAATGGCAACTCGCTAAAGATCAGTTGATGAAGGAATACAAGATCGACGTTCAGAAGGAAGAAGTAGAGGCTTTCGCAAAACGTATCGCGAAGATGCAATTCATGCAATACGGTCTGATGAACGTAGAGGATGAGCACCTGACAAGCTACGCTCAGGAAATGCTGAAGAACGAGAATCAACTGCGCGGCATCGTAGAGCGCGTCGTAGAGGACAAACTCTTTGAGGCCCTGAAGGGCGTTGCAAAAATAGAGGCCAAAACCGTTAGTCAGGAAGATTTCGACAAACTGTTTAAATGACCAAAATTCATTTCATAGCTATCGGCGGCGCAGCGATGCATAATCTTGCACTCGCTGTAGCCTCCAAGGCGGGATACCAGGTGACGGGTTCGGACGACGAGATCTTCGATCCCGCTTTGACGCATCTGCGCGAAGCAGGTCTGTTACCCGATGAGATGGGTTGGCACCCCGAGCGCATCACCAAAGATATAGATGCAATTATCCTCGGTATGCATGCTCGCGAAGACAACCCCGAACTGGTAAAAGCACGGGAATTGGGTCTTAAGATCTATTCCTTCCCCGAATACCTGTACGAGCAGACCAAGGACAAGATCCGTATTGTCGTAGGCGGCTCGCACGGTAAGACGACCACCACTTCGATGATCCTCTATGTGCTTCAGCGCCTCGGCATTGAAGCCGATTATATGGTAGGTGCGCAGATAGAGGGCTTCGAACGAATGGTACGCCTCAGCGATACTGCCAAGTACGCCGTCTTTGAAGGAGATGAGTATTTGACCAGTCCGCTCGACCTGCGTTCCAAATTCCTTTGGTACCACCCGCATATAGCTATCCTCACCGGCATCGCCTGGGATCATATCAATGTTTTCCCCACCTTCCCGGAATATGTCGAAACGTTCAGAAAGTTTATAGAAGGTGTAGAGCCTGGCGGCTCGTTTATATGGTACAAGGGCGACGAGAACCTGCGCGCTATTGCCGAAGGTGCCCGTAAAGATATCACCTGTATTCCGTACGACGCGTACGACGGAAATGTCCAGATGCAGGTGTTCGGCAAACATAACATGCAGAACCTGCAGGCCGCGATGCTCGCTTGCCACTGCATCGGCGTCGCGCCGGACGATTTCTACCGCGAGATTAGTTCCTTCACCGGTGCCAGCAACCGCTTGGAGAAGATCTGCGAGACGGAGACATCCGTGGCATACAAGGATTTTGCCCATAGCCCCTCCAAACTGAAGGCGACCATCAACGCTGTGCGAGAACGCTATCCGAACAAAAAACTGATAGCGTGCATGGAGTTGCACACGTTCTCTTCCCTCATGGCGGATTTCCTGCCGCAATACAAAAACTGTATGGAAGAGGCGGATGTAGCGTACGTCTATTTCAACCCGAAAGTCATTGAGCACAAGCGTCTTACGCCGATTACGAAGGAAGAAGTACGAGAAGCATTCGGAACGGAGAATGTAGAAGTATTTACCGAGT
This sequence comes from Paludibacteraceae bacterium, assembly GCA_016302585.1. GTDB lineage: Bacteria > Bacteroidota > Bacteroidia > Bacteroidales > Paludibacteraceae > Colicola. Next base: position 36,077 of record JAEDNI010000010.1, on the reverse strand, counting down.
CCGAAGCGCTGCAGAAAGCTGTCAGCCGTCAGTATTCAGTATTCAGACATCAGGGCGTAGCCCTGCTGATGATGTCTTCGGGCACGTTCGATGGCGTGGATGTCAAACAATTTGCAGCCGAATTGCTGACAACATGAAGAAAATTATTTCTTTGTTTGCTGGTGTCAAATACAACATCTTAGGAAACAGAATTCAATAATATGGACAAACAGAAGAAACGCGACTATCTCTACATGCGCATGGCGCGCACCTGGGCGGAAAACAGTTACTGCGTGCGCCGCAAAGTAGGTGCGCTGCTGGTCAAAGACCAAATGATCATTTCCGACGGATACAACGGAACCCCGTCCGGGTTTGAGAATATCTGCGAGGACGAGAATAACGTCAGCAAGCCGTACGTGCTGCATGCAGAGGCGAATGCCCTGACCAAAGTGGCACGCTCCAACAACAGTTCCGACGGCGCGACGCTGTATATCACCGCTTCGCCGTGTCTGGAATGCTCCAAACTTATTATCCAGTCGGGTATCAAACGCGTTGTTTATGGCGAAGAATATCGCCTGATGGACGGCGTAGAATTGCTCAAACGCGCAGGTGTTGAGGTGGATTTCCTTGACGACAGTAAACAGTAATCAGTATGAAAAAGTATATCTTACCTACCCTTACGGTACTGGCAGTTGCCTTAGGGGTTGTAATTGGTGTTTCGCTCAGCCAGAAAGCCAATGCGCAGCGCATCATCTACCAGGACGGTTCATGGCATTTCGAGCAGTCGAAGATCGACCGTTTGCTGCAATTGATGGAGACGGCGTACGTGGATTCGCTTAACATCGACAGTATCACCGATGAGGTGATGACTGAGATGGTGAAGAGACTGGATCCGCATTCGGCGTACATCCCCAAAGAAGATCTGGAGATGGTGAACTCGGAGTTAGCCGGTTCGTTCTCCGGCATCGGAGTCCAGTTCACTATCCAGCAAGACACGGTTCGCATCGTTGCCGTCATCGCAGGCGGTCCGAGTGAAGGTGTCGGTGTGCTGGCAGGGGATAAACTGATTACAGTTGATGACAGTCTGTTTGTAGGCAAGAAGATCAATAACGAAAAGGTGATGCGCACCCTGCGCGGCGAGAAAGGAACGCAGGTAAAGCTCGGTGTGCTGCGTGCCGGGACACCGGATATGCTCTATTTTACCATCACCCGCGGTGATATCCCGGTGAATAGCGTGGATGCGAAATTCATTATTGAGCCGAAAGTCGAAAGTCAAAAGTCGAAAGACAAGATCGGTTTCGTACGGGCGAATAAGTTCGGCGAGACCACTTATCGAGAGTTTATCTCCGCTTTAGCCGAACTGCGTGCTCAGGGCGCTACCCGTTTCATCATTGACCTGCGCGAGAACTCCGGCGGATATATGGATCAAGCTATCCGCATGGCGAATGAGTTCCTCTGGCGCGGCGATATGATCGTCTATTCAGAGGGAAAAGCCTATCCTCGCTTCGAAGCAAAAGCGGACGGTAGCGGACGATTCAAAGACACCCCTATTGTCGTGTTAATTGACGACTTCTCGGCTTCGGCCAGCGAGATCTTCGCCGGTGCGATGCAAGATAATGACCGGGCGCAAATCATCGGACGTCGTTCTTTCGGAAAGGGTCTTGTGCAACAGCAGTTACCGTTCGATGACGGCAGTGCTATTCGTCTGACCGTAGCCCGTTATTACACCCCTTCGGGGCGTTGTATCCAGAAGCCTTATACCTTAGGCGAACAGGGCGACTACGAGAAGGAACTGGTGGAACGCTGGGAGCACGGTGAGTTCTATTCGGCGGACTCTATTCATTTCGCGGATACGACGATCTATCGCACCAAAGCCGGCCGCATCGTACATGGCGGAGGAGGCATCATGCCGGATATCTTCGTAGGACGCGACACAACGCTTAACACGCCATGGTATAACAAATGCGTGAACCTCGCGTACACCTATCAGTTTGCGTACCAATATACGGACAAGAATCGCAAAGAGTTAAGTAAATTCAAGGACTGGCAGTCACTGGAACAGCATCTGCTGAAACAGAATATCCTACGCGAGTTCGTAGCCTTCGCTAAAGCCAAAGGTGTAGAACCCAATGAAGCCGAGATTGCGAAGTCCAAACCGTTGATGATTCGTCTGCTGAACGCCTATATCGTACGAGATATGTTAGGCGACGAAGGCTTCTTCCCGCTCTTCGAGCGCGACGACGAGATTACAAAGAAAGCCGTAGAAGTACTGGCTAAATAAAGTTTAAAGTTTAGAGTTTAAAGTTTAGTGTTTAGTGTTTAGTGTTTAGTGTTTAGTGTTTAGAGACAAATCAGGCAGCCGATCGGGCTGCCTGATTTTTGTTTAGAATGCCTTGAGAGCGGCGAGAACGAAGCGGTAGAACTTCTGCACCGTAGCGATATTCACACGCTCATCGGGGCTATGCGGATGCTCGATGGTCGGGCCGAAGGAAATCATCTCCATGCCCTCGTATTTCGAGCCAATTATGCCGCACTCCAAGCCGGCGTGGATGGTTACGATACGCGGTTCATTACCGAATTCCTTCACGTAGGTCTCCTTCATCGTCTTGAGTAAACCGCTCTTGAAATTCGGCTGCCACCCCGGGTAGGCACCGCTGAATTTTATCTCTGCTCCGGCCAGCGAGAAAGCCGACTGGATGACCGAAGCCAGTTCCTCTTTGCGGCTCTCTACATTCGAGCGGGTGAGGCAGACTACATTCACCTGATTGTCCTTGGTCTCGATGATTGCGAGGTTGTTACTCGTCTCAACGATATCCGGCATCTCCGGGATGAAACGGTATACGCCGTGCGGACAGAGGGTGATGGCGTGAATGAGGAAATCCTGCACGTCTTCCGGCATCTCGGTCTTCGGACATTCTACCTCGGTAGCCTTGAAGGTCAAGTCAGGTTCTACGCCATCGTACTCACGCAAGAACAAGTCCTCATAGCGATCTACCAGGTCTTGCAAATCCTGATAACTCTCCTCCGGAATAGTGATGACGGCTGCTGCTTCACGCGGGATGGCATTGCGCATGTTACCGCCCTCTACGCACGCCAGACGTGCCTCGAAGTTCGCCACTGCATCCTTGAGGAAGCGGAAGAGCAACTTAATCGCATTCGCACGCTGCAAGTGAATATCACAACCCGAGTGACCACCCTTGCAACCCTTGATCTCAACGCGCAGGGCGATATCTCCTTCTTCGGTGTCTACAGGCTGATATTTAAAAGTCGCCTCGCCATCAATACCACCGGCGCAACCGACATATAACTCACCTTCGGTCTCCGAGTCGAGGTTCAGCAGGTACTTACCTTTAAGCCAGCCGCCTTTGAGATCATTCGCGCCATACATACCGGTTTCTTCATCGACCGTGAAGAACGCCTCCAACGGCGGATGAACTGCATTCTTATCAGCCAGGATAGCCATGGCGGTAGCCACACCGATACCGTTGTCTGCGCCCAGTGTCGTGCCATCGGCCGTTACCCATTCGCCATTATCCTCGATATATGCCTGTATAGGATCTTTCTCGAAATCGAACACTTTGTCGGAGTTCTTCTGCGGCACCATGTCCATGTGACCCTGCAGGATCACACCGGGACGATTCTCCATACCCGGCGAAGCCGGTTTACGAATGAGCACGTTGCCGATCTCGTCCTGCAGCGTCTCCAAACCGAGGCTCTTACCGTAATTAATTAAGAATTCAGCAATCTCTTTGCGTTTTCCGCTCGGACGCGGAATTTGCGTCAGGCTGTAGAAACTCTCCCACAGGCCTTTGGGTTCCAAATTTTTCATATCTATTTATCTATTGTTATTTCTCCACATAAGTCTTCTCCGAGCAAGCGGCGAACGATGTCCGCATCGTCCGGGTTCTCGCCCAGCAGCAACATCATCTTCGTCAGCAGCGCTTCGGTCGTGATATCATAGCCCGAGAGCACACCGGCTTTCATGAGGTTAAGCGAAACGGCATACAAGCCCATCTCTACAGAACCTGTGTTACACTGGGTTTTGTTGACAATAATAATTCCCTTCTCTACGGCAGCTTTGAGTTCGCGGTACAACCATTTATCGCTGGGTGCATTACCGGCACCGAAGGTCTCGAGTACTACTCCTTTTAAACCGCGCGTACGCAACACCGCGCGTACGACGGAGCGTTGGATTCCTGGAAATAACTTCAGTATCGCTACGTTCTGGTCGAACTGCGTATGTAGGCGCAACGGCGCTTGCGGGTCGGAATAATGCACCAAATGCGGTTGATACGTGATATGCACACCGGCTTTCGCAAGCGCCGGATAGTTATAACTGTTGAACGCCGAAAAATGCTCTGCATTTCGTTTCGTAGTACGATTTGCACGGAAGAGACGGTCCTCAAAATAAATTGTCACTTCGGGCACGATTGCATTGCCGTCCTCATCCTTCGCTGCTGCTATCTCAATCGCCGTCAGCAGATTTTCCTTCGCATCCGATCGAAGGACTCCAACGGGGAGTTGAGAACCCGTGAACACAACCGGCTTCGAAAGGTTCTCCAGCATGAACGAGAGCGCCGAAGCCGAATACGACATCGTATCTGTACCATGCAGCACGACGAAACCATCGTACGCATCATAATGGTCGTAGATCATCTGGCCCATCTTCACCCAACATTCCGGAGTCACATTCGAGGAATCCAACAGCGGCGAAAACGCCTGAATATCGACGTGCACGTCGCCTGCGAACAACTCCGGCATATACGCCTTGAAGGTCTCCATATCGGCAGGAATCAGGGCCTCGGAGGCTTTGTCACGAACCATTGTAATGGTTCCTCCTGTTGAAATCAAAAGGACTTTGCTCATAATTTCCTATTTAGCGCTGCAAAATTAGTATTTTTTTTGCATATATGCAAATTTTTTTGTATCTTTGCAGCGATTTTTGGATTTATGGCCACAAGGATATTGATCATAGACGGCGACATCAGTCTCTCGACCGTGCTGAGCGACTACTTGGCGAGTCGCGGTTACAAAGCCCAGGCGGTAGGCAACGGAAAGGCAGGTTTGGATGCCCTTTCTGCCGGTCACTGGGACCTGATTCTCATGGAACTGCAGGGTGTGGAGATGAACGGATTTGAGTTGCTTAAAATAATTCGTCACCGCTTGCCGAATATTCCGCTCATTTTGCTGACGAGCCGCAATGACCGCGAGAGTCAGATGCGCGCTTTCCAATTGGGCTGCGACGACTATCAGACCAAGCCCTTCTCGATGGATATTCTCATTTGCCGCATGGAGGCTATTTTACGTCGTATTCGGGCATTTCAGGAGAGCAAACAGAAGGTCTTTGCCCTGAACGGCCATATCTTCGATGCCACCCATCAAGTATTCGACGGCAAGCATCTATCGGCCCGGGAAAGCGAGTTGCTTCTGATGCTTTGCCGGCAAGAAGGCGAAGTAGTTGACAAACATAAGATTTTAAGTGCGCTTTGGAAGGAAGACAACGCCTTCACAGCCCGCTCTTTAGGCGTGTATATCAACCACCTACGCGCTTTTGTAAAGGCCGCAGACTACTCCATCGTTGCCGCTCGATTTAAAGGTTACAAGCTTGTGAACAACGAGCTGGTGAAAGTTTAGAGTTTAGTGTTTAGTGTTTAGAGTTTAGTGTTTAGTGTTTAGGGTTTAGAAATTAACAATATGAAACTGATTGCTCCTTCTGTACTGTCCGCTGATTTCGGACACTTGGCAGACGACTTAGAGATGATTAACCGCAGCGAGGCCGACTGGCTGCATGTGGACGTGATGGACGGTACGTTTGTGCCCAATATCTCCTTCGGATTTCCGTTGATGGAGCCGATGCGCAAGTACTGCACCAAACCGCTGGATGTACACCTTATGATCGTGCATCCCGAGAAATACGTAGAGCGTTTCTGCGATGCCGGTGCATGGTCGGTGGGTTTCCATTTAGAGGCAGTTGACGATCCATTGCCGATACTGGATTTGATTAAAGCAAAGGGTGTTCGCACGTGCCTGACCATCAATCCGGATATCGATGTAAAACGTCTTGTACCTTATCTTGATAAGGTAGATATGGTTCTGCTGATGTCCGTCTTCGCCGGTTTCGGAGGTCAGAAATTCATTCCGGAGACCATGGATAAAATTCGCTTCATCAAAGCCGAAATCGTAAAACGCAACCTCCCGACTCTAATTGAGATCGACGGTGGTGTGAATGCGGAGAATGCGGCCGAACTGTTCGCTGCCGGAGCGGATGTATTGGTAGCCGGAAGTGCCGTTTTCGGGGCCAAAGATCCCGAAGAAATGATACGGAAAATGAAAATCACGGCATAATATACAAAGTATATTATAGGTATGTGCGGGATACGACATTACCAGTACATGCTCAGCATCCTGCACTTATTTGCTATGGTATGGCGTTCTTATCCGATGTTTGTATTGCTGCTGCCTTTGGTGGCGGCAATACTGTTTTTTAACCGTTTTTATCCACTCGAGACGCACCCGACCGAGGAACAGGTCTTCGGATTCATCGTGCAGAGCGCTCCGACGCCTACGGCGAAATGCGAACGTTTTGAGACTCAGGTCTTACCTAAAGGTAAAGTTTATCTCTATCTGCTACGCGACAGCACGAAGGCCTTACCCACGTACGGTGACACCGTTGTTGCACGCACTCACATTGAATGGAACCGTTCCGTAGGCAGAGCCTTTGCGGCGGAGTATATCCTATTGCCCGCCAAGACGCATCGCGTACCGCTGCAAGTACGACTCTATCAGCGTTTGGCCTCAGCCGGATTGGAAGACGACGAGTTAGCTACCGTAGGTGCGTTGACCTTAGGTTACAAAGAAGACTTGGATCCTGAGTTGAAGCATCATTTTCAGGCCTCGGGTGCGGCACATGTGCTGGCCGTGAGTGGTTTACACACGGGTATTCTCTATGGCTTGTTGCTGTGGATCCTTACTTTTGGCGGACGCATCAAACCGCTGCATGAGAACCGCGTCGGACGATGGGCGATCAGTAGTGTCATCATCGTAGCGATGTGGGGCTACGCATGGCTGACCGGGATGACTCCTTCCGTCGTGCGCGCCGTACTGATGGTAACGATTTTTGAGATCGGCCGCATGTGCTATCGGCAAGTTATCTCCCTCAATACCATCGCTGCAGCGGCAGTATTGATTCTACTCGTTCACCCTACCGATTTATGGAGCGTCAGTTTTCAACTGAGTTTTGCTGCTACGTTCTCTATCGTGCTGTTCGCCAAGCAGTTAGAGCCCTCCCTTCAGCGACTGGAATGGCGGGAGACATGGCGAGGGAAGATAGTCAGTTATTTCCTTGGCACAATTATAGTGAGTATTGCAGCACAGATAGGTACGATGCCAATCACGATGTATTATTTCGGGCAGGTGAGCACGTATTTCCTGCTGACGAACCTGATTGTGTTACCTATTGCCACGTTTTTGGTGCCCTGCGGACTGATCAGCATCGCGTTAGGCGGCAGTACGACAGGAGTGCTCTTTAGTAAAATTACCTGGTTGTTGGCATGGGTGATGAACCATTCGGTGGAATGGATAGAAGCGCTGCCCGGAAGTACAGTCTCGGCAAGCGTAAATGGTGTAATGGTTGGTATATATTATCTACTTTTGTTGTTTTTATATGCAATTATTGCAAAAAAACGCACTTAAAACGCGCGTACGCTTGCATATGTCATAAAAAAAACGTATCTTTGCACGCGATTTTTGAGATTATGAAAAAGATATTTGGTTTACTTGTTATTCTTTGTTTCACGCTCGGCAGCTATGCAGAGACCGTTTTCACGTTCACTTCTGCAGCGGATATGAGCCAGACGAAAGACGGTTTTTCTCTCGTTATTGCTAAAGGTGAGGGTCAGACTGCGCCGACTGTCACGAAGGACTACCAGACCCAGGAGCCGGAGATGCGGCTATATGTAGGTAACACCATTACCGTCTCTGCCGACGAGACCTTAACGGATATCCAGATGGTGTTTGCCAAAAGCAGCGCTTCCAACAAGCCCTACACCGGCTTGATCGCCAGCGTAGGAACGCTGGTTTCCGGAGGTGAAGCGGAGGACAAGAACGACTGGAAAGTGGATAGATGGACAGGCAGTGCTACCCAGGTGGTGTTCACATTAACCGACAAAGGTCAGCGCCGCATTCAGAGACTCGTGATTAACGGAGCACCCGTCATCATCGACAGTGCCGAAACGGCACTGCCTACCCCGGAGGATCTGGATCCGGAATATACGTATACCGAGCCGACGGCAGTGATGCCCAAAGATACCGTCATTTGGAAGGAAGAATACGCCTTCATAGACCATAATATCCTGGTGCATTGCGACCAAGGCTCTATCGTCAAAGCGACAGACACTACCTTCGCCTATTTCAACTGCAATGCGAATTACACGCTTACCTTCACCGCCACACAGCCTATCAAGGGCATTGAGATAGACGGATATGTTCGCAAAGCCTTTGACGCCACTTGCGATCATGGTACCTTGCAGTTCCTCACCGATCCGGACTCCGAGATGGAGGGGTGGCCGGCTTTGGTAATTCTCGATATTGATACCACCAACGTGACGCTCAGCTGCCCGAAACAATTCCGCTGTTACGGCGCACGCGTCTATTTTCAGGAGAACCCCGATCCCCTCTATCCGATGGAGGGTATCGAACATACCGGCACAGCCGTTCAGGCAGCTAAGATACTGCGGGACGGACAATTAATTATCTTGCGCGGCGAGAAAACCTATACCGCCTCCGGAATAGAGATCAGATAGATTTAGTTTGAAATCGATTCGAAACATAGTATTTGTCTGTGCTCTGCTTTTATCGCAATGGATAGGAGCAGCCTCATCGTTGATAAGTACCGACCCGAACTGGCTGGGTGGCACCCGGGCGGCTTTGTCCACCGAAGGCAATGACTTCTGGCTGACCTTCATGAATAACAACATGATCAACCCGGAAGACCCTGCTAACAAGAACAACCCCGAGTTCAAGTTCGAGATGAAAGTGGCTCTCTCGGCACGCGAGGAAATGGACATCGTCATTGCGGCCGGCAGTGTAGTTATTGAGACCGTCCATGTGCATGCAGGCGCTACGCTCACCTATACTATCGACAACAACAGTTACGCCAAGGATATCTACCTCTTCGAGAGCGAAGTGCAGAAATACCACGGCGTGCATGTCTATGCCGCAGAGGGATCGAAAGACAAAGTTTTTTCCTGCTTCCTCTACAGCCGTAACGGTGGTACAGGTTTGTCTTCCCGTGATGCTTCGCTCGTCATGCCAACCCGACTCTTGGGTAAAGAGTACATCGTACAGACCTATCCCGAGGACCTGAAGTCCACCCAATTGGCTATCGTGGCTACGGAGGACAACACGACGGTGAAGATCGTTCCGACCTTCGACACGTACGGCCGCAAGACGACTGCAGGCAGCACGATCACGCTGACCAATCTCTCGAAAGGCGAAGCGTATCTGGTGGCCTCCAAAGAGCACGAGAGGGAAGATTTCATGGTGGACCTAAGCGGTACGACGATCTGTTCCGACAAACCGATAGCGGTCTTTAACGGCAACCAACAAACCGGTATTCCGAACCGTGAGGCGTATTCGCAGGACTTCATGGTAGAGCAATCCATTCCTATCGAACAATGGGGAACGGAGTTCTATTTGACGAACCTGGAGAACACCCGTATCAACTATGCCCTCGTCACGGCAGCTTATGCGAACACGGAAGTGGAGGTCGTCACCTACAACGCCGAGACGGGGATGTCTGAGACCAACTCGGTCTTCCTTGATAAGGCCGGTAAGACCACACCCCCCATCGCCATCAATGACTCGAAGCGAAAGGAAGTGACCATCCGAAGTCTGGATCCGGCCAAGCCAATCCTCTGCTATCACTATATCACCAGTGCGGCTGTCAACAAGTTCTGTACCAGCACCGCGTTCGATGACATTTGTTATACTTACGGCGATCCTGCGAGCGCAATGATGCCGGCTTGGACCCATCGCGTGCAATCCATGAATATGTTCACCGAACCGTTGGATCCGCAGGGAGGAGCCAATACTCCGCAGCACTTCTTCGCGTATGTGATCACGAGGACCGAAGACACCGATAAACTGACGCTCAACGGCGGAGCTGTCACGGCTACGTTCTATCGGTTCCATGCGAACAACGACCTGTCGTACGCCCATATCCCGCTGCCCAACACCTCCAGTTATCATCTGATAGAGAGTTCGGGTGACGGCTTCATCGGAACTGTTTACGGTTTAACGGACGCACAGGGTTATTACTACACGCTTGGTTTTAAACCGCCTCAACCACACGACTCGATCTATGTGACCAACACGAACGAGATCATGTCTCGTGGCAGTTATGACATGGATAGTCTCGACGGCCACGGATGGTATCAACGTCAATGGAACGAATGGATCGAAGGCAAGGAACGCCTCGACACGGCGATCATATGCGATAGTATGTCCGTCTCATGGGCGGTTGAGACTCCCGCAGAGAAACCCATTGAGAAGATCGAATGGGCTATCTATGATGTGACGGGTGTCAAAGGTGCGGAGAACGGAAAATTTGTAGAAGGTTTCCTCATCAACGGCCCTATCACCGGAAATAAACAGGAGTATGAATACCAGTTTATCTTACCCGAAGAGGATATAGAAGACCGCCATCAGTTCTTCGAATACGAGGTGCAGGCGGTGCTCTATCGCGACCAACTCATGTGCGGCGGAGAAGACATCGACACCCTCAAGACCACGGTGCGCGTCACGCGCCAGTTCAACGACACCCTCTATCGGATCGTCTGCTTGGGAGACACCCTGCGTTTCTTCCATGACAGCATGCCCGACCAACGCGATTTGAGCATCCTCGGCGATCATGCCGAAGGGACTCGTTTCGTTACTGTCAAAGAAGGCGAAGGAGAAGGATACGTCGAGCCGTGGGTGTACAAACTCGAATCCGGTAAACGCTATACCTTCCATCGCGACTACCAGACCCAAGCCGGGTGTGACTCGCTCGTGACCCTGGAGGTATTCGTCTGCGATACGTTCCGCTTCGTGGATACGATTCATCTATGCGACAACCAGGATACGCTCTATCATGGGAAAATCTTCCGGGGCGAAAAGAGCAAGAGTGCCTTTGGCGGAGAAGTCATCAAAAAAGACACCGTCCTCCTGGTGAAGTTTAAAACCGAACAATGTGCCTGCCAGCAGGAAGAAGGTTTCCCGACATTCAATGGTTGTGACTCGATCTACGAGCTGCATCTCTTCATCCATCCGACCTATTACTTTGAGAAGACGGATACGATGTGTTATAACGAGAACCCGGATTCACTCTATAAATGGCCGATTCAATACGGTTCAACCGATCGCACGATCGGACTGAAGGATACTATTGACGGTTCAATGAAATGGGATGCCGCAGCGCAAGCATGGATAGGCACGTTCCGCGATACGATGTTCACGCAGACCTGCGCGGAGTGTAACGGAGGTCTGAAGGGCTGCGACTCGATTCACGCGCTGACACTTATCATCCCGAAAGCCTATTATTTCAACGACACAGCTACCTGGTGCAAGTTGCACTACGACCCCGTCTTGGGCGATACCGTGCATCAGTTCTACCAGTGGATAGGAAAAGACCACTCCGGCCGGGACTCCATACGCGGCGAATTGAGGGAGACGAACGACTACTACGACCGGTTCACCACGCGCTATGGGTGCGACTCCGTCTATCATATCCGGCTCGACTATTTGGCAAGTGCCGAGTTGTACGAACGAACTGATACCACGATCTGTTCCGTTCAGGACGGTATCTTCGAATGGAAAGACCATAACGGCGTTGTGCTGAAGACCTATCCGCTGGATAAACCGGCTTTCTTCGACGAATACGATGACTCACGGTGCGACACCGTCTATGCCATCAACCTCACCGTCATCCCGTCGTATTACATCGTTGATACGGTGATGAAGACGCAAGAGGACACCTGTTATTGGCCGGTTACAGGAATGAGTTACGGAGGTACGAAAACCACACTGCCCTATGACTCACTCATCACGACGGACACGACCTTTGTGGTGCGGCATTTCTTGACCACCCCCGTGAATGGTGTCCAGTGCGATAGTACACGCGTGCTCTTCCTGCGCATCGGTAGCGTCTTCCGCGATACCGTCTCCGCTTTCGCCTGCGGCACAGAGACGTCCTACGAATGGTGGGAGAGACGACCGGAGTACTGTCCGGATGGTGTTCCTTTCTTGAGAAAGACCATCACCGACCTGCCTGCTCCGAAAAAAGACAGCATCTACGAACATCGTTTCCTCACTACCCTCGGTTACGACTCTATCTTCTATCTGAGATTGTACCGTGCCCCGAGTTATCTGAATGAGGTGTATATGAGCGTCTGTCAGGATACGGCTGAGCAGTTCAAATGGGACGGGCACCCCGATGTAGACCCCTTCCCGCTCAAGCAAACCGGTACCCACATCCTCTATGATAAACAGAAAACCGACTCGTTCCAATGCGATAGTATCTGGCGGTTATACCTCACTATCCATCCTATCTACACCGACACTACGCCGGTCTATCACACCTGCCAATTCAGTACGTTCCGGTGGGAAGACCAAGACCCGTCTTTCGTGGCTCCGGATTCGATCCTGGATGCGAACCATATCCGTATTCATTCTATCCCGACCTATCATGCCGGTGATTTCATCTATGCATTGAAGTTCCACACCATTCACGGGTGCGACTCGACACGATACCTCAAACTGCATATAGACTCTGTCTATACCTTGCCGGTGGAAACCACCGAACGCAGCATGTGCGATAATGAAGTGTTGCCGTTCTTCGACCGGTTCATCTACGGCGTCAATGCCCCGAACCGGCCGCTGGGTCCCGATAGTGTAGTGGCTGTACCTGCCGGCAAGTCTTCCTTCACCTTCGACACCACCTATACCGCCACTTCGGAACTCGGTTGCGATAGTGCCGTGCTGCATCGTATCACCATCTACCGCACCTATCTCAAAGAGGAACTGGATAGCGTCTGCCAAGGTACCGTTTATTCATGGCACGACACCGTCATCCAAACCGAGACACTCAAGAGCGACAGCATCTATGTCTTCTATGACTCCTTACACACTACCGAGCATGGTTGCGACTCGATTCATGTGCTGCGGCTGCGTATTGATTCGGTTTATCACATTTACAACAACAAGTTGCTATGCGACTATGATACCACTTCATGGCAGGGACAATACTACCGTGGTGAGAAATTCGTTGGTACAGCCGCCGAGAAAGCGAAGTATAACATCGTAGTGAAGTCCGATACCACTTATCTGGATACGGTGACCTGGAGTACCATCCATAAGTGCGACTCGATCTTCTATCTCACGCTGCGTGTAGCACCTTCGTATGACACGACCGTTTACGACACGGTCTGCGACAACGAGAACCGGCATATCTTCATCTTCAGCGACACGCAGGGTAACTATTTCCGTGACTCTATCGGCTACGAACCCCATATGGCGCGCGCTGAGAGAGATACCTCCACCACGCACTATCCGATCGTGCGGCACACCCTGCATCATACCCTTAAGACGGTAGAGGGATGCGATAGTGTCGTGCACTTCGAATTAACTATCAAGCCTACCTATCTCTTCGAGAATAAGGGCAAAGGCTGCTTCGGAGAGACCATCATCTGGCGCGGCAAAGAGATCTCGTCCTCTAACGTCTATTACGACCGGCTGACCACCCAAGACGGGTGTGACTCGGTCTTCAAACTGGACTATTTCATCAAGCCCTTTATCTCTATTCCTATGCATAAGGAGATATGCGACAACTACTCCTTCTATCACTACGATACCCTCTTCCGGGACGACGGATCTATACGTATCGTAGCTACAGAGGTGTGGAGCCCCGGTCGTCCTCGGCCGGATGTGGACGATCCAGTCGATGTACACTTCCCCGGTACTGACGGTTGCGATAGTATCGTATATAAATACTACCTCACCTTCCACCACGCCTATCTCTTCAATGACTCCGCGAAGGCTCCGATCTGCTCGGGCGAAGCGTATTACTCCAATAGCCTCAACCATGAGTGGTCCAATTGGGTGCATGAGTACGATGTGGACACCTTCGTGCAACCGTACGACACCCTCTTCCTCGACTCCTTGTTCACCCAGTTCGGTTGCGACTCGGTCTATCGGCTCAAGGCGCATGTGCTACCCTCCTATCGGCATATAGAGTACGATACGATCTGCTCGAACGAGGAGTATGTATGGCATAGTATCTTGCACGGCGACAGCCTCCTCTCCGGTCTTACCCCCGGCGTATACCAGTTCTGCGACAGCTTCTATACCATCGACCACTGCGACTCCATCTACGAGATGCGGTTGCTGGTCAATACGGCGTACTTCGAAGAAGACAATCTCCAACTCTGTGCCGACGAGACGCTCCAATGGCGCAACCATTATTTCGAGCATATGACGCCGGGTGAGTACTTCGTAGCCGACAGCCTCACCTCCGAACTGGGATGCGATAGCATCTACCACCTCTATCTCACCGTCGTGGACACGACGTTCGAGATCAACCTCGAGCAGATCTGTATTGGGGACACCCTCGTCGTGGGAGAGCATCACTATACCCAAGACGGATGGTATAAAGACACGACGCTCAATGACGCCGGTTGTCATCATTTCATATACACCCATATCGAAGTCATACCGCCTACCGTGCCTACGATCTGGGTGGAGAACGCGATGTGCCAAAGCGAGACGGCGTTCGAACTGCAGTACACCTACACCAGTGCACGACCGCTCTCGTACTCCGTTTACTTCGACGAGAAGGGATATGAAGCCGGATTTGAAGACCTCGAAGACATACCTATCACGGCGTATTCGGATACGATGGTCATTTCTATTCCTATCCCCTATAGCGATGGCGACAAGACGCAATACCCCAAACCGGACCTCTACCCGATTCGTTTGGTAGTGGACAACGGTATCTGTCAGCATAAAGAGACCGACTGCTCCGCAGACTCGTGTTTCCTCTTGAGTTATCCGAAATGGATCTTGGAGCAACGTCACGGCGATGTCATCGCTATCCTCAACGAGAAATACAACGGAGGATATACCTGGACCTCTTACCGGTGGTATGAAGACGGTATCCTCATGCCCGAGCAGACGAAGCCTTATCTGCACTTACCCGATGGACTGGTGCCCGGCGCAGCGTATCATGTAGAACTGCAGCGCGACGGAGAAGAACTATCCTTCCCCACTTGCGCCATCGAAGCACACGCGAACGTCATCGATAATGACTTTGCGCCTACGATGGGGTATCTCTCCGTCACCCCGACCTATGTCTGCACTGCGCACCCGTACACCTACATCCTCTCGCGCAAAGACGGTAGCTATCGCGTGACAAGTGCAGAAGGGATGTTTGTGAGTGAAGGTGTTTTCCACGCCGATGTAACCGAGATTGAGGTACCGCAGAAAGAAGGCATGTACATCGTTCAATTATGGTCTAACGAAACACCCGAAGAGCCCTACAGGGCCATAAAGATATTGGTAAACAGTAAATGCATAGAATAAGATTCTATATTATGCTGCTGGTAGTAGGCTGTCCCCTTGGGTTGCAAGCGCAGGGACGCTACTCGATGACTGAGCGATGGGAGAATCGCTTGGCGAGCCTCAGTGAGTTCACCACCAAAGATGTGGAGAACAAAACCGACGTGCTCTTCGGTCTCCATGCCTCCCAATATACGGGTTCACACCATTTACTCGGTTTCTCCGCCGAAGGCGCATGGAGCGCTGCGATCAATAACATGCCGCGGGTGTCCGCTTTGCCGGGGGGCGCGAATACCGGGCTGCGACTCGTTTATGAATACCAATATAGCGGATTGCTCATTCAGACCGGCGTCGGAATAGGTTACCAATGTGCATCCAACTTCATCGGCGACACCCTCATCATCCATGAGCACATGCACGACGTATGGAACGGACAGGACGTGGAATACACACTCAAGCACAACTTCTACGACCGCACCGACCACTATCAGCAACTCTACGCACAGATACCGCTTTATATAGGTCATTATATCTTAGGTGCACGAGGCATCGGGTATTTCCTGACCGGCGTACATGTCAACTACTCCTTCTGGGGCAACACACGCCAGAAACTGACCGGCACCACCACCGGCATCTATGAGCGATACGTAGGCGTGTGGGAAGAGATGGACAACCATGGTTTCCGTAAGGATGTACCGATCGAACGGACCGACGAGAGACTGCAAATCAAACTGGACCTGATGGTACACGGCGAGATAGGATATGAATATACTACGTTCCAGAATCCGAAGTCGTATCGTGTTCGCCCGGGTGACCGGCTGGACTGCCGTCTGAGGTTCGCCGCATATGCGGACTTCGGTATCTTAGATGTCAGTCCGAATACCCAAAAGACGTTCTATGAGACGCCTATGGAGACCATCTTCGACTTCCCCTCCTATCAGTTCCATCACGCCTTCTCTACCACCGATGCACAGGGGTACTGGATGCGACACCTCAACGTAGGTGTCCGCTTTACCGTGCTCTTCGGCTTCCAAGGTAAAGAACGTTGTATCCTCTGCGATCCATGGCGACACTAAATCATTATACACCCACTGTACACCGTACCCTGTACACCCTCTCTGATTTATGCAGCCTTATCGGCGATGCGCTGGACGATAGTCTGGCTTCTTCCTATTGGGTGAAAGCGGAGATCAGTAACCTTTCCGAGAAAGGCGGACACCTCTATCTCGAACTGGTGGACAATCAAAAATCACAAATCGCAGCCAAAATGCGTGCCACTTGTTGGAGTGGAACGCAAGAGATGCTGCGGGCTTACTTCGAGTCCGAGACCGGTCAGCGTCTGCAACCCGGCATGGCGGTGCTCGTAGAAGCAGAAGTGCAGTATCATCCCGTGTACGGTTTAAGTCTCTCTATCGTGGGGATCGACCCCTCCTATACGCTTGGTGACATCGCGCGGCAACGCCAACAGACGATCGCGCAACTCAAAGCCGACGGACTACTAGATGCACAGCAACTGCTCCCCTTGCCTACTCTTATTCGACGCATCGCTGTCATCTCTTCGCCGAATGCAGCAGGATACGAGGACTTCAAGCACCAACTCGAGCATAGCAGTTATCCTTTCCGGTTGCAACTCTTTCCGGCTGTCATGCAAGGCGAAGCAGCCGAGAAATCCATCCTCGCCGCTCTGGACGAAATCACCAATCACCGATACGACGCAGTCGCCATCATCCGTGGCGGCGGGGCAACTACCGATCTCAGCTGTTTCGATCGCTATGAACTCTGCGCTGTCTGTGCGCAGTTTGAGTTACCTATCCTCAGCGGTATCGGCCATACAAGGGATATTTCCGTCTTGGACCTCGTGGCGCATGAGGCGCTTAAGACACCTACCGCCGTGGCAGAATGGCTCATCCACCGGATGGACACGCAGATGAACCGCATCGCGGACCTCGTTGTTCGACTGCAACGAACCGGAGAACGACAACTTCTCATTCGCCGCCATCGCATCGAATTGCTCGAACAACGGCTTGCGGCCTGCAACCCCGAACAAATCTATCGGCGCGGCTACAGCCTCATCACCAAAAACGGAAAAGTCATCCGATCCGTCCATGAACTCCAACCCGGCGATATCATCACTACCCATTTAGCCGACGGAAGTAAAGAGGCCTATGTTAAGTAAAGAACAACGTATAGCAGCACTCATCCTCGTCAGCTTTGCGTTGGTAGGATGGATCGTCTATGCCGTTTGGCCTTCCCGACAACCTGTTCTTCCTGATCTTCCTGACAAGAAACCGCGTCGCTCTTGGGAAGAGCGCAAGGACTCCATGCGCCTGGCGGACTCGCTTCGTTACGCTCAATGGGCGGCTGAAAGGGAGCAACGTTATGACTCGTTTCGACTGGCTGATTCTATGCGACGAGATGAATGGAAACGTATTCGGCAACAGCAATACGACTCCTTCCGTATCGCCGACTCGCTATGGCGCGACTCCGTAGGTTTCCGGTTCCCCAAACGTATTAAGAAAGATACGATTCTGAACCTCAACCGATGCGACACCGCCGAACTGCAACTCATCCGGGGTATCGGCCCTTATGCCGCAAAACGCATCGCATCCTATCGAGAGCAGTTAGGCGGCTTCTACACCCTCGACCAACTGTCGGATTCTGTCCTTGCGCCGCTACATCTCGATACGCTCACCCGCCATTTCTTTATCGATCCCGAAGATATACGCACCATCTCGGTCAATAACAGTACTATCTTGACGCTTCAGCAGCATCCTTATATCCGTTTTCAGCAGGCGAAGGCAATTTATAATTTGCGTAGAAAAAACGTCACCTTGCGTTCAATAGACGAGTTGAGACCCCTTCCTGAATTAAGCGAAGAAGATATCAACCGGATTGCTCCCTATTTGCGTTTTGAATGACCAGTAGGAACCATCTTGAGACTCAGCGCCAAGACGATCGAAGAAAAGACGGGAGGTAGATATCCGTCATGGTCGCGGGATGGTCGCGGGATTGGACCGTAAACGGACACGCCCCGCAGGCGGGTTCCCTTCGAATTTACGGCCGCATCTTGCGGGGCATATGTGCAACGGCGGGTGTTTTTTCGCAAAAAGGGTAAACCCTCTATTTTATGCCCCGAGATGTCTTCCGTATGCAAGCATCCAAAGCCATCTCCGTGCATAAAATAATAGAATGAATTCTATTTTTTTTGCGAGAAAAACACCCGAACGCTTGCATATGTGCAATTTTTGTTGTAATTTTGTAGCCGATTTCGGATTATATATCTAAGAATACTTTTATACAGCCATATAATGAAACGCAAAATAGCAATTATCGCCGGAGGAGACAGTAGCGAGCATGAGGTGTCGCTGCGTTCCGCTGCCGGCTTGAAGACTTGGATTAGCGAAGCGGGTTACGATGTGACTATCGTGATCCTTAAAGCGCAAGATTGGCATACCGAGGACGGATGTTCTATCGATAAGAATGATTTTTCTTTTACGCGTGCGGGCGTGAAGCATACCTTCGACTTCGCCTACATCACCATCCACGGAACACCGGGCGAGAACGGTATTCTCCAGGGATACCTCGATATGATCGGTTTGCCCTACTCCTGCTGCGGCGTGCTCGCCGCTGCGCTGACTTTCAACAAATACGCCTGCAACCACTATCTCTCCTATTTCGGCTTTCATATCGCCAACAGTATCATGCTCCGTGCCGGACAGAAATGGCCCAACGCGCAGAAAATTGCCGATACCTTAGGACTGCCCTGTTTCATCAAATCCAATATCGGCGGTTCCTCCTTCGGTTGCACTAAGGTGAAAACGGTGGAGGATGTCTATCCCGCTATCGAACGCGCTTTCCAAGAGGGCAACGAGGTCATATGCGAAGCCTTCATGCAGGGCACGGAGGTGACCTGCGGCGTCTATAAGACCACCAATAAAGCCGTCGCTTTCCCCATCACGGAGGTAGTCACCCATAACGAGTTTTTTGACTACAACGCGAAATACAAAGGCGAAGTGGACGAGATCACTCCGGCACGCATCCCGGATGCGGTACGCGATAAGATACAGGCCGAGACCCTCCGTCTGTACGACATCATCGGCGCACAAGGTATCATCCGTGTGGACTGGATCATAACGGGCGAGAAACTCAACCTCCTCGAAGTCAATACCACCCCGGGTATGACACCTACCTCCTTCATCCCGCAGCAAGTACGCGCCGCCGGACTCGACATCAAAGAGGTATTAACGGATATTATTGAGAACAAATTCTCAAATTGACAATTCTTATCTCGCTTTGCTCGAACGATTATTTTCGACAAGCGAAAATCTTGATAATTGATAATTGATAATTGAAATGATCGATATTAATAAAGAAATAGCACAATTAAATTGGAACAAAGAGCCGAGAGGCTTGTATGAACCAATTGAATATACCTTGGCTTCCGGCGGTAAGCGCCTTCGTCCGCATTTAGCGATCATCGCTGCTGAAGCAGTGATTAACGGCGGCCTGATTAACTCAATGGACGACGTGCTGCCTGCGGCTCTGGCTTTGGAAGTGTTTCATAACTTCACACTCGTCCACGACGATGTGATGGATCGAGCGGAAGTACGTCGCGGACAAGAGACCGTGCATCGGAAATGGAACAACAACACCGCCATCCTCTCGGGAGACCAGATGCTCATTGAAGCATACAAACTATTGGCACAAGTGCCGGCTCCCAAACTGCCTCAGGTCCTTAAATGGTTCAATGAGATGGCTACCGGCGTATGCGAGGGACAGCAGTATGACATGGAGTTTGAGCACATGAGTCAAGTATCCATCGAGGACTATCTGAAGATGATCGAGCTCAAGACATCGGTTCTCTTGGCTAACGCCATGCGTATCGGCGGATACATTGCCGGTGCCGACCATTCCCAGCAGGAAGCGCTCTATCAATACGGTCTGAATATCGGTATCGCTTTCCAGATTCAAGATGATATCCTCGATGTGTACGGCGACCCCAAGACCTTCGGCAAGGCCATCGGCGGAGATATATGCTGCAATAAAAAGACTATTCTCCTCCTTACTGCGCTCGACACCTCCGATGCGGAGTCCAAAGCAGAACTGCTCCAATGGCTCATGGCTACGGACCAAAAGGAAGAGAAGATCGCCGCCGTCACCGCTCTGTACAACCGTATAGGGGTACGCGAGGCCTGCGAAGTGGTCTTGGAGGAATACACCTCCAAAGCACTCGCACAACTCGATCTGCTGCCCGCGAACAGCGCCACTGAAACGCTGCGCGAATTGGCGGAACAACTCGCTATAAGAAAATCATAAATCATAAATCCTAAATTGATTTTATGCCTTATCGTCGTTTACCAAACACGGATTTAGCCCGTCTACACGCCTTGCAGAATGCTATTCAGCGGGCGCAGATAGCGGATTATACAGAGCAGGTGCTGCCCTATAAGGTGCTCAGCGAAGCACAACGTTTTCTCGTATCCTTCGAGAACACCGTCATGCAGTCCAAAGACAACTACACCTCTACCGTGAATGCCAATAAGCAGTATCGTCATATCGTGCAAAACGCACGTATGTATATCTCCCATTTCATTCAGGTACTTAACCTGGCCGTCATTCGTGGCGAGATAAAGAAAGAGCAGAAACTGCTCTACGGACTCGACCCGCACCAACATATAGTGCCCGATCTGTCGTCCGAGGATTACCTGCTCGAATGGGGAAAGAAAATCATCGAAGGAGAGCAGAAACGAATGGCAAATGGCGGATTTCCTATTTATAACCCCGCTATCAACAAAGTAAAGGTGCATTACGACATCTTCTGCGATCATCAACGCCAGCATACCTTCCATATCCAGAATACCGAGCGCGTACACGGAGACCTCGAGCCCCTTCGCAAACAAGCGGATGAACTGATCCTGAACATTTGGAATCTCGTGGAGGAATATTACCGGAATGAACTGCCGTACGCAAAGATGATGAAATGCCAGCTTTACGGCGTGATCTATTATTATCGGAAGGGAGAAAGAAAACTCACGGCCGAGAGCGACCGTGAGCTACAACGAATACACGATAGTCAGCCGACTATCCAATGGATAACTGAGGAGTGATCACACGATCCATCTTCTGGTCGCGAATGAGGTGAGGAATCGTATGCTTCTTCAACTGGAAGGAATAGCAGACACCAATCTTCTTCGATTTATGATGCTTCGCCAAGAACTTGTCATAATAGCCTCCGCCGCGACCGATACGATGACAATGCTGGTCAAACACCACACCCGGCACCAGGATGAGATCAATAGGCCCGCGCCAAGTCTGCGTCTGCGGCTCCGGCACACCAAAATGGCCTTTACGCATCATGTCCTCGCCTTCATATGGACGAGCCTCCATCGAGGAACGATGGGTGACAGGTAACAGAAATGTTTTTTGACCCTCATACTTAGTGAGCAACGGACGAAGATCCACCTCATTATGTATCGGGTAATAGAGCAACACCGTTTGCGCCTCGCGGAAAGACGACATCTGCTCCAATTGAGCCATGATAGCCGCAGACTGCTGAGCGACCTCCTCGGAGTTCATTATACGACGCTGCTGCTCCACAATAGCACGAAGCGCGGCCTGCTCCCGAGGAATACGGCTCCAGGGCCAGATCATCTTTAAATCATGGATTTGAGATTCAAATAACATATAAATTATTGGTTATTGCTAATTGGTTATTGGTAATTTACCTTTGCCGCTGCAAAGGTACTAAAAAAAAACGACATGCGCAAATTTTTCAACATAATTATTGCTTTTGCACCGCTCTTTTTAGTAGGATGCGAGACAAATAGCTCCGAGTCTACCACTTCGTCCGTCGCGCAATTAACATCGTTCTATTTTGCCAAGAACGACTCGATGCCGGGTTTGTCCACAACCTTTACTATTGAAGAACTACTCGATACCGGTCTTGTTTGGAATAAAGACTCCATGCTCTTCGGCACCAGTCTCGAGAAAGCGGTACCCAAATTCGTCTTCGCCGCCACGCCGAGTCGTGTCGTTTTGGAAACACCGGACACCACTTGTTCGCTCACAGGCTATGACACCTTGGATTTCAGCAAACGTCCTATCTATCTGACCATCGAGTCCTCGGACCGCTCCACCACCAAGGTCTATGAGATCCGGCCTACGGTGCATCAGGTGGACCCGGATCTGTTCACTTGGACCAAACTGACCGACGCCATCTACCCCGAGGACGACAGTGAACAACGGGCGTTGGAACTGGATGACCAGTTCGTCATGATCAGTTCCAATGGTTTTGCGCTTCACACATACGCCTCCCCGGATGGCGCTACTTGGCTGGATTTAGGTTCACCGACCGGACTGCCTGCCGGCACACGTGTGCGCCAGATAATAAGTGACCACACAATGCTCTATTACGGTCAAGGAAATGCGATCTACTACAGCAGCGATGGTATTAACTGGTTGTCCGAGGCGGTGGACTACCCTGTCATCACGATGTTGCTCTATTGGAATGACCGGGTATGGGCTCTCGTGGATAATGGCAAAGGATATGAGTTGGCATATGTGAACGAAGAGGGAAAACTCAGCCTCAGCGGACTACAACCGACGGATAACTTCCCCATCAGTGATTTTGGTGCCGTTTGTTTCCAAAACGCCAGTGAACGGGCACGCGCAATGATCATTGGAGGCTTTGCCGAGAATGGTCAGTCACTCAACACCCGTTGGAACTTGGAATATTCAACCCACCCGCTGCCAAATGGCACTTATCGCTTGGAAGAGTTCTCCATTGACAGACCGAAGTTCACCAGTCTCACCGGCATCTCGGTAGTTTGGTACAACAAACAACTCATGCTCTTCGGCGGCGTGGATGACAAGCAGACGTATTTCGGGCGCGATATCTATGTCTCCGATAATGAGGGTATTTCCTGGTATGCCGCCGACAGTACGAAAAACCAATTACCTATGGAGTACTCGGAGCGCCAGAAACAAAATGCTATTGTGCGCGATAACTACATCTATCTCTTCGGTGGAGAGGATGCAATCCAAACCTATAGCGATGTCTATAGAGGTCGCCTGAACTCCATCGACTGGTAAAAATCATAAATTTGCAATTATAAATCACAAATTAAAAATATTACTGTTATGACTATCAAAGATTTCAATTTCGCCGGCAAGAAGGCGATCGTACGTGTTGACTTCAATGTACCTCTGGATGAGAATGGTAAGATCACAGACGACACCCGTATCCGCGGTGCGCTGCCTACCTTGAAGTACATCCTGGATGAGGGCGGTGCGCTCATCATCATGAGCCACATGGGTAAACCGAAAGGTAAAGTACAGGCTAAGTTCAGTCTCGGTCAAATCAAAGACGCTGTAGCTGCTGCGCTGGGTTGTCCCGTTCAGTTCGCTGAGGACTGCGCCAAAGCACAAGCTCAGGCTGCTGCTCTCAAGCCGGGTGAGGTATTGCTGCTCGAGAACCTCCGTTTCTATCCGGAAGAGGAAGGTAAACCGGTAGGTATTGAGAAAGAAGATCCGGCTTACGAGGAAGCCAAAAAAGAGATGAAGGGTCGTCAGAAAGAGTTCGCTAAGACCCTTGCTTCGTACGCAGACTGCTATGTTATGGATGCCTTCGGTACCGCTCACCGCAAACATGCTTCGACGGCTGTCATCGCGGACTACTTCGATGCAGACAACAAGATGCTCGGTTTCCTCATGGAGAAAGAGGTAGCTGCTGTGGACGCGATCCTCAAAGACATCAAACGTCCGTTCGTAGCCATCATGGGAGGCTCGAAAGTAAGTTCGAAGATCGGTATCATTGAGAACCTGCTCGGTAAGGTGGACAAACTGATCCTCTGCGGCGGTATGACCTATACCTTCGCCAAAGCACACGGCGGCGAGATCGGCGGCTCTATCGTTGAGCTCGACAAACTCGATGTAGCACTCGGTGTAGAGGAGTTGGCAAAGAAGAACGGTGTGGAACTTGTTCTCGCTCCGGATGCAGTATGCGGCGACAGCTTCAGCAACGATGCAAATCAGAAGATCTATCCGTCCGACGCTATCCCTGCTGGATGGGAAGGAATGGATGCAGGTCCTAAAGCACAAGAGAACTTCCGCAACGCCATCAAGGGCGCTAAGACCATCCTCTGGAATGGTCCTGCCGGTGTGTTCGAGTTCGATAACTTCTGCGGCGGTAGCCGTGCTATCGGTGAGGCCATTGCAGAGGCAACAGCTGAGGGTGCTTTCTCGCTCATCGGCGGTGGTGACTCCGTTGCTTGTGTAAACAAGTTCGGTCTGGCTGACAAAGTTTCGTACATCTCAACCGGTGGCGGTGCACTCCTCGAGGCCATCGAAGGTAAAGTGCTCCCAGGTGTAGCTGCTATCAAGGGGGAATAAGGTTGAAAGTTGAAAGTTTATAGTTTAAAGTTTAAGAAATGGAAGTAGTAGGAAAAATCATACAAGTACTGCCTGCACAAGAAGGTGTAGGTCGCAACGGAAACCCGTGGAAAGTACAACCCTATGTGCTAGAGACGGTGGAGAACTATCCGCGTAAAGTACATTTTGAGGTGTTCGGCGAAGATCGTATCAAAGCAAATCCTTGTGATATCGACCAGCTGGTAACCGTTAGTTTCGATATCGAGAGCCGTGAGTTCAACGGCCGTTGGTACACCTCTATCCGTGCATGGAAAATTCAACAAGGGGACATGACGCAAGTAGCTGCTCAGCCTGCTGCCGCTGCACCTGCAGCTGCTGCTGCTCCGGCACCCGCCGCTGCTGCCGCTGCTCCTGTTGAACCGACCGTAGCACTTGATCCTTTTGACGCAACTGCCGGCGACGGCACCAGTGATCTTCCCTTCTAATGAGAAGATGGCTTAAGGAAATAATTATCGCATCCGTCCTGCTTGTGGGCGTTGCAGTCCTCTGCATCGTCCGCTGGCAGGCGTGGTTCGATATGCCCGAAGAGCCTTTCTGGCCGGAAGAACCCATTGAGTACACCTTTCCTTCATCTGACTCGGTGAAAGCAGCCGTGGGAAAGAATGCCACCTCCACCTATGTCGTTCTGGGAGGTGTACATAACAACTTGAAGACGGACGATTATAATGCCATTGCTTCGCGGGTAGAACATATCGATGCCGTGCTGCAAGTAGGTGACTGGATGCAACGGGGTCAGAACTATTACTATCAGGCTTTGTTGTATGAATGGACCCGAAGTGCGCTATACGGCACACCTGTTATCGTGTGCCCTGGTAACCACGAGTATACCAAAGGGATCAACAAACAACTTTCTCCCGTTTGGAAGAAGGCCTTCCCTCAAACTGATAATAAACCGCTTGGTGTGCCGGGAGCCAGTTATTGCATCGACCTGCCGCAAGTGCGGTTCATCGTACTGGATACCAACCCTATGGCGCGTGTGATGTATCTCACGCGTACACTGACGTGGATACGATCTCTCATCAACAGTGCCGGAGAACGGTTCATCGTCGTGCTGATGCACCACCCCGTTTTTTCTGCCGCCAAAGGACGCATCAATCCCATCGAGTTCTCTTTCTATCATCATGTGCTATGTGATGCCGACTTAGTACTGGCGGGACACGACCACAGCTACATGCGTCGGGCACCGTTTGTGGTGATGAACTCGGCCGGCGAACTCAAGCCGCAACGAACAAAAATGAAAGCGGATACGGCATTTATAGAACCCGTGTACGGCGTTCTGACAATTCAACCTAAATCGAGCCAACCCTCTCATCCCGCCCAATTGGACCTCCGCGTCTATCGTTTAGACAACGGTGTCTTAGTGGATTCCATCTATGTACAGCACGACTGATGCGATAGTGTTGTCGCTTCAGCCGCATTCGGATAAAGCGCATGTATTGCACGCGTATACACGCGCGGGCGGACGCGTTAATTATATGGTGTACGGTCTGGGTAGAAAGAATGCCGCCGGAAAATACACACCACTCTCGATCGTGCAACTGACGACCGATGAGCGTTCGGTGCGTACGGCACAACTGGAATTCGTGCCGCTCTCTACCGTCTCCGATCCCTATAAACGGGCTATTGCGCTCTTTATCAGCGAAGTGCTGTTCCATGTATTAAGGCATCCGATGCAAGACGAACCGCTTTATGACTTCATTACGCAAGCCATCACGGAACTGGACAGCACCTCGGAGCCGCAGAATTTTCATTTGCTTTTTCTATCCGGTTTTGCTGCCAAATTAGGATTTGCCATGCCGGAAACAGATACGCCTCTGCCTACCACGCGTGCAGAACGACAAAAACAACTGTTAGCACTATGCCGATATTTCGCAGAACATGTAGAGACATGGCAAAATCCGCGTTCTTTGGATGTGTTAATGGAGGTTTTTGACTAAAAAATGCACTCAAAAGCAAAAAAAATGCGTTTTTTTTTGGTCATGTCAAAAAAAAGCAGTACTTTTGCAGCCCATTTTGTGTAAAAACCGCTCTGTGACAGAGCATAAATACTAATAGAACAATGAAACGTACATTCCAACCTTCCCAACGTAAGCGTCGTAACAAACACGGCTTCCTGGAGAGAATGGCAACCGCTAACGGTCGCCGTGTATTGGCTGCACGCCGTGCTAAAGGTCGCAAGAAACTGACCGTAGCAGACGAAGGACGCCACAAATTTTAATGGAGTCGACTAGACAACACAAGATCGCTCGTCTGATACAAAAGGACATGAGCGACATCCTATTGCGATACGCGCGCACGCTCACAGGAACTCTGATTTCCGTGAGCGAGGTGCGTGTTTCGCCTGATCTCTCTATTGCGCATATTTACGTCTCTATCTTCCCTCAAGATAAAGTGAAAGAGACGATGCTGCTCATCGAAGAGAACACTCATCGCTTACGCGGTGAACTCGGCGCGCTCGAGCGTCATCAGTTGCGCATCATTCCGGAGGTAGTTTTTCACCTCGATGAAACAATTGACCGAATGGAGCGCATAGATGAACTTCTCGCTCATTGAATCCCATATCGCCTGGAGGTATCTTTTCTCCAAGAAAGGACACAATGCCATTAATATCGTCTCGGGTATTAGTGCGGCAGCTGTAGTAGTTGTTACAGCAGCGATGATCTGTGTGCTGAGTGTGATGAACGGCTTCGGTTCGTTAGTAGAGCATATGTTCTCGGAGTTTGATCCTCCTCTTTTAGTGGTACCCTCCGAAGGTCAGACGCTGCGCACAGACACAGCGCCTGTTATTTCGTTGTACGCGCGCGAGGATATCGAAGCTATCTCCATGCAATTGGAGCAGACAGCCCTGACCCGCTATAAAGATCACCAACTGCCGGCACGGGTATTAGGTGTAGATACACTCTTCGAAGCCACGGCGCATATGAGCAATATTATCACCGACGGTTTCTTCTCGGTTTGGGACGGTGCTTTCGACCGCGCCGTGTTAGGACAAGGCTTGGCGGCACAATTGGGTATGAATGCCCATTTTACCGGAGCGCTGCATCTGTATGCACCGCAGCGGACCGGACGCATCAATATGCTCCGACCCGATAAATCGCTGCAACACGAGCATGCGTTCATTGCCGGTACGTTTGCTGTGAATCAGATTGAATACGACGATCAGTTGCTTTTGGTATCACTCCCGCTGGCGCAACGACTCTTTGAGTATGACGAATATACGGCTACAGCTCTTCGTATTACTCCGAAGAAAGGACAGAAAACAGACAAAGTACAAGCCGAGATAGCAAAGGTCTTAGGGCCGGGGTATAAGGTATTGAACAGATATGAGCAGCAAGCGGATTTCTTTCGCATCCTGCGCATTGAAAAATGGCTGACGATTTTATTGCTGGTCTTCATTCTGCTTATTGCTTCCTTTAACATCATCGGTTCACTCTCGATGCTCATTATCGACAAGCGCGAAGACATCCGTATCTTGTCGGATTTAGGGGCAGACGAACAGACAATCCGACGGATCTTCCTGATAGAAGGATGGTTCATTTCCGCCTTGGGTACGCTATTGGGAATTGTTATCGGCGTGCTCGTTTGCCTGGGGCAACAGCACTTCGGATGGCTTAAACTGGGTACAGGGAGTGAGTATATTATCTCCGTCTACCCGGTACAGGTGCAGATAGCAGATATTCTGTTAGTAGCCGCTGTGGTGTTGGCACTCGGTTTTGTAGCCGCATGGTATCCGTCAAGAAAGATAAAAGTAGAGAATTAAAAGTGTAAAGTCGATGAAAAAGCTATTCATTGTTTCAGTTATAGGAATCGTATTTCTATCGGCTTGCACACCGAATAAGCCTTCTTCCTATCGCGGTCTGCCGCAGCAGTACACCACCGCCTACGAACAGATATACGGTCACTGCTATGACTCCGTGTCCTGCGCGGTAGTGGGCCTGGATATCTATTCGGACGGTTTAACACTGGATGAGGAACGTCGTATCAAAGGAACGGGATATAACCTCTGTATCACGGATATCTTCGTGCCGGATAGTTTATTGGAGGAAGGAGAATATCGCTCTCTTCCATATACGGAGCAAGGTATTGCAGATCCGCAGCCTTTCACATTCTTGCCCGGACGGGATTTTGAGGGCTATCCGCACGGGATGTATATTCTCAATATCGAAGAGGACAAAGTGCTGAGTATCCAAGTGTTGGACTCGGGCTCGATGGTCTATCGAAACGACAGTCTGACCTTCACGCTTTATTTCCGCAACACGTACGGCTCCCGCGTCACCTATAACTGTTACTTCACCGGTTCTCTTATGCCATGGCTAAAGCAATAACATCCGAGGAGGTATTAGCCAAAGAATACCACACGTGGCTTCGCCTGGAGCGCGGATATTCGCCGAATACGGTAGAGGGCTATGAGATGGACCTGGATAAACTGCGTGCGTATGCTAAGGACCATCATCTGGATGTGGTGCATTTGGATTTTGATGCGCTGCAGGAGTTTATCTTTGAAACCTTCAAAACAGTTAAGTCGGAAGCCACACAAGCTCGTGTGTTAGCGGGTATTCATTCCTGGTTTCGCTTTCTGCTGTACAAAGACTATATTGACCAAGACCCCTCGGAACTGTTAGAGAGTCCGAAGAAATCCAAACACCTTCCTACGGTGCTTTCGTTGGAAGAAGTGAACCGGATGATGCAGGCAATAGACCTCAGTTCCAATGAAGGTCACCGCAACCGCGCGATGATGGAGATGCTGTACGGCAGCGGTCTGCGCGTGAGTGAGTTGGTAAACCTGCGGCTGAGTAGGATGTATCTGGATGAGCACTATCTGCTGATAGAAGGTAAGGGGTCGAAACAACGTCTGGTGCCTGTTTCCCCTGTTGCCGAAGAATGGTTTGGCTATTGGATGCAGGAGCGCAGTACCTGGCCGGTAAAACCCGAAGCACGGGATTTGGCATTCATTAATCGCTACGGTCGCCCTTTGACACGTGCGATGGTGTTTACGATCGTGAGAAGACTATGCGAAGAAGCAGGGATCAACAAGACTGTCTCGCCGCATACCTTGCGTCATTCGTTCGCCACCCATCTTCTGCAGAACGGTGCAGACTTACGCGTCATTCAGCAGTTGTTAGGTCATGAAGACTTAGCAACTACAGAGATCTACACGCATCTTGATGTAGCCGACCTCAGACAAGCTATTCTCCAATGTCATCCAGCCAATAAAAGTTGAAGATTAAAAAATACATATTAATTCTTCTTTTCCCTCTGTTCCTTGCTCCGCTACAGGCAGTGGAGACAATTATTGTGGGTGAGATCGTGAATGAGACGACGGGCGAAGCCATACCGAATGTGAATATTCATTTTCGGGGCACGAAGATAGGTACCACGTCTGACGAGAACGGATCTTATGCGTTGCGGGTGGACATGCAAGCAAAGGCGCAGTTGGTCTTCTCGGCTGTCGGATACTACACGCAGCGTTATGAGATAGAACCCGGAGCGATGGCAGGTCTGCAAGTAGCGATGCGGGAGAAAGCAGCCATGCTGACAGAAGTGGTGGTAGCGCCGAATGAGAACCCGGCATTGGAGATCTTACGGCAAGTGAGACAGCATCGCGCGGAGAACGACCGAACGTTGCATGCAGAGAGAAGCAGTACGCTAAAACGCGAACAGACGCTTTATGTATCACACATCAATAAACGGCACTTGCGTCGGGCCCTCTGGCGCAGTTTGCAAGCGGGTATGATCTCTAATGAAGACAGTACGTATGTACTACCGCTATACCGCGAGACGCAGTCTTTTCGCATGACCGGCCAAGAGATGATCCCCGCGAATGATCAACGTACACAAGCGCTTATCCTTTCTTCCACGGACTACTCCACTCTGATTGGCAACGAAGGCAATCTGAATTTCTACGCCAACTCTGTGCCGCTCATGGGGCATGCTTTTTTATCCCCGTTGGCGGCGGGAGGTAACCTCTACTATCGCTATTATATAGACGAAAACGATTCAATTGCTGAAACGGGTTTGGTACGCATTGTTTTTCGAACAAGAAACTCGTTCTATGCCACGTTTAATGGCGAGATGGTAATTGATACCACCACGTTTGCTTTACGGGCGCTACAGGCCTATGTGCCGGCAGAAGTGGCGGTGAACTATGTCAATAACTTGCATGTCTCGCAAAGTCTGACTGAAGACGGTTCGATAGCCGATGAGCATATATCAGCCATCCTGGATTTCGCCGTGAAGTCAGACAAAGCAGGTACAGTCTTTCCAACACTTTTGTTAACCACAGGACTAACCAACCGCGAAGCAATACACCCCGAAGCAATACACCGCGAAGCCATTGCTTCCTCCGACTCGGCGTTTGCGGCGCTGGACTCTATGCCTATTATGCGTACAGCGAAATGGATCGCTACCATTGCTACTACAGGATATATCCCTACCGGCACGGCGGTGGATATAGGTCACATCGAAGAGATCCTGCAAGTGAATAAACACGAGGGCGTCCATTTCGGTTTGCCATTCCGGACGAATGAGAAAATGTCCAAGACGGTTTCGTTAGAGGCTTCTGTGGGCTATGGAATTCGCGATCGCAGAGCAAAAGGAATGGGGCGTATATCCGTGAACTTGCCGACAGAGCGCAGGAATATCCTACAATTGGAGTACCATGACCGGTATGTCTGGTCGGAGGTGGATGATTTCGACCGTCTGTTACGCGAGAACTCGATGGGTTGGGGAAACTTCGACTTCACAGCCTATGCTTTTGAAGCGCTGCATCGCGATTCACTTTGCGTCAATACGGCGATGCGTCAACGGCAGTTACAGTTGCACTGGTTTGCGGATTGGGGTGAGCGAATGGGACTTGCAGGTACCAGCCTCGAGACGCACGCGTATGTTCGTGCCGGCTGGCAGGCAGGGTATGCGTATCAGTCGCTTAGTACGATCGCACGTCTCAGTTGGGGCGAGAAGAAATACGATGGTTATTTCCTGCGCCGCTATGCTTATTCGCAAAAATATCCGGTGTTGTATCTGGGTTTGGAAGCAGGTCATTGGCAGGGAGCTAATGCACCCAGTTCGGTCTATGCGCACTTGCGTGTGATGTTGACGCAGCATGCGAACTTAGGTATGGGCGGTACGTTGCATTATGCGCTGCAAGGCGGGGCGGTGTTTGGTACAGCACCGGAGGAACTGCTATGGCAGGCGAATGCAAATCAGGGGTACGCGTATGACCCCTATCGCTTCACGTTCCTGCACGGACGGCAGATGATAGGCGATAAGTATGTCACGCTGCAGGCCGAATGGAATGGTCAAGGAATACTATTTAATCTAATTCCGGGTATACGCTGGTTGCACTTACGAGAACTGGTAGAGACCAAGATCGCTTATAGTTACTTATCCACGGAGCACCTATCCGCCCTTACAAATCAAAAATCCCCGCATACTTTCTATGCGGAGATTGGTATTGGTTTGGGAAATATCTTACGCGTGTGCGATCTTTATTCGGTGTGGTCGCTCAGTCCCACTATTCAATGGGGCATGCGTTTTCGAATTCATTTGGGTTTATAACAGACTCATCACCACTTCTCCTACTGCCTGCAGCGTCGAACGACTAATGTTCTGCAGGTCGTCTTGACGTGTATGCCACCAAGCGGGGAAACCGGTTGCGTTCCTGAGGTCATAATGAATGATATCTACGCACGGGATTCCGGCGATATGGTTGATGTAGAAATGGTCGTCCGTGATGGGGTATGAGTATTGGTCGCTAAACATCGCGCCGTATCCCAATTGAGCAGCCGAATGCCATATCTGCTGCTGGTAGTTCGAGGCATACTGCATCGAAAAGAGTTCCAGCGGGAAGACTGCATCGGGTGCACCAACCATATCCAAGATGATGCCATAACGATATGCAATGACCGGTTGATGGTCTGCTACTTTCTGCGCATAACTCCGTGCCCATAACTGCGAACCGAGACACCACGTGTCATCCCGCTCCGGTCCTGTATAGAAATCCGGCGCACCGCTATCTTCCACATCAAAGAAGATGATGTCCACAGGAGTACGGAAGGTTGAGTCTTGCAGTTGTTTGCCTAACTGACGGGCTACCTCCAGGAGCACACCTACTCCACTGGCTCCGTCATTCGCGCCGGGTACGTTATAAAAACGATCGCTATACTCCTCTTCCTCGTCACACCAGGGTCGTGTGTCATAGTGCGCACCCAAGAGGATACGGGGACGAGACGCAGTCTCGAGCGTATAGAAATGACCGATGACATTATAGATCTGCTGGTTGTTACCGCGATAATCCGGCATAAAACCTTTCTGCAACTCCACTTCTGCTCCGCAGGCACGTAACTGCTCGATGAGCCATACAGCACATTGCATATGTGCGGCGCTGTTGGGCACACGCGGGCCAAACGACATCTGTTTCTCAATATACGCGTACGCGCTGTCAGACGAGAAAGCCGGACGTTGAACAGTTGCCGGTTTCTTAGTGCACGAAACGAGCATAAGCGCGAAGCACATCGCGCTTATAATTGGAAATTTTAGATTTGTCAATTGAAATATCTTCATCGAATATTAGTCTCGCTGACCGAGGTATGATTTTGAATAGCTCGAATAGTCTGTGCGATCGGTATAGCGAGGCTCTCGATGTGTATCTTCGGGCATCGGGTAGCGTCGAACGGGATGGAGTCGGTACAAACCAACTCTTCGATAGGCGAGTCGTTGATGCGCTCGCAGGCGGGGCCGCTCAACACGCCGTGCGTCACCACGGCACGAACAGACTTGGCGCCGCCTTCCTTCATCACCTCAGCGGCCTTGCACAAAGTACCTGCCGTATCGGCGATATCGTCGAAGAGCACAACGTCCTTGCCATACACATCACCTAAGACGCGAATCTCGGATACTTTGTTGAAGTCCGGACGATTCTTATAACAAATGACCATCGGTACCTCACGGTCGGTCATAATATGCAGTTTCTTCGCAAAACCTGAAGCCCGTTTTGAACCCCCCACATCCGGAGAAGCCACGATGAGTTTCTTGAGGTTCAGCGCGGCGATATAAGGCGCCAAGACGTTGGAACCATAGATGTGGTCAACAGGGATATCAAAGAACCCCTGAATCTGGTCGGCATGGAGATCGACGGTGATGACACGGTCTGCTCCGGCTGTCTGCAACATGTTGGCTACCAGTTTCGCGCCGATAGAGACACGGGGCTTATCTTTGCGGTCCTGACGCGCCCACCCGAAATAAGGGATAACGGCGATCACCTTGGAGGCACTGGCTCGCTTAGCGGCGTCGATCATAAGGAGCAACTCCATCAAATTGTCGCTGGACGGACAGGTTGGTTGCACCAGGTAAACGTTCTGGCCGCGAACGGACTCCTCAAAATACGTACAAAACTCACCGTCTGAAAAACGATCGAGATGCAGGTTTCCCAATTGACAGCCCAACTCATCGCAGATACGTTGTGCTAATGCAGCTCCTTTGGAGCCGGCGAAAATCTTAAACCGATTGTTATTTACCATCTTTTTTCTTTTTCTTCTGAATCAACGATGCATTCGGCTGCGCCATGAATCGCTCAAAAGCGGCAGACGTACATTTCAGCTGGCCGTTGGACAGGCGCAATATATCTTCTCGCACACGCTGCACGCCGGCTTCTTGGTCTCTGTTCCATGTCAGGTTGCGTTGGCGCATACAAAGGGCGATATAGGCCTCGAGCGAATCGCGCTCCACACTCGGCGGAAGGGTGGTCGCATAGTGAATCATATCTTGAACAATGCGCCCGTAGTTACGCATTTTTATGGGCGCTGCATTTCTACTCAATTGTAATGTCATATCTTTTGTCTTTGAGCGAAGCGGTCTTTCTACTTTTGTCTAATGAGATATATCATAGTCGGATAGTGGTCGCCATAACCATTCTGCCAAACACCGGATTTGGTCGTACGCAGCGGTGTACCTTTATCCTTGCCTTCTTGCACGGTAAGGAAGGGTTTATTGAAGATCTGCGCTTTCCAATAGGTCCACTTACCGGTGTGCAGTTTCTCGCTCAGCAGGGGCTCGCTGATGATGATCTGGTCGAAGAGGTTCCAACTGCCGTTGTAAGCCAGCGATCCGATGCCACGGTCGAGCATTTGCCACATGGTGTTGAACAAGCCGTGAGGCTCAACCTCCTCGCGATGCTTGCGCGCTTTGAGTACGTCTTTGCAAGAGTGATTATACGGATCATCGTTCAAGTCGCCCATGATAATGATTTTTGCCTTCGGCTCTTTCTTATAAATCGAGTCGCAGATCTGCATACTGAGCATAGCGGCTGTATCACGCCCCGGACGGGAAGAGAGCTCTCCTCCGTATCGGCTCGGCCAGTGATTTACGATGATATGGATTTTCTCCGGCGAGCCATCGCCCATGAGGTAACCCGACACGCATAGTTGGAGACGGGTCTTGATCACACCTCCATCGGCATAATGCGCTTTGAGTTCGAATCCGTTGACTTTAGAGGGCTTGAACATCACGGTGTCGTACAGGAAACCGACATCTACACCACGGCGGTCAGGACCCTCAATCAAAATCGGTTTGAGACGTCGGCCGTATTTGCTGTTCGCCTCGGCACAGAGGTCTTGCAAACAACCGATATTCTCCACTTCGGCTACACCCACGCAGGCTGCACCGCGCGGATCATAGTCGGTACCCAATTGCGAAATAGCATAGGCCATGTTCTTCACCTTGTTTTCGTACTTGTAGGCTGTCCATTTCATACCGCCGTCCGGCAGGTACTCATAGTCATTCTTGCCCTCGTCATGAATGGTGTCGAAGAGGTTCTCAAGGTTGTAGAACGCGATACAACGAACGTACTGACCCTGATGGTCATTGTCAGCCGGGGCTTGATTTTCCGCGCGCAGAGAAGCGCCGCAAGTCAGCAGCAAAGCTGCTACCCAAAGAAATGTGTGTTTCATAATATATAAGATGATTTTGTTATGCAATTTTCATTTCCGGCTGCAAAGATACTACAAAAATTGCACATATGCAAACATTCGGGTGTTTTTCTCGCAAAAAAAATAGAATTCATTCTATTATTTTATGCACGG
>JAEDNI010000009.1 GCA_016302585.1 Paludibacteraceae bacterium | reverse complement strand
CCGGTTGAAGAGCCAAAGGCTGAAGAGCCGGTAGAGGAAACTGCTCCGGTTGAAGAGCCAAAGGCTGAAGAGCCGGTAGAGGAAGAACCTATAGTGGCAGAGCCGGTAATCGCAGAAGTTCCTGCGGAAGAGCCGAAGGAGGAAGAGCCTGTGGCTGAAGAGCCGAAGGAGGAAGAGCAGCAAGAAGAGGTAGAGCCGCTGATTGTATCGGAGAAGCCAGCCAAGAAAAAGAATTATTTCTTGCGTGCGTTGTTGATTTCCTTCATCATCTTGTTAATTCTCTGCGTAGTAGGCTATTTCTTCCTGCGCAAGCAAGTATGCGAGTGGTTTGATATTCTAAAGGAGAAAGTTGAGAAGATCGAGTTGTTCAACAAGTGCTCGGCTCCGAGTGAGGAGGTTGAGTCTGCAGCGGCAGAGGACGAGTTAGTTCTGGAAGTGCCGGAAGAGGCCGCAGAGCAAGTAGTAGAAAGCGAAGCTCCGAAGGCAGAGGTTCAAAAGGCCAAATATGAGGAGTTGCTGTTGACAGAAGAGATTACCGAAGGTAGTCGTCTGGCTTGGATTTCCCGTAAATACTACGGTCATCCGGATTACTGGCCGTATCTGTATGATGCGAACAGAGATCGTATTGACGACCCGAGTAATGTGCCTGTAGGTACGCAGATTCGTGTTCCAAAGTTAACAAAGGCTCAACGCGACATGACGAGTAGTGAATACTTGCGTCTGAAAGAGGAAGCAGTAGCAGCTATTCGATAAGGGTTTGGCAGGAAGCATTGTGACAGAAGATTTCATCCGAATAGAGGGAGCGGACACACACAATTTGAAACATGTGTCGGTAAATATACCGCGCAATCAATTGACAGTGGTGACCGGAGTGAGCGGTAGCGGCAAGAGTTCGTTAGCGTTCGACACCCTCTATGCGGAAGGTCAACGGCGGTATGTAGAGAGTCTGAGTGCTTATGCGCGTCAGTTTATGGGTCGCATGCAGAAGCCGGAAGTAGAGAAGATCGAAGGCATCCCGCCTGCCATCGCCATTCAACAGAAAGTGACGAGTCGCAATCCCCGTTCCACCGTAGGGACTGTCACGGAGATCTATGACTATCTGAAATTGCTTTTCGCGCGCGTAGGCCACACCTACTCGCCTGTGAGCGGGGAAGAAGTGAAGCGGAACACGATTCGCGATGTCGTGCAATACATGGAGAGTTTGCCCAAGGGTACTCGTCTTTATTTGCTGAGTCCGATAGTACTGCCGGAAGGTAGGACGTTGAAGGAGCAATTGGCATTGTGGTTAAGTCAGGGTTTCAGTCGCTTGATGATAGACGGGGACACTGTTCGTTTGGATGCAGAGACCTGGAAACAGGCAAACGGGCATGAGGCTTATCTGTTAGTCGACCGTATCATCGTGGACCACGAGCAGGCGACAAGCAACCGCTTTGCGGATAGTGTGCAGACAGCCTTCTTTGAAGGGAATGGAGAATGTCAGGTGCAGGCCCAATGGGATAATGTACCAAGGACGAAAGTTTTCTCCGAGCGCTTCGAGGCAGACGGCATTCAGTTTATAGAGCCGAGTGAGCATTTATTCGATTTTAACAATCCGGTGGGAGCGTGTCCGGAATGCAAGGGTGTAGGTTCGGTAATCGGTATTGATGTAGATTTGGTTATTCCGGATAAGTCCAAATCGGTATACGACCAGGCTATAGCTTGTTGGCAGACAGAGAAGACGAAGGAATGGCAAGATGCGCTGGTAATGAATGCGGCGAAGTTCGATTTTCCGATTCACACGCCATTCTATGCCTTGACGGATGAGCAGAAACAGCTTATTTGGACAGGTAATGAATATTTCCGAGGCTTGCATGATTTCTTCAAGGAGTTGGAAGAGAAGCAGTATAACCGGATTCAATACAAGGTGATGTTAGCACGCTACAAGGGGAAGACGATTTGTCCTGTTTGTCGCGGTTTTCATCTTCGCAAAGAATCGGAATACGTGCTGATCAACGGCAAGAATATCCAACAGTTATGCGCGATGCCGATTTCGGAACTGCAGACGTGGTTTGATGCGTTGCAGTTGCCGGCAATCGAGCAGCAAGCGGCAGAGATGCTGTTGATTGAGATTAATCACCGGCTTCAGTTCATGCACGATGTAGGATTAAGTTATCTGACGTTGAACCGCCAGAGCAACACCTTGTCGGGCGGCGAGAGTCAGCGTATCAACTTAGCGAAGTCTTTGGGCAGCAGTCTGGTAGGTTCGTTGTATGTGCTGGATGAGCCTTCCATCGGATTGCATCCGAGAGATACGGAATTACTGATTCATGTGCTGCAAGAGTTGCGCGACTTAGGGAATACGATTGTTGTCGTGGAGCATGACACGGATATCATAGCCGCAGCGGACCATGTGATTGAGATCGGTCCTGCCGCCGGACGTCATGGCGGAGAAATTGTGTATGAGGGCAAACCTCGATCGGAGTGGTTCAAAATCGATATCCCGACCCAGCGACGCCATTGGAATAACTATATCGAGGTGGAAGGCGCTTGCGAGAACAACCTGAAGAATCTGACAGTTCGTTTTCCGCTGCATGTGATGACAGTGGTGACAGGTGTGAGCGGCAGTGGTAAGTCGAGTCTGGTCAGCAAAGTGCTCTACCCTGCTCTGAAGAAGCACTATGGCGGAGTTATCATGGAGCACACGGGTGATTTCGGTCATATCAAAGGCAGTCTTCATCTGATGCGTGACATCGAATATGTGGATCAGAACCCGATTAGTCGTTCGAGCCGCAGCAACCCAGTGACGTACTTGAAGGCGTACGATGAGATACGGCGATTATATGCCGAGCAGGCCCTGTCGAAACAATTAGATTTCAGTCCTGCCTATTTCTCTTTCAACACCCCGGGCGGTCGATGCGAGACGTGTCAAGGCGAGGGTACAATTACGATTGAGATGCAGTTCATGGCTGACTTGGTGATTGAATGCGAGCAATGTCACGGCAAACGCTTCAAGCAAGACATACTGGATGTTCACTATCGGGGTAAATCGATATACGATGTGCTCTGTATGACCGTGAATCAGGCGGTTGAGTTCTTCAGCGAAGACGAGACGTGTGCAAAAATTGTCAAACGACTTAAACCGCTGCAGGATGTAGGTTTGGGTTATATTCAGTTAGGCCAAAGCAGTAGTACGTTATCGGGCGGAGAGAGTCAACGTGTTAAGTTAGCCTCATTCCTTGCGCAGGAAGAGAACCGTCCGACGATCTTTGTCTTTGACGAGCCGACAACGGGTTTGCATCAACGCGATATCGAGGTGCTGCTGAAGGCTTTAAACAGGCTGATCAGCAACGGTCACACAGTTATCATCATTGAGCACAATCCGTCTGTGATTATGGCAGCCGACCACGTGATTGATTTAGGTCCGGAAGGAGGAACAGAAGGCGGATATATCGTTTGTACGGGTACCCCGGAAGAGGTAGCCCGGCATCAAGAGAGTTATACCGGCAAGTATCTTGCCCAAATTATAGCTTCTAACCATGCGAAATAGTATTTTAAAGGATTATCTTCCCCGTTGGGGAGTATTGATGATGGATTTGCTACTCTGCAGCATCGCTTTCTGGTTAAGCGTGTGGATCGGTAGCGGATTCTTTCACTACGGGAATTTAGACCTTCAGCCGATATCCTTCGGTGTGCAGTTCTTGATTATCATGGCTGTGCAGTTGGCATTCTTCTGCATTTTCCAGACATATTCGGGAATCATTCGCTATTCGACGTTTGTCGATACGATCAAGGTTCTGCTATCGAATATCTCGACAGGACTCGTACTGATAGTTGTTAATCTCGTCATGGACCATGTGGTTGGAGAACATCCGCTCATGAACACGGTTATTGCCGTCTATGTTCCCATTTCGTTTGTATTGCTTTTCTCGCTACGCGTAGGCGTTAAGACGTTGAATGATACTTTTGAGCGAAGCCAGGGAAATCCTCCGGTGATGATTTACGGCACGCAAGCTGCAGGTGTTGCGATAGCGAAAATGCTCAGCTCGGCCGGAAACAGTCCGTATCGTCCATTAGGATTCATCACCGAACCTGATGAACGTCGCGGATATGCGTTGGCAGGTCTGCGCGTGTGGCCGTTGGATGAGAGTCTATTTCGCTGGATGGAGAAACGCGGGATTAAACATGTCATTGTATCGCCGATGAAGATGCGTATGATTAATCCGGCGAAAGACTTACAGGTTTTTATCAACCATAACATTCGTATCTTAACGACCCCGTACTTCACGCAGTTCGACAACGTCGAGGCAATAGACGCGATGCGTATTGGTCGAATTGATGCGATTAAGATTGAAGATCTGTTGGAGCGTCCACAGATTGAAGTAAACACGGAGAACGTGCGTCAAATTATCCACCAACGCGTAGTGATGGTAAGCGGAGCTGCAGGTAGTATCGGAAGTGAGTTAGTTCGTCAGATACAGAAATATGAGCCGCAAGTGACGATTCTGTTAGACATCGCCGAATCGCCTCTGCATGATTTGGTGTTAGATTTGCATGCCAACTATCCGGATTCCCGTTTCATACCTATTATTGCGGACGTGCGCAATCGCGAGCGTATCGAGCAGATATACAATGAGATGCGTCCTGACGTCGTTTATCACGCCGCAGCATACAAACATGTGCCTTTGATGGAGAGTTATCCGAATGAGGCTATTCAGGCGAATGTGTTAGGGACGAAGAACATGGCGGACTTAGCTGTTAAATACGGTGTACAGCGCTTTGTAATGATTTCTACGGATAAGGCGGTTAATCCGACAAATATCATGGGCGCAAGTAAACGTATTGCGGAGATATACGTACAGTCGCTTTTCCGTAAATTACAGGCCTCCGACCCCAACTGCACGAAGTTCATCACGACCCGTTTCGGCAATGTATTGGGCAGCAATGGTTCAGTCATACCATTCTTCCGCAAACAGATTGCGGCAGGAGGTCCGTTGACCGTAACTCATCCGGATATCATTCGCTATTTCATGACTATTCCGGAAGCCTGTTGTTTGGTGATGGAAGCCAGTACGTTAGGAGAGGGCGGTGAAATATTTGTATTTGACATGGGTAAGCCGGTTAAGATACTGGATCTGGCGCGTAACATGATTCGTTTGGCGGGTTATATTCCGGAGAAGGATATTCAGATTGTCTTCACGGGTCTGCGTCCCGGCGAGAAATTATACGAGGAACTGCTAAACCAGAAAGAAATTACCATACCGACGAGTAACCAAAAGATCATGGTAGCTCGCGTAAGAGAGTTTGAATTCGATGAAGTAAGTCAAGCGATAGACAAGTTAATTGAGACAAGTCGCATGGCTAAACCGTTCACAACTGTTAAGATAATGAAGCAGATTGTGCCGGAATACATTAGTAACAATTCCATTTATGAGCAATTAGATCCACAATGATACAAGCGTTTTTTATCGAACATAGTTATCTAATCGGTTTTGTCAGTTTCTTATTGGGCTGGCTCGGCATGCCTGTCGTACTTCGCATCGCCAAGGCGAAAGGTTTCGTTGTGCGCCCCAATAAACGAATGAGTCATACCGGCGAAGTTCCCAACATCGGCGGATTGGATATCTATTTCAGCGTGATGCTGTCTTACCTGTTGTTTGACTATTCGCAGTTGACCAGCAACCAGTTTTTTCTGATCGGCATTGCAGCCATCATGGTCATTGGTTTTATTGATGATGTATTAGTACTCACCCCCTTAGCCAAGTTGTTAGGCGAGACTTTGGCAGGTATAGCCTTGATTGGGTTCGGGAACTTGCGACTCACGCATCTTCATGGCATCTTCGGTATAGGTGAAATAGGTATCATACCGAGTTATCTCATCTCGCTCTTTGTACTGATAGCCATCATTAACGCGATCAATTTGATTGACGGTATTGACGGTTTGGCGAGCGGTTTGGGTATCCTATACTGCCTTTTCTTCGCTATCTATTTCGGGCTGGTGGGTTCTACCAGTTGGTCAATATTAGCGATTTGTATGATCGGTTCGCTGGCGGTGTTCTTCATCTACAATGTGTTTGGTCATCGAGGTAAGATATTCATGGGCGATTCGGGCAGTTTGCTATTAGGGTATCTGTTAACGGCGTTTGTCTTCCGTTTCTGCGAGCAGAATGCGTATCATGTAGTGCCGGAGGTTTATCATATGAGCGCTGCGCCGGCAGTAGCTATCTGCGTGATGACTATCCCTATCTTCGATACGATTCGCGTAAGCCTCACCCGCATCAAGCAACACCGTAATCCCTTTGCGCCGGATAAGAATCATATTCATCACTTGCTTCTGCGCACAGGTTTAAATCACCTTCAGACGACCGGTGTATTGTTAAGCGTCAGCCTGCTCTTCATTGGCTTAGCTATTTTAGGGCGAAACTGGAATATATGGTTATTGTTATTTGCAGATTTTGCTTTGGCGACGATTTTAACGCTAATTCTATGGCGCGTACTGAATAAAAAACTATACGGACAGAATGCTGACAATTGATCACATATCGATGGAGTTCTCATCCCGCCCTGTGCTGGATGACATCACGTTCCTCATCAACCGCAAGGAACGGATAGCCTTGGTGGGTAAGAACGGTGCGGGCAAAACGACCTTGCTTCGTCTTATTGCGGGAGAATACCAACCAACGAGCGGTCGCATTGCCAAGGAAACCGACATGACGATCGGTTACTTGCCGCAAGTGATGCTTTTTCACGACGACCGTACTCTACGGGAAGAGATGATGCTGGTTGCACACGAAGATGAGGCACGCTTTGTAGCGGAGATGGACCGGACAGTCATCGGTTTGGGCTTTGAGCGCAAAGACTTCGACCGGCCGTGCAGTGAATTCAGCGGAGGTTGGCGCATGCGTATCGAATTGGCGAAAATATTATTGAGTCATCCGGATTTACTGCTATTGGACGAGCCGACCAATCACTTGGATATCGAGTCCATCCAATGGTTGGAGAATTTTCTGAAAAGTAGCCCAAGCGCCGTGCTTATGGTCAGCCACGACCGCGCGTTTATTGATAATGTATGCAACCGTACAATTGAGATTACACTTGGCCGGATATACGATTACAACGTCAATTACAGCAAATTCGTTGAGTTGCGCAAGGAGCGACATGAACAACAGGTGCGAGCCTATCAGAACCAGCAGAAGATGATTCAAGACACGGAGGAATTCATTGAACGCTTCCGCTATAAGGCGACCAAGGCAGTTCAAGTTCAAAGCCGCATCAAACAGCTGGAGAAATTAGAGCGTTTGGAAGTGGATTTGGAAGACACCAGCCGGCTTAACCTGCGTTTCCCGCCTGCGCCCAGAAGCGGCGATTTTCCGATTATCATCGAGGACCTGCGCAAGGATTTCGGTTCCCACAATGTCTTCCACGACGTTACTTTCACCATCCGGCGGGGTGAGAAAGTAGCGTTTGTGGGCAAGAACGGCGAAGGAAAGACTACGCTCGTCAAGTGTATCATGGGCCAACTGGACTATATGGGGTCGCTCAAAATCGGGCACAATGTCAAAATCGGCTATTTCGCGCAGAACCAGGCGGCTCTGCTGGACGAAAACCTCACCGTATTCGAGACAATTGACTACGTAGCGGTAGGAGACATCCGGACTAA
Source organism: Paludibacteraceae bacterium (assembly GCA_016302585.1). GTDB lineage: Bacteria > Bacteroidota > Bacteroidia > Bacteroidales > Paludibacteraceae > Colicola. Next base: position 38,634 of record JAEDNI010000009.1, on the reverse strand, counting down.
GATACGTGACATTCTCGGTGCCTTCATGTTCGGCGGAGAGGCTTCCGACAAGAAAGTGAAAGTGCTCTCCGGAGGCGAACGAAGCCGGCTGGCTATGATTCGCCTGTTATTGGAACCATGCAACCTGCTTATTCTGGATGAGCCGACGAACCACTTGGACATGCAGTCCAAAGACGTGCTCAAAGCGGCGCTGCAGGATTTCAACGGCACGCTTATCTGTATCAGCCATGACCGCGATTTTCTCAACGGACTCGTTTCCAAAGTGTATGAGTTCGGTGGAGGACGCGTCAAAGAGCACCTCGGTGGCATATACGACTTCCTGAGGGCGAAAAAAATCAGTTCACTACAAGAACTGGAACGCAAAAATCCCGTGTCGGATAGCACTCAATCCCGACGGTCAAACGACGGTCAAACGACGGTCGAGGCTAACGTCGGTATTACGCAAGGCGCAATTTCTTATGCGGCACAGAAAGCCGCAGCAGCTGAGCGAAGGAAGAAAGAGAAACAGATTGCCGAGGTGGAGGAAGCAATCGCTTCTTTGGAAGCACAGCAGAGCCGGATGGAACAATTACTGGCTATTACAGAAAATCAGACTACGGAGAACTTTCAGAAGTACGAAACCATCAAACATCAGATAGAACAGAAACTATACGAATGGGAAATACTGAGTGAAGAGTGAAAGTTTAAGGAGTTAATGAATTAAAGAGTTAATGAAAGAGGTTATTGATTATATCATTGAATGGCTGTGTTACGGGGATAGCGAAGCCGCAGCCCGTGTAGCCTACACAGCGGACGAGAAAGCGTTGGAGACACACGATGTCATCATCGTCCCAAATGGTCATTTAGGACAGGACCTTATTCTGCCTGAGTTGAAAAAGCCGGAAGTGGAGCAACCCTCGAAGGGCAAGACGATTATTCATACAGATATCGTGTACGCTGTCTTTTTCTTCACGTCTCGTGCGGAAGAAATACTCAACACACAACGCGATGAACACGGACGATTCTTAGCAGCCTTTTCGATGTTAAATCAAAAGAGTCGCTTGCAAATTCCTCGCTTGGACGAGTACGCACGCTTGGTATTAAAGCAACTGAACATGCCATTACCGGAAAGCGGATTTCATCATGTTTATTTGACGCATGACATCGATGCGATTAGTCAATATCGTCATCTTCGCGGTGCGTTAGGTGGTTTGCGACGTGGAGAGGGGAAAGCGGTTTGGGCTGCGTTACGGGATATTCACCAAGACCCTTTGTACACTTTTCCATGGATTCTCGAGCAAGACCGTCAAGTAAAGAAAGCAGAGCCAATCTATTTTGTTAAGCGCACTCGCGGGAGAGGGTATGATTATCCACAATACTGCTTACACGGACTTGACTGGAGACGCTTGAAGCACATGCTTCGTCATAACAATGTCTATCTTGGTGTGCATGGCAGTTACTACGGTTCTATACCGGCTATTGAGTATAGTAAGATGTACCGCGCCCATTACTTACGCTGCTCCATAGAACAGATGCAGCGTCTGGCAGATGCGGGTTATTCCGATGATTTCACGATGGGTTTTGCGGACCAAGCCGGATTCCGTCTGCAGACGTGCCGCGCTGTGAGATGGATTAATCCGAAGACGATGCAGTTAACGAACCTTACGTTGCATCCGCTAATGGTGATGGATACCACATTGAGTAAGTATATGCATCTAACAGAAGATGAGGCATACTTCTTATGTGAGCGCTTGATTGCGAAGGTTAAATTACACCACGGCGATTTATGTCTGCTGTGGCATAATAACAATTTTGCAGGCGAGTCTTATCACCGCGCCTTATATCCGAAGATATTGGCCTTGATCAAATGAGCACCCGCAAGCCAAACATATTAGTTGTTTCCGATCCGATGGTAGCACCCGGGTATCTCCCGCGTGTGCGCTATCTATGCGATTATTTGGCACGAAAAGGATACGGCGTAACCCTATTAACGGAAGATGGTAAGCCACTGACGTTTACGCACGCCTACCCCATTCAGACGATTCGAATGTATCACGGTGGCACGCTTGAGTGGCTGACGAAGGCTATATGGACATTGTTGACCGACTGGTATAATCGCGCTTTTGCGAGCCGGTTTATTCATCGGCTATCCGGCAATGAGCCATATGATCTCGTCCTTTGTTCAAGTTTCAATGACTCTCCCTTAGGGGCTGCAGCACGCATTGCCAGACGACTCAATATACCTTTGGTATGCGATATTCGAGACTTGGAAGAACAAGTGAATGACTCAAGGTATCAATATCAGCATCAGTCTCGATTCTTGATGCCTTTCCGAGGGTTCTATAGAACCATTCACAGACGACGCCGGAATGCCGTGCTACGTCAAGCGAATGCCATCACGACTGTTTCTCCTTGGCATGCCGAATTCATTCAAGCCATCACAAAACATCGTGTTCCGGTCACCGTAGTATATAACGGCTTCGACGAGCAAGTGTTCTATCCATCAGACACCCCCACTACGGTCTTTAAGATATCGTATATCGGCAGTCTCTTCGCATGGCAGAAAGCCGGTTTGGAGAAAGTGAAGCGGGTGATTGAGGCATGTAAATCATCTTCCATCCTGTTGGATATTCATACACCGCAGCAAGAACCTATCGCACACGAACAGTTAGGAGAGGCAGTACGGGAGAGCAGTATCATGTTAGTACTGACAAGTACCGAGACACACGGCATGCTGACCACGAAGTTTTATGAGGCTTTGGGTTGCAATAAACCGGTGCTCTGTGTGCCTTCCGACAAAGGAGCGTTAGCGGATCTTATCGCATACACGAAGGCCGGCATAGCGACCGAAGATGAGGAAGAAATTAAGGCATTTATACAAGGCCAATATAAACAATGGAAAGAGAAAGGCTATACGCATCAACAAAGCGTGCATAGAGAGGAGTTCACGCGCGAAGCGCAATGCCGACAAACAGAAGAAATCATAAAAACTATATTATCATGAAACGAAATCTGATTACCTTTTTACTCATTGCGATGAGTATACAAATTTTTGCGTGGACCAGTCCTGCTGATATTCCGGACGTAGGCGATGCACGTCTCCGGGTAGTGGCGCAAAACGCAGCTAACTATTTAACTAACTTCGAGGCCTCCAACTCTTCGTGCGATAACCAGGATGAATTTGATACCAAGACCAACAAGATAGCGAACGCATTCCTGGCCCTGAAGGCCGATATCGTTGCCATTTGTGAAGTAGAACGCAATGACGATATCTTGGGCTATATCGTAGATGCCATGAATTCCATCTACGGCGAGAATGTCTATACCTACATCACCGACGGATTGTATGCGCACGCCTCTGCAGGGGACTACCAAGGTCTCAAATCCGGCTATATCTACCGCTCGGACAAAGTGACGCCACAAGGCAGCAACACCTCACCTTACCGCTCCGGCGAATACTGCGCACGGCTGCGGATTCAAGCCTTCGAGGAAAACAGCACGCACGAGAAATTCGTGCTCTCCATGAACCATTTCAAGGCTAAATCTTCCGGTAGTGACAATGGTGAGAGCACGCGTATTCAGAATGCCTCCTATCTTATTTCGAAACTGAATAACGTCACAAGCGATGATGATATTCTCATTATGGGCGATTTGAATGCCTACACGGACGAGACGCCTATCCAGAACCTGATTAATGCGGGTTATGAAGAGCAGTTGGTTCGCTTCGACCCCACGGCCTACACGTATATCTACAAAGGGACGAAAGGCATTCTGGATCACGCGATGGCGAATAGCACGATGGCGGAGCAGGTCACAGGCGCACGCGTGTACCACATCAACACTGCCGGTGGATATAACTACAAATACTCCGACCACGATGCCGTGTTAGTGGGACTCAATTTAGGCAAACAGCAGCAGGGAGAGGACCTCGACGACGTCTCGACCACCGCTCCTGTACGCAAGGTTCTCCGAAACGGACAGTTATACATAGAGATAGACGGACAAACCTTCACGATCACCGGCATACGCATCCGATAATGACCACTTTCATCGTTCCCATATACAATGCCGAACGCTATCTGAGCGCCTGTCTGGATAGTCTGCTTGCGCAGACCGCCAAAGAGTTGCAGATTATCCTTGTGGATGACGGCAGTACGGACGGTTCGCTCGCTATCGCAAAGAGCTACACGGTCCGCGATCCGCGTGTGGAGCTCTACAGGCAGCCTCATGCAGGTCAGTCCGCGGCACGTAACTTAGGCCTCAAGCACGCGCATGGTGAGTATGTCGCTTTTGTAGATGCTGATGATACGATTGCACCGGACTGGTGTGAGAAACATGTAGAAGCCATCGAAGGGGTAGATTATGTTCAGAGTGGCAATCCACGTAATAGATATCAATATACTGTTGTTTGGAATCGTCTCTACCGCCGCGAAGCAATTACCGGCCTTTTGTTCCCCGAAGGGATGATTTACGAGGATGTATTATGGTCGGTGGACCTTTGGCTGAGCAAAGCGAGTTGCCGCGTCATTCGTTATAACGGCTACCACTACACAGCCAATCCGGAAAGCACCACAGCCCATTCGCACCCGGAGGCTCAGAAGTGCGTGCTGCAGGCTCTTCGCGCTAAACGAAAAGGGGCATCCATGCGAGGAAAATTCATTATTGCATACACGATATGTCGATTAAAACTTCATTTTATACGCTCATGAGAAATAGAATTAACATCGTTCTATTGTTCTTAGTATTTTGCCTCATGCCCTTCTCATGTCTAATGGCAGGAGAAGCTCAGTATCAGGACATCAACTACACCTTTGACGAGAATCATATGACCGCAGAGGTGGCATTAAATCCTCGAGCAACAGGAGAAATCTTTATCCCGGAACAAATTCAAGTAGGTCAGAACTCGTATACTGTTGTGGGTATCAGCGACAAAGCCTTTAAAGGATGTAAAAATCTTACGGCTATTGTGCTACCGAAAACGCTAAAACAAGTATATCGTTCTGCCTTTGAAGGAACGGGGATTTACCTTAATAAAAGCAATTGGACCGAAGGCTGTCTGTGGATTGACAGCGTGCTGATTTCCACGGATAAAAATATCAAGCCTCGTTTTGTGGTGCCTGAAGGAACAAGACTTATAGCGGCCGGGGCCTTTCAAGGTAATAAGGTTATTCAGCGCATAGAAATCCCCGCGTGCATCAACCGCATTGACCATGAGACTTTCCGCGATTGCAAGAACCTGCAGAAGATTGTCATTCCGCCCACTATTACCTCCATCGGTGAAGAAGCCTTCACGGGCAGCGGCATCGCGCTCAATGAGAATAAGTGGAAGAAAGGTGCACTCATTATCGATGATTGTCTGATTGCAACTAACAACGAGTTGCCCGCTAAATATGTCTTCAAGAACAAGACTCCTATTCGTCTGATCGCTGAGCGAGCTTTTGCCAACAAAAAGAATCTCAAGAGCGTAGAGATACCAAATACCATTACGACCATACCTACTGCGGCATTCATGGGGTGCGAGAACCTGACGGATGTAGTGATTCCGGCGACCGTGAAGACTGTAGGCAATTTCGCATTCTACAACTGCGTTAAACTGCGCAATGCCAAACTTCCGACGGAACTGGAGCGACTCGGAGCCGGAGTTTTCTACGGCTGTGAAAACCTAACGGAACAAGTGCTGAGTGAGAAACTTCAATCAATCGAGAAGGCAGCCTTCTTTATGTGCCGCAGCATTAAGAAGATCACCTTCCCTGCGCGACTCAAGCGTATTGACGACGGAGCCTTTGCGGGTTGCAGCAGTTTAGAAGCTATTAACCTACCCTCCTCGCTCCAATACTTAGGAGAACAAGCTTTTGCAGGTTGTGCTGCGCTGCGTAGAGTAAGTATTCCGGAAGGAGTTAACTCGCTCTCCAAACAAGTCTTCCAAGGCTGCTCACATTTATACCGTATTGACTTACCAGAAGGACTATATGCCATCGGAGACGAAGCGCTCTCGGGGTGTATTGCCTTGGAGATCATCAATATTCCCAAGAGTACTTTCCGTATAGGAGTTCGCGCTTTTCACAACTGCCAGCAGTTACGTGAAATCCGACTCGTTGATCATATACATATGATTGAAGATGGAGCGTTCATGGAATGCAAGTTGCTGGAAGAGATTAAACTGCCTGCTTCTCTCAAGCTTCTATGCCGCGCGGCCTTTGCGCAATGTATCAGTTTGCGCAAGGTGCAGTTGAATAAAAACCTAAAGGAAATCGGCGATGGGGCATTCTGTCAATGTCGCAGTCTGCGTGAAGTGGAATGGAATGACTCACTACGCGTCATTGGTACAGAAGCTTTCTTGGAATGCAAATATCTGAAGACTCCGGTCTTTGATGCAAACGTTGAAATTAGGAAAAATGCCTTTAAAGGCTGTAAATAACTTTTTTATTAACTCTCAAATTCTAATTAATTATGACAAAGAAATTTATTTGCCCGATTTGTGGCTACGTACACGAAGGTACTGAAGCTCCTGAGCGTTGTCCGCAATGTAAACAAATCGTTGAATGGAAAGTTGCTTCTGACGACAAACTCAATTTCGTTTGCGAGCATGTGTTAGGTGTAGCAAAAGACGTAAAAGACCCGATCATTGCAGAAGGTCTGCGTGCACACTTCATGGGAGAATGCTCAGAAGTAGGCCAGTACTTGGCTATGGCTCGTCAAGCAGACCGTGAAGGTTATCCGGAGATCGCAGCTGCGTTCCGTCAATATGCATACGAAGAGGCGGATCACGCTTCCCGTTTTGCAGAATTGCTCGGTGAGATTGTTTGGGATACCAAGACAAACCTCGAGAAACGCATGATGGCTGAAGCAGGTGCTTGCGAAGATAAGTTCAAAATTGCTAAGCGCGCAAAAGAACTGGACCTCGACCCGATTCACGACTCCGTTCACGAGATGGCTCGTGACGAAGCTCGTCACGGTAAAGGTTTCGAAGGTCTTTACAAACGTTATTTTGGAAAATAACCAGCGTGTTATCTAATTATTCCTCCGCCAATGACTAATCCGTCTTGATAGAAGACGATGGATTGACCGGGAGTAATACCCCAGACGGGAGCTGCAAATAAAAGGCAGTTCCCGTCTATCTTTTGTACCGGCACAGCTTGACTACGATAGCGGATTCGGGCAGAGATAGCAGTATCATTGACTGTACGAAGTGCACGCACTATCTGGTACTGCAGTTGTGTAGCAAAAAGGTCCTCATTCGTGCCGAGTGTCACGCGATTGGTGACTGCATCGATATGGGTAACGTAGGCCGGCTGACCAAGTGCGATACCAAGGCCTTTGCGTTGTCCTATGGTATAGTTAACAAAGCCTTCGTGCCGACCAAGCACATTTCCATGTGCATCAACATACTCACCCGCACGCACGCGTTCATTATAGTCGGGCACATTCGCGCGCAAGAAAGCACGGTAGTCATTATCGGGAATGAAACAAATCTCCTGACTCTCGCGTTTCTCTGCCAGTTTGATATAGCCGTGTTGACGTGCAATATCGCGTACCTGATCTTTAGTTAAGTCACCTAAGGGGAAAATTGTTCGGCGTAATTGCTCTTCGGTCAGCATCCAAAGGAAATAGGTCTGGTCTTTCTTGGTATCTGCAGCTTGCGCCAGATATACATGTCCATCACGTTCCTCAATGCGCGCATAGTGACCGGTTGCTATATAATCGCACTGGAATTCATCCGCCACGCGCACCAGTTCTCCCCATTTAATATGACTATTGCACAGCACACATGGGTTCGGCGTTCGTCCGGACATATACTCGTCAATGAAATTACGAATGACGCATTGCTTAAAGGTTTCTCGGAAGTCAACAATATGATGTTCGAAACCCATCTTCTGAGCATTGTGCTTTGCTTCCATTATGGATTCGATCGAACAGCATCCTTTCTCCTTGGCGAGACAAGACTCTTTGATGCTATCGAAGGTGCGGAAGGTTACACCAACCACCTCATAGCCCTGCTCCAACAGAAGCATAGCACTGACGGTAGAATCAATTCCGCCCGACATTCCTAATAACACCTTACCTTTTGCCATTATTGTTGCATATCAACGAGTTTTGTATAGAATCCACCCAAAGCGTATAATTCGTTGTGTGTACCACGCTCTACTATTCTACCTTCATGTACGACACATATTAAGTCTGCATGTTTGATGGTGGAAAGACGATGGGCTACCACGAGCGTTGTGCGGTCTTGCATGAGGTGTTCGAGGGCTTCCTGAACGAGTTTCTCAGACTCACTATCGAGCGCGGAGGTGGCTTCGTCTAAAATTAGAATGGGCGGGTTCTTAAGGATAGCACGGGCTATACTGAGTCGTTGGCGTTGCCCACCGGATAGACGACTACCTCGATCACCGATCATTGTCTCATAGCCTTCAGGCATCTCCTCAATAAACACGTGTGCATTGGCTATCTTAGCCGCTTGTTCCACTGCCTGCGGCCAGGTTAGACCATTCGGTGCGGGTTGCGTTGTATCCACTCCGAAGGTGATATTGTTATATACCGTATCATTGAAGAGAATCGGTTCTTGACACACGATGCCCATGATTGCACGCAGGTCACGCGTATTAAACCGACGAATGTTTACTCCATCCATGGTAATGGCACCCTCCTGCGGATCATAGAATCGCGGTATAAGATCCGTCAACGTCGTTTTACCACTACCGGACTGACCTACCAAAGCGATGGTCTTACCTTTCGGAATTGCCAACGAGATATCCGTAAGCACCTCTTTATCCTCCTGGTAGCGGAAGGAGACATGTTCGAAAGCAATCTGTTGCTCAAAACGGACAGGTTGCGGCACTGCGGGTTCGGGAATCTTCGTCTCAGTCTCCAAGATCGCATCGATGCGCTCCAATGAAGCCATTCCCTTGCGAATGCCGTATGAGGCTCTACTCAGGTCCTTCGCAGGATTGATGATAGAATAGAAGATTACCAGATAATAGATGAAGGTAGAGGCATCTATCATGGAGTGGTCTCCCAAAATAAGCAATCCACCAAACCACAGGATGACAGCTATCAGCGCTGTGCCCAAGAACTCCGAGAGCGGATGCGCCAAGTAATAACGACGATTGATGCGATTAAAGGTAGCACGAGTCTCGTTGATGAGTCGATTGAAGCGTACGCGCAGTTTATCCTGCGCATTGAATCCTTTTACTACCCGCAGCCCGAGCAAGGTCTCATCAATAGACGACAGAATCTCTGCATTCTGTTCCTGGCCTTTCGTAGATGTGCGCTTAAGACTCCGTCCGATACGACCGATACAGAAGATCGCTATCGGCAGTAATACCAAGACGAAGAGCGTCAATTGCCAACTGATGACAAGCAAAGTCGTCATATAGATGATGATCATGATGGGGTTTTTAAAAAGGACGTCCAGCGCCGACATGATAGACGCTTCGACTTCTCCCACATCATTGGTCATACGGGATATCACATCTCCACGGCGTGCTTCGGTGAAATAGCCGATCGGCAACGAAAGCACTTTGTCGTACAAAGCTTTTCGTAAGTCGCGTAACACGCCCGTACGGATAGGAACCATGAAATAGTTGGCAAGCCAGGATGTGACACATTTAAGGCCGGTCATTCCCACTAAAAAGAGTCCTAACCAGAATAACACATACCCTGCGCCATGCACGGCTATCTGCTCGTTCAGCGCGCAATACATATTATTTCGAAGCGCATTGAGTGTCTCTTGCAACCCATTGACTGCCTCCATAGGGATGCGTGTTACCTCAATATCCGTCAATCCGAATAGAATACGGAGAACCGGGATGATTGCTGCGAACGAGAAGAGGGACAGCAAAGTAGATAACAGGTTAAAACCGATATTCAATGCCATCGAGCCCTTATAAGGCGGAACGAAACGTCGTATGAGTTTAATCCAGTCCATTTGTATTGATTAGTGGGTGTTCTTTCTGTTGTTTTCTGCTACATATTGGAGTATCTGTCGGTCAAAAGCAGCCTGCGGCGTATAGAAACGTATTGAGATCGGCAAGGCAATGAGACGTTTGTTCATCGCAGCCAGCCGCTCTACTAACGAGGTAATACGAAGACGCTGTATGTCTTTCTCAGTCGTCAGTACAAAATCAAAAGGCTTTGATTTTTCTACAATCGCGTCTATATCCTGTTCTGTATAGCGATGATGGTCCTCAAAAGCCATCAACTGCGCATGGGGGTAATGCGCCAAGACGTAGTCCATCATATAATGCGGATGCGCAATGCCACACAACACGAGCGGTGTGCCCTCTTGCTCCATCGGTGCATAGTTCAGTCCCGTAAAATGCAATAACTGATAGGTAGGAAGATGCAAGCGGTTGTCTACCACACGCATGTCTATCGGGCGTAAGTTATCCGGACACTTGGTTACTACGATGGCACTTGCTTTGAGAGCCTGTGAAGGTAGGTCGCGCAACCTTCCCCATGGAAACATATGATCGTCGATATATAAGCGGTCATAGGGTGTGAGTAACACGTACATGCCGCAACGGATAGCCCGATGCTGCATCGCATCATCCAGTACCACGACATCCAATTCGTTCACTTGGCGTTGCAACTGATGTACCCCTCGCACACGATTCTCGCAAACTGCAACAGGCACCTCGGGGAAAGCGCGATGCAGTTGCATGGCTTCATCGCCAATAGTATCAACAGTCGAAGCAGTGTCCGCCAAGAGGAAACCACGCGTACGACGCTTGTATCCGCGCGAGAGAATAGCCGGATGATAGCCATGCGCCAAGAGCAGTTGCACAATATATGCTGTCATAGGCGTTTTTCCCGTTCCACCCATCGCAATGTTGCCCACACAGATTGTAGGCACCTCTACGGTAAACGAAGGGATGATACGCTGGTCGAACAGCAGATGACGAATCGCCACTCCTATCGTGTACAGCCAACTCAGCGGAATATAGAGAATGTTTCGCAACACCTTAGTATTAACGGATAATTACTTCATCCATCAGCGCCATAATACGCGGTTTAGAGCAGAAGGAACGAACCTTCATGATGAGGCGTTCTTCTTCGGTCGTGTTATCGAGCGACTTCAAGAAGGCATCGAACGGATCTACTTTCTCGGGATAGTAAACTAACTGATATTGACCGAGTCCGGCAAGTTCAACGGCCTTAGCAATGGCATCATCGATATTTCCGAGTTCGTCTACGATACCAATCTCTACGCCCTTCGTGCCTAACCATACACGTCCTTCGCCAATGGCTTTGATCTCATCCTGGGTCATATGACGACCTTCTGCACAACGGCTGGTGAACAGGTCATATCCGCGTTCTACCATAGTCTGCATTAACTGATGCTCCTCCGGGCTCATACCCTTAAAGAACATATTGGTCTCCAGATCCGAGTGTTTGTTGGTAGAGATACCATCGATATCCAAACCGATCTTATCGCGCAGTTTAGCTACATTAGGTACTGTACCAAAGATACCGATAGAACCGGTGAGCGTAGTGGGTTCTGCATAGATATAATCCGCGCCGCAGGAAATGTAATACCCCCCTGAAGCAGCCATACCGCCCATAGACACCACTACCGGTTTACCATCCGCTTTGAAGTTCTGCACCGCACGCCAGATTGCTTCGCTTGCATCCGCAGAACCACCCGGACTGTTCACGCGCAGTACCAAAGCCTTGACATCCTCGTTTTTAGCGATTTTCTTTATTGTCTTTATAACATCCTTGGATACGATACCATCGTTATCCTCTTCGTAAATCTCTCCGTCCAAATAGAGCACAGCCACTTTATCTATGGCGCGAGAGGGAAGACGTTGTACTTGTGCCAATTGCGCGGTTGTAAGGGTCTTATAGTCTTTCGTGCCGGTATAGATACGCAGCAGAGAATCTATGTCCTGCACATATATGAGCGTATCCACCAAACCTGCTTCTACCGGTGCGTTCGGAGCCTGCAAACCCATGTAACGGTCTGCCATTTCATCCAATTGCGCCTCATCAATGCCACGAGAAACACTGACCGCAGCTTTATACTCCGACCAGATTCCGCTCAGATATTGTTGTGTCTGTAACTTATCGGCCTCGGACATCGACGTACGGAAGTACGGCTCAACGGCTGATTTAAAGGTACCTACTTTCAGGATTTGCATCTCTATGCCGATCTTCTCCATCACACGAGTGAAGTACATCTTCTGCGCTGATAGACCATTCCATGCTACTGAGCCAGTCGGATCCATGCAGATACGGTCTGCCACAGAAGCGATGTAATAACTAGTCTGGCCAAAATTCTTAGCCGAAGCAATCACCCATTTACCGCTGCTCTTGAAGTCCAGCAGCGCATCACGGATAGCCTTGGCTTGCGCGGGAGCTGCACTCAATTGCGCATTATCCAGCCATATACCTAAGACACGTTCATCGTTCTTAGCCAAGCGGATATTACTCAGGATATCATCCAACCCTACCGTCTCTTCTTCTGCATAATTACCATAGGGCAACGAACTGAACAGCGCGGCAAAAGGATTCTCCTCCTGCCCCTGCTCCACTAAGTTTCCTTGCAGTTGCAGACGATAAACCGTCTTGTCCTCCAGTTTAACCGGAGACGAACTGAAAGTACTACCCATAATCCATCCTAAGATGGCACTACAGAGAAAATACACGGCAAAGAAAATCAAACAGCCGCCTAAACAACCCACCTTACGGCGAGGACGCTTTTGAGTTTGTTGCCCTTGCTCTTGTTGTTCTTGCCGTTCGTCTTTTTCTTCTTCTTGTTTACATTTACAGAATAACATAGTTGTAAAAATTTATAATTTCAAATTAAAACTCATTCGATGATAAGGTGTCGGTCCGAATTGCTTCAGTGCGACATAGTGTTCAGCCGTAGGATACCCTTTATTGTTAGCCCATCCATATTGCGGATACTCAGCATCCAGCCGCAGCATATAATCATCCCGATAGGTCTTTGCTAACACACTTGCAGCAGCAATCGACATATACGTAGCATCGCCATGCACGACTGTATGCGCAGGGATCTCAAGCAGTTCTCCTTCGGGCACATAGGGTTTCCATTTATTGCCGTCCACCAAAATGTGCTGCGGTCGCACACTCAGTTTATCCAAAGCTCGCTGCATTCCCAGTATAGAACATTGCAGTATATTGCGTTCGTCAATCTCTTTGGCACTCACCTCCACAACGGCCCAACTAACGGCTTCCCGTTCAATAACTGGGCGTAGGGCGTAGCGCTGTTTGTCCGTTAACTGCTTAGAGTCATTCAGCCATGCAAATTCGGGCACCTGCTCCACTCTATTCGGATCCAATATGACCGCAGCGCAGAACACACTCCCTGCTAACGGGCCTCTGCCCGCTTCATCACACCCGGCCTCAAGCAGCCCTTTTATCATTTGCGTCTTCAGCATCTTTGATTCTACTTAGAACGGATATCCAATTGCAAAATGGAAATTCATATCGTCTTTCCATCCTAATCCATTGGCGGCTGTACGCCATTGCTTACCTTCTAAGATACGACTCGGGTCGTGGAGTTTCACACCAAAGTCCACACGGAAGATAAGAATGGAGAGGTCGAAACGAACTCCGACACCGTAACTCCAAGCGATTTGTTTGTAGAACTGATTCCAGAGGAATACGCCGCCCGGCTGATCTTCATAATTATATATCGTCCAAATATTTCCAGCATCGAGGAAAGCAGCTAACTCTAAGAACTTAAGCACTTTAAAACGATACTCAAGGTTCAAATCCAGTTTTATATCTCCGGCTTGCTTGTCATATACAAACGCGCTTCCATTTCCGCGGAAGAGGCCCGGGCCTAATGTTCGAGCTTGCCATCCACGAACACTATTCGCTCCTCCGGCGAAGTAGCGTTTCTCAAACGGAATGACACCCGCATTCAAGTACGGCACAGCTACACCAAGCCCAATATGACCAACTAAATGATGGTTCGGTGTGATCACTCCGTGATACGTGAAATTGATATCGCCTTTGGCATATTGAGAGAACGGAATTTTCCAAAGGACGTATGATCCATCCTCGTTCTTGGGGAAGTTGGCTATCTTACTCAACGCGTACAAGAAATTACCCGCCGTCTCAACGCGAAAGGCAAACTGCGAATAGGACTTATTGGGGTTACGGCGGTCAAAGGAAGAATATGAAAGCGTATAATTCCAGTCCAAGATGAAATGGTCTTCATAACTGGCTTTGAGCACGGAAGACTTATCGATGAAGTCGCTTTTAAACTGGTCTGACATCCATGGCAGGTAGATATAGTTGATATCCACCAGTCCAAAGTGATGGGTCCATTTACTACCCGGTCGACGAGGAACAAAATACCCAAGACCGGCATTAGCTATCGTACGTGTGTATTCCTCCGGTCGCTGCTGGTAGTTATAGGCTACGTTCACCTTCACGTTGGAGGGGAAGAGCAATGAGGCTTCTGCTTTCGCTTCTATCGCGCGCCCGCCATTCGCACGCCATTCATACGAAGCACGCACACCGACATCCAACACTTCTGCGCCCTTGAAGATATTCTTGTTCGTATAATTCACACCAGCTGCCACACCCCAATCTCCTGCGCTATAGGTACCTTCCAACTCCGCTGCTACAGAATGCTGTCTACCCTTAGCGATAGCCACGGTACAATCCAATAGCGAGTCCTTCAGAGGCGTGAACGAGATGTCGATATATTTCACAGGCGCTAAGGCGTTCATGCGCGCGTACGTTCGTTCCACGCGCCAGTCCGCATACATATCGCCGTCATGCAAATGACACGCACGCTCTATGGCTTTTTTGCGAAGGAAGGGTTTATCTAATTGGAACTCCACGTGCCGGATCGTATAACGCGTCAACATGCGCTGGAGCGACTCGGCATCCAAGTGCTTCACATACGGCGCAAGGTGGATACGAACGGATACTTCGTGTCGGTTGTAGGAACTATCCGCTGTAAACTCCAGCATTGATTTCTCGAAGTAGAAATAGCCCCTATTACGCATTACGGTGGTAATCCGGTCGCGCTCCGCATCCAAGGTCTCGGTACTAAACTGTTCCCCTGCATGTACCAGGCAATTCTCATCAGAAGCGATTTTGCTCACTTGCGCAATGTCGATATCCACTTCATAATTGCAAATCGTATAGGGCTTATGGGCTGTTACCAAATAGGTCAGGTTCACCTTACGGTTCTTCACCACTTTGATGGTATCAACCTCCGCTTGGAAATACCCCATATTATTCATCTGCTGCCTCAGCTGCTGCATGCTGACCTTCGTTAATGACTCGTCGTATATCACAGGCGCTTCACCCATCTTAAAGGCATTATGTGCCAGCCGTTTATTGGACGCGGTCGTCGTATCCAGAGGGGCGGTGTTGTAAATATGTAGCTGCAGTTTCCAGAATCCCAATATCTCCGTATTCTGCTTCTGCCTTAGATAATTGCTCAACTTACCGGTAGCCACCGTCTTATCGTCCACACATTTCACACGGGCTTTATTCAGCAGACATTGATCCTGCGGCACGAACTTCGTCGTATTGCAAGCCGAAAATATAAAGGCAATAACGATCGCCAACGACGCGATCATCCATCCTCTTATTCCATATGTCCGCATTACCCGTAACATAATTAGCGTGCAAAAGTACTAAAAAATTTGCATATATGCAAGTTTTTTGCTAATTTTGTAGCCGATTTCGAAGATATTATGGAAAAATTGACAAAATCGCAGATCAAACTTGTAAAAAGTTTGCAGCAAAAAAAGTTCCGGGACGAGTTGGGTCTCTTTGTAGCAGAAGGCGATAAATGTGTAGAAGAATTGCGCAAATCGTTCGAACTCGTTCAACTCTATCGAGAAGGCGACAATGCCTCGCACACGGAGATTGAGCAGATGAGCGGCTTAAAAACGCCACAGGGTGTAGTGGGTGTTTTCAAGAAAAAATCCGATTGTTCGAAGAGTTCCGAGTATTCCGACCTAACGTTAGCGTTAGACGGCATCCAGGATCCGGGAAATTTAGGAACGATTATACGTACCTGCGATTGGTTTGGGGTGCATGATATTGTATGTTCGAAAGACACCGCCGACTGTTATAACCCGAAGGTGGTACAAGCAACTATGGGTGCACTCTGTCGCGTTCGCATCCACTACGTGGATTTGAAAGAATGGCTTGCCGCGCAAGAATGTCCGATTATCGGTACGCTTCTCGAAGGCGGCAATATGTATGAAAGCCCACTTCCGAAAACAGGTATCATCGTAATGGGTAATGAAGGAAATGGGATATCACAAGAGGTGAGGAAGTTGATAACCCACCCCGTTCGTATTCCGAGTTATCCAAACGAAAAGGCCTCCGATGTTATCGAAAGCCTTAACGTATCTATTGCTACCGCTATTGTCTTAGCGGAATTTCGCAGGTAAGATTATTCTCCACGAGGACGGTTATGTCCCGTTTCAATCTCCTCCGACGGCTCAATCACGGTAACACGCGGATTATCGAGATAAGCTGCGTCTTTCTTTAAGTATATCCAAACGATCAAGAGCGCTATAAGGAGGATTCCGGTGATTACCAGCACAATGATCTCCAGGATTTTGGTAGCTTTGAGGATCGGAGCTTCGCTCTTCTGATGAATACGCTCGAAGACAGTGTGAATAGTAACAGGTATGCCTTCTGCTTTCATCTCTTCGATATTGGCATCGATACTCTTGCTGAAAGACGTTACATATTGGATATACGCACCTGCACCGATAAGACGCACTACGAGACGTGCATTAGGCGCATCGTCTATATAGGAGTCCAGCATCTTGGTATCCTTCAGGACATTCTGAATATCCGCTGTAGGAAGTTCTTTATTGACATAGTCCGGATTAATCTGGTTAATATGCTCCTCCATGCCTGCGATACCTGTTTCGATGAGTTTATCGGCACTGGATGGAATACGCGCCGCGAGGATAAAGAGTCCCTCGCAGAGAATCAATCCGATGATTGCAAGAGCCAACAGCCATGGCTTATACGAAGAGGACATCGGCGCAATTAAGAACCATATAAACAGGATAAATAACGCCGGAACGAGCAGCGCAAAAAGGACAACGAGGAAAGTACTCATATTAGGAATAATTTGAGGATTAAATATTGGGGTTCACGTAAACGGTGTGTTTGCGCGGCCGACAGTTCTTGCGCAATTGCTTGATGAACGGTTGCCGCAAGTGCTTGAGTTCTCTATAGCGCTCGGGACAATGCATGTCTTCAAGAACAATCTTCGTCAAGAGTCTTCCGCACGGAGCATGCATAAACTCCGTGAAGGTATCGGGGCGGAACTGCTCGGCATTGCGTTGTATGAGCAGGTCGTATTTGCGTTTCTTATCCTTCCAGGACGCAAAGATGCCATGAGCCCCTTTGAGACAAGGAATAGCGACGATAGCCTGCGGAAGCAAGAGCCACCAAGAGATACGGTAACCCGGTAAAAGCATAATGCCTATCCCCACCAAAAGGAGGAGAAAGGCATATGCATTGAGATACATAAATCTCGGAAAAGTCGAGATCGGGTGTCTCATGAATTACTGTGCTGCGCTAATAGCTTTGTAGAAAGCATCAACGATCTTCTGAGCCTCAGTTTCCTCAGTTACAGGAAGGAGAACAGAAGTACGCTGTGTGAATGCATCGTAGTACAGGTTGAAAGCAGGGCAGAAGCATCCGCAGAAGGAACCTTCCTTGGTGTAACCTACCTCTTTCACACTGCTCGGCAATACATACTTCACATTCTTAGCTACGTGGAATACCCAGCAAGCTTTGAAGTCAACGATTTCAACAACGCGCTTGTCGGTAATTACGATGTAACCCTCACGTTTGCTACCCGTAATGAGAGCAAGCAGTTTGCGGATTTGACCAATCAGTTTAGCGATGGGGTTCTGGCTGGTAGCCCACATTTCAGCTTCCAACTCAATGACTAATTTCTCACCCTCGTTCAGAATGAGACCAGATTTTAATTGATCTGCCATAATGATAATAGAGATTAAAAGTTATATGTATAGCCCCTACTTCCTTTCGCGGCGATTCGGGAACTTCCGTTTATGCTGCAAAGATACTATAAAGTTTTCACATACACAAATTTTATGCCATTTTTTTCAAAAAAAAGTGCATTTTGTGTCCATTTGAAACATTTTAGTATGCATTCATCTGCTTTTTGACAGTTTCGTTGATAAAATCGGCGAACTCCTGAATGGTCATTTGTCCCTTCTCTTCCGCGCCCTGTTGACGCACGGAAACGAGACCTTGTTCCGCCTCTTTCTCACCGACGATAAGCATGTACGGAATACGTTTCAATTCGTTATCGCGGATCTTACGGCCCAGTTTCTCATTGCGGTCATCTACGATGATACGTACATCCTGTTGCTCAAGAATCTCTTTGACTTTCCATGCGTACTCATTCGATTTCTCGGAGATCGGCAGAACGACAGCCTGATCAGGCGTGAGCCACAACGGGAACTTACCGGCCGTATGCTCGATGAGCACAGCCACGAAACGCTCCATCGAACCGAACGGTGCACGGTGAATCATCACCGGACGATGTTTCTGGTTATCTTCACCGGTATATTCGAGTTCAAAACGCTCCGGCAGGTTATAGTCCACTTGGATGGTACCGAGTTGCCAACGACGGCCGAGGGCATCTTTGACCATGAAGTCGAGTTTCGGACCATAGAAAGCCGCCTCGCCTTCTACCTCCGTAGCCGGCAGGTTCATTTCCTTACATGCCTCGCGAATCGCGTTCTCTGCGTGTTCCCAGATCTCATCGGAACCGACGTATTTCTCGTGGTTGTTCGGGTCGCGAAGGGATATCTGCGCTTCATAGTTCTCGAAGTTGAGGGCTTTGAAGATGATATTGATGATCTCCATGACGCGGATGAACTCCTGCTTTACTTGGTCCTGACGGCAGAAGATATGGGCATCGTCTTGCGTAAAGGAGCGCACACGCGTCAAGCCGTGCAGCTCGCCGCTCTGCTCGTAGCGATAAACGGTACCAAACTCCGCGCAGCGGAACGGCAGGTCTTTGTAGGAACGCGGGCTGTTCTTGTAGATGGCACAGTGGTGCGGGCAGTTCATCGGTTTCAACAAATAGACTTCTCCTTCTTCCGGCGTAGTGATGGGCTGGAAGGAGTCCTTGCCGTAGTGATCCCAGTGACCGGAAGTCATATACAGCTGTTTGGAGCCGATATGCGGGGTGATCACCTGCTGGTAACCATAGCGTTTTTGAATCTTCTTGAGGAAGTCTTCGAGTCTCAGACGGAGGGCAGTACCTTTCGGCAGCCAAATAGGCAGACCTTTTCCGACCATATCAGAGAACATAAAGAGCTCCAGTTCTTTTCCGATCTTACGGTGGTCTCGTTTCTTCGCTTCTTCGAGCAGGGCGAGGTATTCATCCAACATCGCTTTCTTGGGGAAGGAGATACCATAGATACGGGTCATCATCGGTCGTTTTTCATCACCACGCCAATAAGCGGCAGAGCAAGAGAGCACTTTCACTGCCTTGATGGGCTCGGTCGAGAGCAAGTGCGGACCGCGGCAGAGGTCGGTGAAGTTACCTTGCGTATAGGTGGAGATATGTCCGTCTTCGAGCTCCGAAATCAGTTCGCATTTATACGTCTGACCCTTGTCCCCGAAGGCTTTGAGCGCATCGGCTTTGGCGATAGACTTCTTGACGAGCGATTCTTTACGCGCACGAAGCTCCATCATTTTATTCTCGATGGCGGCAAAGCACGTATCGTTGATGACCACACCCTCAGGCGGCATCACGTCGTAATAGAAACCGTTCTCGATAGCCGGACCGATACCGAACTGGATACCCGGATAGAGTTCCTGCAGTGCCTCGGCCATCAAGTGAGAAGAAGTATGCCAGAAAGCATGTTTTGCCTCCGCATCCTCCCACTTATGGAGCTTGATAGCGGCGTCTTGCTCGATAGGTTGGTTGAGCTCAACTATTTGATCATTAACTGATGCGCAAAGGACATCTTGCGCTAAACGAGAGCTGATCGACTCAGCAATTTGGAGCGGCGTGATACCGCTCTCGAACTCACGGACAGAAGCGTCCGGAAATGTAATTTTAATCATACTTTAATAAACCTACAAATGTTTACGGTTGGGGGCGCACAACTGCCCTTTCACCAAAATCGGGCACAAAGGTACAACAAATTTTGCATATACGCAAATAAAATACGATTTTTGGTATAAAATTTGCACATATAAAAAAAAAGCAGTACTTTTGCAGCGCAAATCGGCTAAAAGCCGAAACGGGATATAAAATGCTAACCCAAAGTGTTATGAAAAAATATCTTTTTATCTGCCTGTTGGCAGTGCTGGCTGTGGGTTTCACGTCCTGCGAATCGGAGAACGCACCGAAGCACAAACGCACAATTGATTTAGTTGTGAAACAGAGTGCATGGGACTTCGATCAATCGGCCAATATGTTTTATTGCCACTTCGATGTACCGGAGTTAACAGCTCGTGCGTACAACTATGGCGAGGTGAGTATCAACCGCGAGTACAACAGCGGCACGTCGAATGCGTATCAGGTGGCATTGCCGGAGACGACCTATCTTTCGGAAGATTTGGATGATGGGAATGGCGGGACTACTCCCTATTACTACCAACAGCACCTTGACTATGCGTTCGGAGTCGGTTTCGTAGAGATCTTCTGTACGATCTCGGATTTCTACTACGAAGGTTTCACTCCGGATGCTATGGTATTCCGAATGCAACTCACTTATTAACGATTGTCCATCAACAAACCGATTTACATACTGGGTCCTTGTGCGGCGGAGAGCCGTGAACAAGTATTGCTCACCGCGAGTCAGTTGAAAGACGCTTGCGGTGAGATACCGTTTATATATCGCGCGGGCGCATGGAAACCGCGCACGAGCCCGCACACGTTTCAGGGTGTAGGCGAAGAAGGTTTGGTATGGTTGCAGGAAGTGAAACAGCGTTTGGGGTTGCCTGTAGCGACCGAAGTGGCCACACCGGAACATGTAACCAAAGCGTTGGAGGCGGGAATGGACTATCTGTGGATCGGAGCGAGGTCGTCTGCCAATCCACTTGCTGTGCAAGCGATAGCAGACGCCATTGGAGATTGGGAATTGGTGAATGGAAATTTTAAAGGGATTCTGATCAAAAATCCGGTGAATGCCGATGCGGGTTTGTGGATCGGGAATATCGAGCGGTTGGAAAAGACGGGAGTGCCGGTGATAGCCGTGCATCGCGGCTGTAACCATCAGCCGTGCTGGGCGATGGCGCATCAAGTGCGGTTGGCGCGACCGGACATACCGATGTTGCTGGACCCGAGTCATATGAGCGGTGAGGCGGTTAAAGTGCCGGAACTGATGAAGAAGATTGAGGAGTTGGGATTGGACGGCGCAATGGTGGAAGTTCATTGTGATCCGAAGTCCGCTTTATCCGACAATGCACAGCAATTGACGCCGAATCAAGTAGGACATACCCTCAACCCGATTCTCTCTCGATTGTGTCTCGTTAGTCTGAATTCTCCTTCTGACGGCTCGGAAGAACTGAATTGGCTGCGGGTGGAAATTGATGAATTGGATGAACGTTTATGGGACACGATTGCTGCGCGTATGGAAGTGAGTGAGCGCATCGGTAAATGGAAGAAAGCGCACGGCGTAGCTCCGTTACAGCCTGAGCGATATCAGCAGATTGTAGAGAAATTAAAGATTAAGAATGAAGAAGTAAAGAATAAGAGTCTGTCTACGGACTTTATGCTGCATATTTGGGAATTGATACACAAAGAGAGTTTAAGAAAACAAGAGTGAAACAGATCAAATACATATTAGTTTGTTTATCGTGCCTTTTGTTTCTGCCTACGTTTGCGCAGGAAGAGCAGCGCACGAGTATTTCCGGTACTGTAGTGGACGGCGATACAGGAGAGACCCTGCCCTTCGTGCAGATCTACTTCCTCAAATCGACCAGTAACAAAGGTATGGTTCCTTCGGAGATAGGTACGACATCCGATATAGACGGTAACTTCTCCATCAGCAACACCGCGGGCTATAACACAATAAATTTTCAGATGTTGGGTTATAAGACAGAGATGTTAACGCTTCGCAAAGGCCAGAACCGCAAGGATGTGAAGATTAAGTTAACGCCCGATGTATACGGATTGCAAGATATCGTCGTGACGCCGAAGAACCGCAAACGCGATTACAAGCGCAAAGGTAATCCGGCCGTGGAGCTGATCAAGAACGTCATCGCCCACAAAGACTCTTTCAACGTACGTACCGTGGACCAGTACACGGCGCAGACCTACAGCCGTATGTCGTTTGCGCTGGATAATATCCAGGTGAACTGGGAGAAGCCGTTCTGGAAGAACTTCTCGTTCGTGCAGAAATACATCGACACAACGGGTGTCTATCCGAATGTGACGGTAAGTATCCGCGAGCACATCAACGAAGAGTATTATCAACGCAAACCGCACCGCGAGAAGAAGATCCTGCAGAAGAAGCGAATCTTCGGTGTGGAGGATATTATCTCGTCGGGCAGTTTCCAAGAGAACATAAATGCAATTTTCAAGGACGTAGATATCAACGAGAACAGCATGAATCTGCTGTTCAACCGCTTCGTCTCGCCGCTCTCCTCTACCTTGGCCGTGACCTTCTACCAGTATTATATTATGGATACAATCATGGTGGACGGCTATCCTTGTATTGACCTTGCTTTCGTGCCGGTTAACTCAGAGAGTTACGGTTTTACGGGTCACCTCTACATCGTCAACGACAGCACTTTCCGCTTGAAGAAATACGCTATTAACGTTCCTCCGGAGATCAACCTGAACTTCGTGAGCAACTATTCTGTGGAACATAGTTACAAGCAGTTGGAGAACGGTTTATGGGCACCTGACCGCACAACAACTTATGCGAAATTCTATATCTTCAACAATAAACGCGGCATGTTGGCGCGTCAGACAAAGATCTACACGGGTTGGGATCTTGAGACGCCGATACCCAAGGAGACTTTCAGCAGTATGACGGCCGATGAGGTGGAGACGAATGACTCTACAGCAGTTCGTCTCGACGCCGATGCATGGCAGACGCTTCGTCCTGAACCACTAACACCCTATGAGAATTCCGTAGTGGACCTTGTGCATGAGTTCACCTCCACTCCGATCTTCAACAGTCTGGCGCTGTTTGTAAACTCGGTGACCACGGAGTTTATCCCGACCAAGCCTTCGTCCGTGATGTACGACAGCAAGTTCGATATCGGACCGATCTATAACTTCATCAGTTGGAACATGTTAGAGGGTGTTCGTTTGCGTTTCGGCGGCGTAAGTACAGCTAAACTTCACGATCAGTTCTTCTTCCGCGGCTATGCAGCCTTTGGGACGAAAGACCTGCGTCCCAAATACAACGCGACGATCGTCTATACCTTCGACAAGCATAAGAACCAGCCCTATGACGGTTTGCGCCATCATATTCAGTTCTCCGCGCAGTATGACGTAGAGGAGCCGGGTCAGTTAACCGATGTCATTCGTCGCGACCACATTTTGATGTCCATCCCGACGAGTACACCGACGATGCCTTTTGCGCAGTACGTCTTCCATGCCAAAGTGGATTATATGAAGGAATGGCGGAATAAATTCTCCATCAAGACCGGATTCGACTTCACAAACAACGAGGCGGCCGGTTCGCTACGCTATGAGCGTATGAACTGGACGATGAACCCGATGGACTCGACATGGAGTCACTCGATGACCAATATCGGTTCGTATCGCAACTACGAGGGTTATGTCGAATTCCAATATTCGCCGGGAAGCCGCGTCTATATCGACCGTATGGGTGTACCAAGTCCTTTTGCTCTGGAAAAAGATGCGCCGACGCTTAAGTTGACGCACTACGTGGGATACCTGGATGACCGTCATAACGGCGGCGACGGATTTATCTACAATCGTACGGAGTTCCTCTTCGACAAGCGCTTCTGGTTCTCTGCCTTCGGTCACTTGGATCTGCGTATTCAGACGGGTATGATATGGCAGAAGACACCGTTCACCCACCTCTATATCCCGCAGAGCAGTACGAGTATCTTCCTCGCCAACCGCGCCTTCAACCAGATGAAGCCGATGGAGTTCCTCATGGACGAGTATGTTGCGTTATATGCCACATACTACTTCAAGGGCTGGATTATGAACCGTATTCCGGGTATCAACAAACTGAAGTTGCGCGGCGTCGTATCGTTCTCCGGCATTTATGGCGGTTTGACGAAGAAGAACAACCCGTATCTGGAAAGCGGAACGGGTCTGTACGACTTCCCTCATACGGCATGGGAGAATGGTATTGTGGAGAATGCCTTTGACCGCGATGGGTACATCAAAGAAGGCTATCGTACGTCCTCTCCGATTGGTAAGTTGCCGTACATGGAGATCACGGCCGGATTTGAGAATATCTTGAAGTTCATTCGTATCGACTACATACGTCGTATCACGTATAACGACTATGAGTTGCCTTATATGATTCAGAAGATGGCCCCGGATCCCAACAACCCTATACAATACGTGCCGCAATTCAATGAGGACGGCAGTCCTATGATGATTCACGGAAGACGTAAGATAGGTGCGTGGGGACGAAACGGCGTTAAAATAACTTTTAGATTCTCGTTGTAGTATGAAAAAAATTGGATGTATAATGATCGCCCTTTGTGCGCTGGTAAGCGTACAGGCCCAGACGCGTGAGTTGCAGCTACAGCAGAAGTTGGACAAAGTAAAAGCGCAGTTTGTCGAGTTCGACACCGAGCATATGATAGACTCGTTGGACCAGGAGAAACTGCCTAAGTTGGTATCAGGCGGTGTCTTGGCGGGTGTGAACATGAGTAATTTCATCATCACCAGAAACCATAAGCCGATGAGTTCGTACATGCGCGTGGGAGGTGAGTTAGGAGGTTTCTTGGACTTCAGTGTTTCGAAGCATTTTGCAGTACAGCCGCAGGTAATCTTCACCGCACACCAAAACTACTTCGCTGCGACCGACACGGCGAACCATCTTTGGTCCTTCGGTGTGGATATTCCCATTTATTTCTTGGGCCGTTTCGGCAGCTTAGAGAAAGGTTATATCCAGTTCGGAGGAGGTATCTTCACTCATTTTACCTTCGCATCGAATATCAAGGATAAGTTCCATAACCTCGATGAGACACAACCCTCTTCGGCTCCTTTCCGCGCACCGATGGAGGACAACTACGATTACAGCCGATTGTATCAATTGCATAACAACCATTTCGGTGTATGCTTCACGGTCGGTTACGAGTTTAAATTCGGCATGCAGATTAACGCGCAGTACAAGATCAGTCTATCGGACATTGCCGGATTCTATAGCGAGAAAAAAGGGTCACCGGAAGCCGATGCCCTTATCTATCCACAGTCAGCGAGCCTGACACTCGGCTATCGCTGGAAATAATTATTGCGAATCAATTTATCGGATAACGGGAAAGCGTCGTACTCATGTATGGCGCGTTCTGCTTTGTCGTCCATCAGGTTGATACCAAAGCCGTGCCAACGATATTTCTCTACCCCTAAGAGCGACTGATAGGTCGGATAGATATCCATCTGATAGCAATCCTCGGTGTAACGCGGATTACCGGATATCTTCGGCGAATAGATAATGAGCGGCAGGCAGTCGTCGGTAGGCGTCAAGTCCGCTATCCATTCCATGCCTGCATCTTTCTTCTTGCGTGTCCACATATTAGCGAACTGCTGCATCTGTTGACGCTTCTCGTAGTGCAAGATACGGTGATCGCCCGTGAAGACGATAGTATAGTTCTGCAGGTTCGGGTCCGACTCTATCTTACGAATGAAATAGCCCAGCCCCTCATCGAGCGAATTGAATCCGCGGATGAAATTATACATCACCCAGGGCATCGACTTCGGCAACTCGAGATGACTGTATTTCTCATTCACAAACGGAGCATGCGTGGATTGCGTGATACACTGGATATAACGGTAGCCGTCGTCCACCAGGCTGTCGAGTTTCTGGAAAAGGATGGTATCGATATCGCTGTAGCAGATCGTCGAGTCATAGCCGTATGCAGGCGACATAGCCGTCTGGTTCCAAACACACGTATCGTGCGGCAGTAGACATATTGCACTATCGGGCGCCAACTTCATGATAGCCGGGAAAGTATTACGGGGATAATGCAGACACGTAGCGCCGGCATTAATGGGCAACAGACCGGTGTTCACCAACATCTGGCCGTCCGCAGAGGGCGCACCTACGATCTGGGTATGAATACGGTTGGCGTAGAAGACGTGGTCATTTTGCGTCAAGCGATACAGATTTGGCATGATCTGAGGCGTGAGCACCCAGTTTTCCAAACTCTCTAACAGTACGATGATCAGCGGTCCGTTCAGCGTAGCGCTGTCCTCGCCGTTATCCAACTTCGCCATCATCGCCAAGTCATTCTCCGCTAACGGACGGTCGGGTTGGATCTCATTCACCATCAGGTAATAGTCCGTCGTGATATAGAACGGCGAATAGAGCACGCTGGTATTGGCAACAGCCGTAGGGAAATCCGTGCCATAGACGGGTTCACGACGCTCACGAATAAACGGCGCCGCTTTGTATTTCACCTCCTCCTGCTGTTTCTTGCGGTCATTGACATACAGTCCTTCTGCTCCGTAACGAAGCCCTATAGCCACCACGATCACACCTACCCACGCCCACCAGTGACGTTTGCTCGTGGTCGTGAAGAAATAGATAAAGGCAAAAAGGAAGGTCATGAAATAGAAGAGCAAGTCAATCTTCCATTCCACATAGATGAGCACCGACCAGAAATAGCCATGCAGGTTGCCGGACATATTAAAGGCCTCGGCATCGAGCAGGATATGATTGTTTCGCATGTAGATAAGGTTCGCCACGAACCAGGTATCTATTACCAGCGACAGCACTAACAGCCATCGTTTATCGCGAATGATAAAGGTCAACGAAGCGAAGAGCAGCGAAGCGGCGAACTTACTGAGCAGCATCGCAAAGCGGTTCTGCGCAGAAGGGTTCAACTCCAGTTCACGAAAGGCAAAATGATCGAAGAGCAAAGTCTGCAAGAAGAACAGCAGGGCAAACAAAGCAAACACCAACCAACTGGCGCGGTGACCCTCCGCCAACCATTTCTTGCAGTTCTTACGCCATTCTTGGCATTTTTTACGCCACTCTTTCATATGCTTATACTTTTGCGATACAGATACAACCGGCTATAATCAGGAATACTCCGAGCCACTGCATGAAACCCACCTGCTCATGGAAGATCAGCCAGCCGGATAACATACCAAAGATGAAACCCAGACTCGTCAGCGGATAGACCTGCGAGAGCGGATATTTATGCAACATCCAGAGCCAGAAGAGGTTTGCTCCGATCATCAGCGTAACCGCCAGCATCAGCCATCCGTTAAGAATGACATTATGCCATATAAACGACCAGCTCCACTCCCAGTGCATGCCCTCCATCGCCAGTTTAAGCGTTACTTGACTGAAGGCGAGCATCGCCGTCTGCAGCAGCATCAAAAGAACCATGGTAATCATAAGCGAAGATATTTATGGCACGATGATGCCGTGCTTTAGTTTATAACTCTCTTGAATATCGCGATATCGCAAAATCACCTCATCAATGACATTCTCCCAAGAACGAGAGATCGTCGTCGAGGCCTTATCACCCACTGTCTGCAAGGTCTTCGGGTGTTCGAGCAGATACGTGATCTTATCGGCATAGGCTTGCAGGTCATTCGGGGTCAAGAATCCGTTCACATCGGGTTTGATCACTTCAGCGGCCGTAGCCTCCTGCAGCATCAGCGCCGGCGTATGCATGGCAGCCGCCTCACGAACCACCAACGGCGCGTTGTCGTACAACGAAGGGAAGAGGAAGAGATCCGCCGCCGCATCAATCTTTTTCAGACGCTCGCGGTCGTGGATATTACCGAGCATCGTCACGCGGTCCTGCAGACCTAACTGACCTATCTTATGACGAATCTCGCGCACGGCATAGCCCGTACCTACCATGAAGAGGTGGAAAGGTTTGTCTTTGATCAGCGCCAGCGCATCGAGGATGAATCCGATATTCTTCTCCCAGATATGTTGACCCACAAAGAGCAGCATCATGTCCTCGGGCGCCATACCTAATTCTCCGCGCATCTCCGCCCGCATGGCATCAATCTGCGGACTCGGCGTATAGAAGTCATTTCCATTCTCCACCACTTCTACATGACCGGCATACCCATACTCACGCAGCGTCGGCTCGACGGCTGCCTGGGGGATCCAGACCTCATCGGCTTTGTTGAAGAAACGGATGATCATCCGAACCATCGCATCCACGATGCGCTTGCTATGCACGTTATGCTCGAAGTCCTGACGATATTTGGAATGGAACGTAGCCACCAGAGGTATCTGCTGCTTCTGCGCCGCGGCATACGCCAGGTAACCCGTGACAAACGGACAATGGGCATGCACTAACTCAAACTGCATCTTACGGAAATTATGCATGAACGCCGGCGAGGCATACGGCAGTCCGTAGCGATACGGATAACGGAACGGAATAGGAACAGACGGCACAAAATTGATGGGATACGGCGCCGCCTTGATGACCTCTTGCATCTTCGGTGCGTAATCCGTGATGACACGTACTTCGTGCCCTTTCGCATGTAACCAATAGGCGTAGTTCTGCGCCGTTAAGGCCACGCCATCCAGAACAGGAGGAAAGTTATCATTGAATATTCCAAACATGTGCGTTGACGATTTTGCGCCGCAAAATTACAAAAAAAATCCCACATACGCAAGAGCATGTGAGACTTTTTTTGAAATTATATACTATTTTTAATTAGTAGCACATAATTTTGCCGGAAGCAAGTTTCATTTTGCCATTGTAATAGAAGCAGTAGAAATACGGCTGTCCGGGCAGTACGTCGATGATCAGACCCGAGTTGAAGCCATCCACATCATTGAGGAATTCCTTCTTGTCAGAGTCTTCTACGATCTCGGTGTCGTTCGGGTTAGCTACCGGCACACGCTCGTTGTAGAGCAGGTGTCCGTATTGATCGTACAGGGCGATGGAAACACCTTGACGAACCGTATAAGCAGCCAGCTGCATAGCACCCGGTACACGCTTGATCAGTACATCGCCGCTCGTAGCCTCATCACCCGGGTTGACGGTCGTAATCGCAAAGTAAACGTAATAGTAGCGCTCCGAGCCATCGGCTGCGGTACAGATAATGGTAGTGGTATCACCTGCTGTTACACGGCCCTTATCCACATCGGCATTCTCCGAACGCGGCTCAGCGTTGAGCGACGGCATGTCGGATTCAAAGACGTAGTAGGTATAGAAGAGCACTTCCGGATCGAAGCCCGGGATGGTATCGCCGTCAATGGTGATCCATGCGAGGGCGTTATCGCCATCCTCCGCTGTAATCTGAGAGATGAGATAGGTGATACTCGTACGACCGTCTTGCGCTACAACGACGATATTGATCACGCCGGACTCATCCATATACATCGTATCTACAGCCAGCGAGTCACTCAGCACGTACTTCACTTCATCAATCGTGAAGTAATCTGCCGGATCGGTACCGTACGGGTGTGCATAGACATACTCGGTCTTGGTCGGATGGAAGTCAATGAGCTCTTCGCCCTTGATAGTCAACGAAGCCAAGGTAGCATCAGCCGGTTTCACGAAGTGGAAGATGATCGAATAGATTGCCTGGTCTTCTTCGTTCGCAGCTGTTACCGTGATATCGATTTGGATATCGCCGTCCGGCAGGTAGTGAACCATAGTATCGGCTGTCTGCTCCTCCTCGTAGAACTCCGGCTCAATGGACGGGATGAGCGAGATGAGTTCTTTCTTCGAGTCGTACGGAACGTTGACGATATAGCTGTAAACCTCCGGACGATACGGGAACTCAGACGACGGCAGACGCTCACCGGTGTTGATATCCGTCAGGATGATATCACGCAGCATGGTGTTCGCCGATTTCAGACGCTCGAAGGTCAGCGTATAGATAGCGCTGTCTTTCTTGGACTCAGCCCAAACAACGATCTGAACCGTATCACCCAGGGCACGAATCTCATAGGTCTGCGCTTCCTCTTTCTTGATGACAGTTACCACCGGAACAGAAGCCTCTTTGGCAATCTCAAGACGATAGTTAAAGCGCTCTGAATCGTAGTTAGCCAACGGCTTAGCCGATACGTTGATCATGTTCAGCGTCGCATCATTCGAGAGCTCAACCGGGTAGTGAATCGTATAGATACGTGTCTTACCGGTAGCAGCCGTAACGGTGATGATGGATTTGTAACCCAGCGATTTCCCGCTCAACTCATCCTCCGGCACTTGCGATACGAGTACCGTCTGATACTCATCGCCAACGGTATATTCTACGATCGGCAGCTGGCCCGCCAACTCGGCTGCATATGCGGCAGAGAGGGTATCCAGATAAACGACGGTCTTTCCTTCGAAATTAGCCAACGGCTTATGGTCGATGAAGAGCATCTGCAGGGTATCCACATCCGATTTCTCGATGGTGTACGATACGGTGTAGGTATTCTTCTTACCGCTCTCAGAGGTAACGATGATTTGACGGATGAGGGTATTGAGCGTAGCCTCTACCGTATCCATCGTGATGGTCTGGTAGTCGTCTTTCTCCAACCAGCCCAGATCCGGGAAGTTGCTTGTACCTACCGGCAGCGACAGCGTGTAATACATCGTATTCTCATCAAAGCCGCTCAACGGCTGACCGTCCTCGTAAATCATATCGAGTTTATCCTCTTCGGATTGCGTCAGATGGAATACTACTACATAGGTGTTCTCGCGAACGGTCTTATCCTCCGCCAGCACCTTGATGGTAGCCTGCAGCTTGTCTTGGTCGATTACGATGTCCTTTATCGTCTGACCGGCCTCACCCTTCTGAACTGCTACTTCCGGCATGGTATGAACGCCGACAGGCAGTTCCACCTGATAGAAGTAATAGGTCGGATCAAAGTTCTTAAGTGAATCACCATCGAGGAAGATCATACTCAGGTCCGCATTCTGGGACAGCGGAACAAGGAACTTCAGCGTATAAGTGTTCTTCTCTACTCCATCTACGGCTGTTACCTCGAGCAAGATTGAGTCTGTGAAGTTGGTCTCCGGATTTACTTTATGGATAATCTCTACGGTCTGACCATCTATCTTCAACTGTGCACTTACCTCCGGAACGATCGTGGTGCCGGACGGCAGGTTGATGATATAGTTATTGTTAGCTGGGTCAAACGCGAGGTCTTCATTCAGCGCACGCTCGAAGTCCTCAAAGTTCTTTCCATCCAACGTAATATTCGCCAACTTCGCATCGTTCGACTGGTTCTCAATATAAATCTCAATCATGTAATCCGATGTCGAGCCGTCTTCTGCCACTACATGCAAGGTGTACTTGAGCTCATGATGCGGAATAACGGTATCCACGATGTGCTCAACTCTCAAGAAACGATCATCCGCCGTATAATCAATCACGATATCTTCCGTATTGAGCGAAGTGGAATAGAAGTGACGTCCCGGCTCGAAGTGGTCAACAGGCTCGCCGTTCACAGTGATACCCGTCAGGTCCGCACAAGAGCTCTTCTGCGAAGCAATCGTCAGATAGTAGCGCTCGGTTATAGAACCATCTTCGCTCTCAACGGCCAGAATCGTTTGATCGCCGTTCAAGGTTCCTAACTGCTCAACCGTCACTTTCTGACCAGGATGACCTACTGCGTAGGTGATATTCGGCATCTTCGGCTCAGCTGTCTTAACAGCCGGAACAGGTAAGGTTACATCATATACCATCGTGGTCGGAGCAAAGCCCTCTACCATCACGTCATCCAAGAGGATACTATCCAAAGTAGCGATATTGCTCATCGGACGTTTCACAGTAATCTTATAGGTATTTTTGTCGAAGCCGTTTTCTGCGGTTACCTCTGCGGTGTACTCTACACCACCCTCAATCTCTCGAATCGAAGTAACAAGGGTCTGGCCTTCATCCGCTACGAAGGAAGCCAGCACAGTCGTACTATCCGAAGTGATGTCATACTCGAAGTTGGTCTTTACAAAGTCTGCGAGGTCAACACCATCTTGGGTGATATTCGCCAAATAAGCGTTATTGGACAACTCCGTCGGGTAACGCCAGATATAGCGATTGTTTACCGAACCGTAAACCAGCCACTCCATCGAATCCGGAGTCTGTACGAAGACTACAGAGTCGGCAGCGTAGGCACGTTTGAACTTGATCACCTCGTCGGGTTTTTCTTCGTTTCTCTCAGTATTATTACCTCCGAAATCGGAAATGACGTTGGTTCCCTTCTCAAACTCAGAGATGACAGCATTCGTGGTCTCTGTCGGGTCAAGACGATTAATCGTATACGTACCCGTAGCACCGTTCTCAGCCGTTACCGTGATCACGCCGTTAATGAGTTCTACCACTTGTTTGTCGGAGTTCTTCTCATACGAGATAAGCGGCCAGTTGGTAGCTGTGATATCATAGGAGTGAACGTCCTTATCATAAGCCACACCCTCAGCCGTAAGGTTCTTCAGCGTGGTATCATCGCTCAGGTCGGTTACAAACTTAACTTTGTAAACCGTCGGCTCACCCTTCTCCGGCGTAACGGTGATAGTCATCGTGGAGTCGGCGAAAGAGGTAGCAACGGTCTGCAACGAAGAAGCAGGAACCGGAATG
This sequence comes from Paludibacteraceae bacterium, assembly GCA_016302585.1. Lineage (GTDB taxonomy): Bacteria > Bacteroidota > Bacteroidia > Bacteroidales > Paludibacteraceae > Colicola. Next base: position 5,975 of record JAEDNI010000009.1, on the reverse strand, counting down.
AGGTCTTGCATGTGACGACGAGTAGCCGGCATATGAACCGTGTAAGAAGTCGTTGCCGGATCAAAACCGGTAATCGTCAATCCATCAACCAAGAGGTCCTTCAACTGGTTCTTCGTATCCAGAGGACGTTTGACCTCAAGGCTATAACCATCCGTATAGGTACCATCCTCCGCGAAGTTACGGATAGTAGCACGACGAACACTATAATCTCCCTCTTTGACAGGAGCTGCCCACGTAAGCAATTGCGCCTGATCAGATACTTCTCCGTTAAACTCATAGGATGGCAGATTAATTTCTTCCGGATCTGTCAGCGTAGCCGTAAACACCTTGCCAGACAGCGGGGCGTTCAGACCATTAACTGTAGCGGTTTTAGGTGTGGAATTATAGGACAATCTAAACCAATCTACATATAATTTGGCACCAGAGCTTGCACCTTCACTTTTATTGGTAGCATCGACCGCAATATTCATTCCAACTATCGGTTTACCATCTAAGGTAAGGGTCTGTGTTTTAGTCTTGTAGCTTGAGCTGGTTGAGTTATCGGTAAAGTCAAAACTATACTCTGTGTTATTGGCATCTTTAAATCGGTAAGCAAAGAAAGCTCCATTATCCGCATGTGATTGATGTTTATAATTCACCGTAATCTCATCCGGTGTATTCATAAAATCAATATAGTCGTAGAATTCATAATGGGTCTTATTCGCGACTGCCATAGTACCGGATAATTTTCCTAATGTAATAATAGCAGGCAAAGCACCTCCGGCAGCAGACCAGTAAGTAGTCTCCAAACCGACTACGGAAGAAGACGTCTTCACCACTTCTGAACCAGTTTTGGCACAACTCATTACGCACACTTCCTTGAAGAAATCGGCAGGAACTTGCCAGCCTGTCGGTTTTGCTCCATTATTATATACAGCCGTTCCCCACTGCGTGAAATCGCTATTCGGAATAATGTCATTCACATAATGGAAGAAAATAGTATATTTGTTCACAAAACCATCTTTTGAAACGGTACATTCCCATTTATACATGGATGACTCCGGTTCTGTTTCCACACCGCTGTTCTTGGTGGCAGAAACCTTCGGATAAGCTTTCGTCGATCTGTTGACAATATACGTATAGCGATTCGGATCAAAGCCCGGCACATCCACTCCGTCCACCTTAATACTATTGAGCACAGCAGGATTTTGGGTAGCAAGGGATGGGATAATACGGTAAACCTCATCTGCAACTGTGTCATTGTTAGCCTTGACGGTAATAATCGTCGGCGCATTCACACCACCCGGCTCAATAAATACCGTCTGCTCGTCATAGGACTTCTCGTATTCTACCGTTAAGGTGCGCGCACCGTAAGGCAGCGTTACATCGAACGAACGTTGGTCTTTATTTTTCAGACTGAGATTCTTATCAATCTCCGGAATATAGATACTTGCCAGCAAGTTCTTGGTATTCAGTACCTCGCGTTTGAAGAGGATATTGTACGTACGAGACTCACCGTTCTCGGCAACTACGATCACTTTCGTCGTATCGCCTATCGGACGAGAGATGAAGTCAATACGTTGCTCCGTCTCGTCTTTCTCATATATTACCTTCGGGCACTCTGCCATCGTGTACGGAAGAATCACCGTATAGTCTGTGGTCGTCTTCTTGAATGTAAGATCTGCTTCCTCGGAATCGAGGTAGAGGTCGCCTAAGAAGTTGTTATTCGACTGACGAACCGGGAAATAGATGAAGTAATCCTGCGTCGTACTACCGTCCTGTGCCTCTACATGAATCTTAGTCGTACCATTCGGCTTGCAGAAGTATGTCGTGATGGTCTGGTTTGAAAGTTTACCGATCGGGAATACATTCGGTACAACCGACGTCAGTTTACCCGACTCATCTTTTCTATCCAGCGAGTCTACATAGTTAAATACTCCGGAATCGAAACCGGCCAGACTAACGCCATCAATCAAGATATCCGCCAACAGCGCATTATTACTTACGTTGCGCGTGTACGCGATATTATAGGTGTTTGTCGCACCGCTCTCAGCGAATACGGTTACCTCCTGATGGTCAGCATCAACATTGTTGATATAAACCGTCTGACCTTCGCGAGTCTCTACGAGAATCTGCGGCAGCGCTTCACCTTCATCGATATTCACATTATAAGAGAAGGTATTCGAATCGAAAGGAAGATTCAAAGTTTTGCCTACCACAGACATGTTCTTTAAGGTCGCATCGGCATACTTAGCCAAGTTATACTGAACCGTATAATTAGCAATAGTACCGTCCTCTGCCGTTACCGTAATACCCCATTTACCGGCAGCTAACTGACCGAAGAATACCACCTGTGCCTCCTCTTTGGCCTCATAGGTGATCTCCGGATAAGCGCTACCGGCATTCAACTCATAGCTGTAGTTCAACGTAGCCGGATTGAATCCTTCAATCATCGTGCCATTCGCATAGATAGCCACTAAGGTGTTGTCTCCCGAATAGATACGAGAGAATTCTACGCTATACGCAGCCTTATTACCCAGCGTATCAGCTACATGCAACCATGCTACGCTGTCTTTCCAGAGGATCTGAACCGTCTGAGATACATCTTTCTTGGTGTAGGTTACGGTCGGGAATACTTTCTCGTACGTCGCTTTGTAGTTCATTGAATCCGAACGGAAGCCCGGGATGCTGACGTCGTCAATAGCGATGCTCGCCAACTGAGCCGACGAAGTCGCTTTGGCTACGAAATGAATCGTATAGGTGTTTCCGCTTCCGTCTTCCGGCAGCACCTTGATGATGGCGTCGCCTGCACCAAACGGAGCGGTGATGGTGACTTGCTGCCCCGGAGCCTTGTCAACCGTGATAGCCGGACAGGTCTCGCCGGTCAACGGATAGCTGTACTCCAGCACTTCTTTCTTGAAGCCCGGCAGTACAACGCCGTCCAGGTAAATCATATTAAGGAACGCATTCGCAGAAGCACGCGGGATAAAACGAACCGTATATTCCTTCTTCGCACCCGACTCGGCAGTTACCGTGATGCGTTGTACTTTATTCTCCAGCACGCTCAGTACACGCTGCGACTCCTCGGCTTTCTTAAAGGTCACCGTCGGAATGGTGGTGATACCCTCCGGCAGCGAGTCAATATAATTGAGCGAGTCCGAACGGAAGCCCGGGATCTCTACCCCATTGAGGTAAATCATCAACAGGTCGGTGTTGTTCGAGGTAGCCACCGAGAAATGGATGATATAGGTTCTGCTGGCGCCACTCTGCGGACGAACGGTAATCTTATAATCGCCGTTCAGACCACTGAAGTCACGCACAGAAGCCGTCTGCAGGTTCTCGTTCACCAACTGATACGTTACTGCCGGACGAACGGTCGTTCCTTGCGGCAGGTTCACATAATACTCTTCTTTCTCTGCCTCGAAGCCCTCGATCAGCACGCCGTCCAGGTAGATACCCTGCAGCGTGTTATCGCTAAACGTAGCTACGGAGAAGGCAATCTGATAGATCGTCGTCGTTCCGTTGCCGGCCGTAACCGTGATACGGGTCTTACCATTCAGACCGGCAGTAGTCACCGAGATCGTCTGGTACTCATCGCCCGGGATCGGAGTGATCTCCGGCAGCGTGGTCGTTCCTACAGGCAGCGCATAGGCATAGGTCGTCACGTCCGGATCGAAGCCCTCCAAGTCTACGCCACCGATCTGAATACCCTTCAGCGTCGAGCGCTCGGATTTCTCCGTCGAGAAGACGATCTTATATACCGTCTGGTCACCGTTGCCGGCCGTAACCGTCACACGTACCGTTCCGTCAACCACACCGGCACCCAGATCCGATTTCACTACTTTCTGATACTCGTCGCCGACCGTCCAAGTGATATCCGGCAGGGCGGTGGTACCCAGCGGCAGGTGGACGTAGTAGGTGGTGTTCGTCGGCTCGAAGTTCTTGATATAATCGCCCACTTTCAGGTCCTTGAGGTAGCTATAAGAGGAAGCCTCAAGTTTGAAGTTCAGTTTATAAACCTTTGCTACGGTGTTACCCGGCGTGGTGACACTCAGGGTGTACGCACCGCCGTCGATGGTAGGCGGAGCCTTGTGAACGATGGTCTGCTCGCCGTCTGCATACGCAGAGACAGGCGTTACGGTCGGCATCGTGGTCGTGCTCGTCGGCAACGACACTTTATACACAGCCTGCGAAGGCGTGAAGCCCGGAATAGACTTACCGTTCACCTGAATATCCTTCAGCGTGTTATCGGCCAGTTTAGCGATTTCGAACGTCAGGTTATACGCCTGCTTCGATGTTCCGTTCGCAGCCGTCACGGTGATCGTGGCTTTGTCTGCCAACGAAGCCGGCTGGCTGTACGCGATGGTCTGCTCGTCCTCTTGCTTCTCTGCCTCTACCGTCGGAACGCCCTTCGAACCGTACGGTAACTCCACCTTGTAGTTATAGGTGCTCGGGCTGAAGTTCGATACGGCTGCGCGCACCTGCTCGTTGTTAATATTCGTGTAGGTGCAGTAGATATTCGCCAACTTGGCGTTGCTACTCTTAGCGGCTTGGAACAAGATCTTATAGGTCATCGTGCTCGAGCCGTCCTCTGCCTTCACCACGATGGTCGTCGGCGTACCGCCTACCGTACCGTTGGTGATAGTGATCTCGCTACCCGTCAACTTACGTCCCGGGAAGTCTTTGGTTGTTCCGCGCGGGTTGGTTAACGAACCGGCACCACGGTAAGCCTCTACCGCCGGAACTGTCGTCGTACCTTCCGGAACGGAATAAACCTGCACCTCCGTGCTGTTCGGGTCAAAACCCTTCCATTCCTTACCACCGACCTTCAGGGTCTGGATCTTCGACGAATAGATCAACTCCACATCATCCACGTACAGCGAGTTACCGTCATACAAACCGTCGTTGGCACGGAAGTTAGGATAGTTCGAAGCCGAGAGAATGAGGTTACATTTCTTCGGCGTGTTGTCGTTGATATAATAGATAGGAATACGCAGGTTCGTCCATTGGTCGTACGTCTTACGCTCGCGCCACCAACCTTCGCATACCTGACCACCGGCCTTGTCCGTCTTACACTCGTTACCGTTTAGCAAGATACGGATATCCGACTCTTCATCTTCTATGGTCGTCGAGGTACAAGATTTCGATTTGTTCTTATACGAAGAACCCTTGGCGGTCTCCGTCCATGCGTAATACAGCACGTGGAAATCCTCCTTGTCCACATTGGGACCAGTACGTTTGATCCAGATCGAGATAGAGTCCGGACGATGGGTAAAGGCATAACCGCCTTTCGTACCGGCCGTAGCCGAACCGACATTCACACCCTCCACGTACTGCCATCCGTAACCTAAGGAGTAGTAACCCGGACTCGTCTCCGTAATTCCGAGCGCTCCGATCTCCTTGTCTTGAGCCACGATACAGTACTTACCGGTGCGACCCTCGCCTTGGATGGCGAAGTTAAACTTAAACGACATACCCATCGGCGACTGCTCAACGTTCGAAGCATGCCAGTACTTTGGCTGGATATTACCGTCAAAAGCAGCACCTGACCAGTCCTCGAAACTCGGGTCCGGCAACTGGTAATCATCTGCCAAAATCGCCATCGGCAGCATCACTACTGTCAGAACGGCCAAAATTCGTTGCAAAAATTTACTCATATTAATATTTATATTAAATTTTTTACGATTTAGGGGTCCAAAAGAGCCCATTTTTTATCAAGTGCAAAATTACAGCTTTTTTTTCAACCCCACAATAGCAAATCTTACTAAAAAGTATACGATTATTAAGCCTCACTCTAAGAGAGTGTTGCAAAATGGACTTTACAAAACGCACAATTTTTAAGATTTTTGCAAAAAAGAGAGCGGCCTCGAAAGGTCGCTTCTTCACGTTCCGCAGGAACAATACACGTTGCATAGCAACTCTAACCGTTCCGTAGGAACACTACACGGCTCATTAGCCTTGATTGGCTTGCTGCCTTGCTTCACACCATGGCATTT
>JAEDNI010000040.1 GCA_016302585.1 Paludibacteraceae bacterium | reverse complement strand
TTTACCAGAGGCATAATACCACAGAAGCAATGATTATCTGGAATCCCTGGCACGGTTGTCATAAGGTCAGCGAAGGGTGACACGTTGGCCGGGAAAGGTGGCGGTGCAATGGATGATGAGGTCGTTAATTGTTCGCATGGCTACTATATTTGTAATCGAGGCCGAGGATACTGCCAGAGAAGGCAAGGAGTTCGCCAAGGGCACCGAGGACGGCGTCGAGTACGTGTCGATCATGTTTGAGATGAAGAACGAGAACGTTACGATCAAACGACTGACGAACGGCAACCCGACGATGAAGGCGAAGTTCGACGAAGCGCAGCAGCGTAAAAATGAGCAATAGTTCATACACAGAAAAAGGAAGCGACCCATTTGGATCACTTCCTTTCTCTTATCCTCTAACTCATTAACTCGTTCATTCGTTAACTCGTTATTTCTTCACTCCTTGATACTCCTCCACGGTCTTCGTGGTGATGGTGACGACCTCGTTTCCGTCTCCTTCGAGAGGAGAAGCTCCCTCTCCTTGGGAGAGGGTCTGGGGTGAGGTTTTCGTGTACGTCGCAGTCGTGCTGATCGTGCGCCATACTTTGCATGAGGTCATGCCTAACGCTACCGCGCAACACGTCAGCAACGCCAGCACGATCGTCTCGATAATCTTGTAAATCTGTTGCTTACTCATAACAGTTTAACGGTTTAACGATTTAACAGTTTAACCTTAAGAGTGCTTCTGATCGTACTCCTCGCCGCATACCTTCCACAGGTACGCCCGCATCGTGCGTTTACCGCCCGGCGAATCTTTCTGCGCCTTGAAGTCGATCTGGTCCTGGGTGATGTGCTGCAGATCTTCCTTACGCGCCTTCACAGCAGCCGCCACAGCGATAAAGCGTGCGCGAGCATCCAACTCATTCGACGTAATGGCCGTCGAACGCTTGTACGGTCCTACCATGTAGAGACGGGTACATACAGGGTTTTCGGTGGCTGCCACACGGTGGGTTGCCAACAGAGCACTACAGTGGTCACTGTGCATACTGCCCGCTTTCGGGCGTTTGGTTAAAAGGCCGGATACATACTCGATACCCTCAGCCCATTTTACTTTTGCCATAATTTGTTAAGATTTAGATTGTTAAACATTTAGGTTAGGTTTGTTCTGTTCTCTGCGGTATTCTTATCTCGCGTTGCTCGAACGATTTCTTCCGAAGAGCCTTAGCCGCCAATCAGATCGCCGCTCTCATCATAGTTCCCATTGAGCTTGTGCATCGCATAGCCGAACAAACTGCCGTACTTGTTCTGAGCGTTGTACTCAGCCACCAACTGGGTCTTTTGTTCGCTCGATCCTGCGAGAATCGCACGCACAGCCGCCGACACTTTCGCAAAACGTGCTCGCGCTGCTGTCTGGTTCACGCTCGGTTCCTTCGTGGACGGGTTACACAACTTGCCGGTATAGACCTTACCGGTCTTCTTGTTCGTGCGGAAATACACATCGCTGTGCTCACACACTTTCTTTTTCATGCTCTCAATCAGAGCCATAGGCTTAATCTCTGCCATTGCTTACTCGACATTATTTATTCTCGCGTCGCGCGAGGGGTTAAGGTTTAGGTTGTATATTTTGTTAATTATCCGGCATGCTATGCCGGTTTGCTTTTCTTATATTTAGCCACGAATCGCTCCTGATTCGCCTGCTCATTCGCTGTTTTGACATGCGCTTTCCGGTTCGGACACCGCTGCACAATCTGTTTGCCTTTGTACATCCTAAAGTAGTATCCGTCTTTTCTAAGCTGTCCTCTCAGCGTATCGATGGGTATAATAACTTCTGCTATCATATTTCTCCTTTCTTTGCGTTGTTACGGATTGAATCCGTTGTTTCCTCGCGACCATTTCGCGACCATCCCGAACGTTACGCTTACATGCGCGATCCATTTCCCGAATTCGACGACAAAGATACGATGAACATTTTGGGTTTTGCAAATTTTTTGAGATTTTTTTTTGAGAAAAAACGCAAATTACCGTTAATTGACCACGAATTGGACGTAAATTTCTTGGTGGAGCGGTGATGAAGCGTAGATGGAGCGTTGATGGAGAAGCGAGGGGTGAATTGCATGGATTGCAGAATTGCGTAAGATTTTGGGAGGGGGTGAGGTCTCGGAAGAAGTCATTATAATAATATAATTATATTATATATAATGGCAAAAAAATGGCCTGCATGGATGTGCAATTCTGCAATTCATGCAAGCCAAAGTAGCTTGTAAAGCCGCGATAGAAACGCGGACAAAATAATGTATTGGTATGGACTATCTGCGGCGAGGCATCTGTTGGACGATCTGTCCGTCAAGGAGTTTGCCGTTTGCGTGTTTAGAACGCTTGACCCCATCTGCGCCATAGGTTCCCCACTGCTTGAAGAAGAAGGCGGTGTGTTGCGCCTCGGCCTGAGCACGAAGATTGCGCACCCAGTCGGGATTCATAGGGCGTGCAATCGGTCCGCTTTCGCCACCGACAATCACCCAATCGATGTCGGTGAAGTCCATCTCGCCAAGGTCTTCGAGTAGCGGTTCACAACTGAGGAACTTGACGGATTGGCAATGAATAGCACGCAGGGCATCCATACGTGGTTTGGTATTGACGCATTCGACAGTGACACCGAGCCATGCGTTACGTGGTACCGGATGATTGGCGAAATACTCGGCCATGCGTTCGGCACGTTTGGTAAGAAGTTGATAACGGTGTTGAGGCGTCTCACGGATGGTCTGCATGACTTGGTCTATAAACTCGAACGGCACATCGGGATGAAAGAGGTCGGACATGGAGCAGACAAAGATATTGCAGCCAGTTCGCCAATGACGCGGTTCGTCGAGGTCTTCGGGGTGAATGGTTGGCTGGAAGCCATTGGCGTACTTAGGCATCCCCATCGCGGTGAGGCGACGAGCCATGGTCTCTGCATAGCAGTGTGCACATCCGGCAGACTGCTTGGTGCAGCCAGTGACGGGATTCCATGTACGTTCTGTCCATTCTATTTTTGTTGTTCTCATAATTCAGTTAAATATCATTTCAGTTTATTATGCTGCCACTCTATATGCAAATACAGCACATGGTTTGGAATAGTATCGGTAATTTAGATAGAAGGAGCCTTTCGGTGCTTGCTCTCCAGTATCCATCTTATAACACTCTAAACATCCGCTTTTTTGCATTTCTGATAGAATAAGTTTTGCATGTCTTGGCAAGAACTCATGTTGTAGTACAAACTTATAGATGGTAGCATTCGTTATTCGCGAACATGCAGAAGTAAATAATCCTGTGAGTAGAATTTGTAATTTGTGATACATTTCCTTCTGCCGTTCATATTTCCATTGCTCCTCAAACAAGTCACGCATTTTAGGAGGTAGTTTGAAACCGCAACCATTCTGCTCATCCAATTCCCACTTAGCCTCGATGACCTTTTCAAATCCCATAAGCGACTGCGACATATAAAACAAAGAGAAATAGTTATGATCATTTCGCTCAATATGATAACTAGCAGAGTAACACTGATAGCCAAACGAGAAAGCTTCAGTAAGGTAATTAATGTACTGGTGTACACCTAATCCGGCTTGATGAATAGGATGTTCGTTAGGAAAGAAGGATTCTATAAATGCTCGAATTGGTTTAGCTCCATTAGATGCATCTTCGTGAAATGAATACTCAGTAAAACGATACATAAACGATACAGGCAGGAAAAGGAGTACATCTGCGTGGCAGTCCATCACCAATGAACGTAGCACCTTGGGGTCGATAGCCTTATAGCCATAGGGATCAATAAATAGGATGTTACGTTTCTTATAATTATGCGAGAACCGCCATTGATGAACAAGGGATTGCATCAATTCGAGTGCATCTGAGTTGGAGAATCGAATAGAACAAGCTGTAATTTCATTTTTGCTGTTAATACAATTGCGCACAGACTCAGTGTGTTCGCGCTTAATATCATTGAGGTAGAGCGTCACATGGGGGGCAGATTTCTTTTCCGCAAGAATTGAATTGACGATGGACAGAGCACGAAGAGAACTACCTTCTGTGCCATTCTCGTACACACCACGTCCGCAGAATACATCATAGATATTAACCTCATCGATATTGGACATACTGAGCAGCATCCTCAAGTATTTATTGAGGAAAGTTTCGTAAAATTGCACCTTAGCGAGCGAGTGTGCCAATTGAGTATTTTGTGCGGCTTTACGGCTCATTTCTTCGATTGTTTTTTAGCGATAATCTGGTGGGCGATTTTAACGGCGGTTTCGTTGTTGGATGCACAAACGAAATGGAAGATAGGCAGCCCGCGACTATTGTACATAGCAAGCGGTTCCGGAGTGACATAAGAGAATATCTTCCCCAGTTGCTCATTGTAGAGTTGAGCAATCTCGTGGATGACATTCTTGACTTTGCGAACCTCCTCGTGCTCGGCAGAGAACAGGTCACCCGGTATTTTCTCGACATGGAAGAAACGGTCATGGATTTCTTGTGCCGGTAGTCCAAAAAATTCCTCCAATTTCTCGGGATAACGCAATTTGCCGTTGTTCTGGATAAGGCGATTGACAATACTTCCCGTTGGCACTAAAATCCACAAGTCTAATCCATTGCCAGCCATGGCGACAATGGAGTCCCACTTGATATTCATACCAAAGGGATCGAGTAAGCATAGAACTTTTGATTTTGGATGATCCCTAAGATAGTCCGCCATGTGTAGGATTTCTGCATTAGCCTCTCCCGGGCGAAAGATCTTTCGTCCTTGGGATTCATATTGCGCCAATTTGAGTTCGAGACGCGTCAGATTCTCCTCAAACTTATCAATGAAGTAGTAATAATCGAAGCCGCGCATATCCTTCTCTATCTTGATAACACGCTCAGCTGCTCCTTGATAAACCCGGAGTTCCTGCGTATCGGAAAGTTCGTCGCCAAAAAGCGAAGCTGATTTCTCATCCTCGCACGAGGTCTCGCGATCACCACAACCAGCAAATCCATCAAAATAGAACAGTCCCCAGTTGTACTTCTCACGATATTTATTCATAATCGTAAGATATGCCTTGACGTACTTCTCGAAGCAATCCAGTTTCTCTTCAGTCCAGTTACCTCCCCATCCTTTATGTTGTGTAGAATTAGAATTCGCCATTGTTCAACTTGGTAATATAAAAGTCCAACATATCGGAAAGTCCCTCAGGAAAAACGGGAGAGGAGATACCACGTGAGATATTCTTAGCCGTATTGGTATCAGTATCGGGAAAGATAGCACGAGCAATGTCACGAGGAGCACCGGTTAGGAGTTCTTCGCCTACAAAATAGCCAATAAGATTGAGTACCGTCTGACGGAAATAGAGTTCGCCAGCGACTTTGCTACACTGGTTGCGTTCGTCGATCAACAACACCCATAGTTTCTCCATAACAGGACGGAACTCCTCTTTGGGCGGAATAGAAGACATACCAAGACAACGGCGCAGGAGAAGGGCGATGCGTTCGTTAGTAAGTTTGTGACACTGCTCATCGTAACCCAGCATTTCGGGCGTAAAATCCAGCCGTTTGCAGAGTGCAGCGATAGTCGCTTCTTTACGAGATTGACGGTCGTCAGCGGATTCGGTTTTACCTTCGGTATGAGTGGATTTTTTCTGCGGGCCAAGGTTCTGCGTAATATTGACTTGCGCTCCGGGAAGCGGGAAAATGCCTCCATAGGAATCGCCCATGAAGACATTGCAGTTGTGCATCTCGTTGTTGTTGACGATGCGGGATTGTTGTGGTTCGTTTTCCATAGTTAACGTGTTTGGAATTGAGGATTATTGACCATGCCAGGGAAGACATTGCAGTTCTGCATATGATTGTGGTTGTGCAGCTCCATCTGGCTATTATCCATTACTTTCTGTTCGGCAGCGAGGATTTGTTGGTATTCCTCCTCGGAGCAAGTACGACCGACCATATCCTTGAGCATATTGATGATTTGATTGACAAACTGGTACTGTTTGTGCGCCAGGATATAGTCGATGATGGCTTGTAAGGTCATGGCTGCTTGCTGCTGACGCTGACCATCCTGCATCCGCTGAATAAGTTCACGGATTAGTTCGGGCTGCTTAGCGATATGTGCCTCAGCCTCCTCTGGAGTAAGGGTTTGGCTATAGTCCAGTTGGTAACACGCCTCGTTAAGTAACGCTGTAGGAGCCGCCATACCACGATGACGCGGCTGGCGACGGAGTTGGGTCAGGTATGTAATGAGATCGTTGTAGATACCGCCTTCACCCTGATAATAAGAGAGCGAGCGAATCATGTATTGATCTCGACAAGGTTTCTTGGCCATACGAAATTATTTTTACAAAAATAAATAGACAAAATCTGTGCCGTTAAACAGAGTCTGCCATTTTGGCAGTGTATTACAGGAGATGGCTGTATTTGATGTCATACTCAGAAGGTCGGGACTCAAAGCGAGACTCAGTCTTAATAAGCAAAAAAAAGAAAGGTTTTTACTCGCATAGTCCGTTGATACACAGCATGTTAAAAGGCTTGGATGGCAGAAGACTCAACTTGGGTGATAAATACTCGTTGAGGCATTGAGTCTTTGGTAATTTTGCAGTCGAAAACGTTCGGAAATAGTTCCGGATGTGACTGTAAAAATTACTAATTTATGAGAAAAAATTATTATCCAATTGACCACTGGCGGAACAGTGGAACCGGGCTGGCAGAGATGACGCTCTCTGCACCAACCAGACGGGCGCTGATGGATGCCCGCGAACATCTACGGTACTGGCCATTTGTGAAGGAATTTCGTGAGAAAGATTACCTGCACCTGCGGGTGATTATCTTTATCGGTAAAGGTTATAGCCGCGAGCTTTGGAAGGGCTATTGCCAACGTGGTATGGAACTAATGACCTTGTGCGTCAGACAGTACAAAGCCTGCTTCAGGGGATGGACAACTGAGCTTGACCACTTTGAACCACAGTACACGGACACGGAATATCTCCGTCCGGACAGCCTTCTTCAACCTATGTCTAACTTTATTGATGCAACCGAACTATGAAAAAACAAAATTATTTGTGCGTGGATTTGACCACGGAGATGGTGTCGAAAGACATTCAAGAGAACGAGGTAAGAAATGGTAAACTGATGATGGATCAGGACGGCGAACATTTTACCTTTATAGAAAAAGGCGTGCGTATGTACGTGGAGCATCCGGAGTTGCACTGGCGTCTGGTGGACAGAACCAAGCACGGCAAGATGACGGTGAACTCGCGACACGTGAAGGTAGAGTTCTATATCCATCACGACGAGTACCGCAATGCTGCTGAGCTGGCGGATATGCTGGCGCAGGAGATTGAGGTGATGGGTGAGAACGTGTGCAACATGAACCTACAGGAGGAGGTTGAAAAATGCCTCTGCTAATTGCAGCACGTAAGGGCGGCGCGAAGTGCAGTAGCGCCTGCCCTTGGTACACGGAGACGGGGAAAGTGCGTGGGTTCAACGGTCCGCTGAAGACCCATTGCCGAATGACGATGCATCCGTGGATGGTGGACTGCGACCAGTTTGACCCTTGTCGGATAGAGACGGTAGAGGTCAGCGAGGAACAGTGGCAGGAAATGCTTGCGGCTGTGAAGAAGAAGGCTCGTCGTCAAAGGAAACTCTATCCGGAGGAGCATGAGGAGATTCATGAAGTCGGATGCGAATGGACACGCAGCAAAGGGCGTTGGAATGCCGACAAGTCAGCCAATGTAGTAATAAACCATTATCGAGAAAGAGAGTAATATGATAGCAAGATTTTGTATTCAAGAGAAGACCGGCGTGAGCACGGCAATTCCGTGCTCTCCGGAGAAATTCAACGAAATGCTCGATAGCGAGCGAGTAAAAACCATCTGCGCACGTATCGCCAAAACAATCGATGACGAGCAGCGCAGTAAACTCAAACGACAGCTGCCCGGATTCTGCTGGCATGCACAACGATTTGAGGACGACAAGCGTAAAGCGACCGGTGCGGTGCCAAGTGGACTCGCCATGCTGGATGTGGATCATGTTGCCGATCCCCATGCATGGTTCTCGGCGTGGTATAAGCCAGAGTACGATGCTTGGCTGAAGGAGAAGCGTGTAGCGTATATTGGCATCACGCCGAGCACGAAAGGACTGCGCATTGTAGGCGAGATGCAGGACGGTGAGACGATTCCGGAGGCGCAGGCACGTATTGCGCAGGAGTTCAATATAGAGAACTATGATGCAGTCACCAAGGACTATGCCCGACTAAGTTTTGTCAGTCCGAGAGCGTATGTGCTGTATATGGATGAGCAGGTGCTGTTCTTCCAGAGCGAGGAAGAAGCAGAACACCATGCCAATAATGGCGCGGAAGTGCACAAAGAACCGGCAGCTCCGGAGATTCCAGACCGCAATGCTAATCCGGAGTGGGACGCCGCCTTAAAAGGCGACGCACAAATAGCCGGAGCGGAAGAACTATGCTTCAAAGGAATCCCCTACTCTGAGATTGTGGATCAGTTGATGACATCTATTGGTAGCAATGGCGGAGCCGTTCAGGGAGAGCGAAACACCGTATATTTCTCGCTGGCGAACTACATGCGATACATCTGCGACTTCGATGCAGCGTTGATGCTACGTGTATTGCCGGACTTTGGGCTGGCAGTCGAGGAACGAAAGCAAGCCATTCATTCTGCGTTGGGAAGACCGAGAAAGATGACGGTGCCGACGGTGGTACAGGCAGCGGTGGCATTGTGCGAGAAATGTACGATGGATAACGCACGAACCACGATGGGTAAAGCAACCGATATGCCGATGCCGGCTCTACCGAAATTGCTACAAATCATCTGTAGGAGATTGCCTCAGGAATACCGACCGGCGATGGTGATTGCCAGTTTGCCAGTGCTGGGGACATTGGCCACGAGGATTCGCTTTGAGTATCTGGACAGACAAGTGCAGTCGCTATCATTCTTCTCATGTATCACGGCCCCGGCGGCGAGTGGTAAGAGCTTTATCCGCAAACCCATCGACCTGCTACTAACTCCCATCAACGAGCAGGATCAGGTGGAAAGAGAGAAAGAACAGGCGTATAAGGAGGCGCTGCGTGCCAGCAAGAACAGCAAAAACCAGCCACAAGATCCAAGGGCGTGTCCGAGAAATAACGGTGTGGCTATCTCGATTGCAAAGCTGTTGCAACTGCTGACTTATAGCGAGGGGAAACACTTGATTGGTATCGGTGAGGAGATGGACACCTTAGTTAAGAGCGAGCGCGCGGGCGTGTGGAGTCAGAAGTCAGACATCTACCGACTGGCTTTCGATAACGCGGAATATGGTCAGGCGTATATGAGTGATGCGAGTTTTAGCGCACATATCGCAGTGTATTACAACCTGCTGATGACCGGTACGCCGAACTCGATGAAGCGATTTTTCAAGGATCTGGAGAACGGTTTGGCGACGCGTGTTTGCTTTGCGCAACTGCCGGATACAAGTTTCTCGGAGATACCTGTTTTTGCTCCGTATAGCGATGCAGAGCGTGAGGAGATTGTCCGTTGGGCGAGAGTATTGGATACGGAGCAAGGCATAGTGAGTTGTCCGCAAGTGGGCAAGGTGATTGGTGCGTGGCTGGAGGCGAAAAGGCAACAGGCGATTGATGCCGATAGTCATGCTGCCGACACATTGCGCAGGCGTAGTGCTGTGATTGGTTTTCGTGCCGGGATACTCTGCTGGTTGCTGGAAGGGCATAAGTGGACGAAGACGGTTGGCGAGTTCGCTGAGTGGGTCGCCGAGTACGTGTTCAGGAACCAGATGGAACTCTGGGGCGAGCAGATGGAACAAGAGTTGACCTCGAATCTGGAGGTAACGAGTGGTGAGCGCGGTGCCGCCAGTTCGCTACTGGGGCTGCTGGATAAAGAGTTCACGACCGGCGATCTCATCAAACTCAGAGCCAAGAAAGGTCAGAGCGTGAGCAGTACGAGTGTGAATAGTCTGCTTTGCCGATGGAAAAAGATGGGAAGGATTGATAAGACCGGTGAGGGAAAGTGGAAGAAACTTAATTAACATACGCCGCGAAGCGGCTTATCAATTAACAATTAACATGAAGGAGCGGCCACTTGGTCGCTCCTTTTGGATGGCATGAATTGCAGAATTGCACAAATGTGTGGGTTGGTGGAGGTTATCGAAACTCGCTTATCGCTTGAATATGAGCGACCGTTGTATATCGTCCCTTTTTGATAGAAACAGGTTTCAAGATTTCTATCGGATTGCCGTCAAATCGCAAAACAGCATAATACGGTGCATGTTCGGCAGAAAAGCCTAACTTTTGCAGAGCCTCCGGAGTCCAAATTTGGAAACCTTTCCGGGACAATTTGAATAGTTTCGGACTTTTCCCATTAGAGTGCAAACATACGTAAGTCAAATTTTCAAAGCCTTCCTTTACTAATAGAGATCCTTTACTTTCACCTGCTCGTACATAAGTGATTCCTTCGCGAATGCTTAAATCCATCATCTCCGGAGCAACATGATTTACCAACACAGTAGGCTCGTCGTTTAGCTTAGACCATGTATCCGGGATGTCACTTTCAACGAGTTCGTTATGCACGTTCTCATCAACGGAGAATTTGGAGCCATACGTATTTTGCTTCACATCAACTTGCTTATCTATCTTATGAACATCCTCAAACAGATAAGGCAATTTCTCTTTGCATTCATTTAGAGAAATTATGGTATTGTCTACTGCAAATTCAAACGAATTATCTTTGGATGGATTGGTTGCAATAACTTTCTCTTGATAGAATAAACGAAAGTTTTGATTTATCTCGTAGCCTATTGAATTTCGCCCAGAATCACGCGCAGCAAGAGCTGTTGTTCCGCTCCCCATAAATGGATCGCAAACAGTGTCTCCCACAAAAGAAAACATCTTGATTAGTCGTAGCGGAAGTTCTTTAGGGAAAACTGCGATATGACGATTCTGATGCTCCCCATGGATTTGCCAGTGAGAAGAAAAATAGGAATTCCATTCCTCATCGGTCAACTTTGATGCATCACGATTCTCTTTACTTGTAGAAGGAGCTTTGCCTTGCTTACGAAACAAAAGGATATGCTCAAAATCAATCTTAACGATTCCACCCCGAGGATAGGGATACGACCCCATCACTTTAGCACCACCAGTCGTGTGCATCGTTGTCGGTTTCTGCCAAACGATGCTCCCCATATAATCAAAGCCTAATGTCTCACAGAATCGGATAATCTCAGAATGAATAGGGATAACTTTATAGCGCCCATAATAAACAGATCGAGCAAACTGATCACCGATGTTGACACAGAGACGACAACCGTCTTGAAGAATGCGGTAACACTCTGTCCATACCATATTGAGATGATTGATATATTGCTCGTATGTGTCGTTGAACCCTATTTGATTATCGTTCCCATAGTCCTTGAGTTGCCAATATGGCGGAGAGGTCACGACCAATTGTACCGAGCAATCGGCAATTTTGGACATGTGACGACTATCACCATTTATGAGGACATGATGAGTGGACATAGTTAAAATAGCAAATCTCGGCCCACGATAGGCAATGTGGTCAAATCAGAGTTTTCTATGTACGAAACAATAGCCGGTCCGGTTGATTTGCAATCAATAGATTTGAGATATTGCAATGTAATTTTTTCCTCTTGACCAGTCATCACAGGCACATTTAATATCGCGTTAAAATGCTTAACTTCCTTACCCACATTTTGACGTTCAGTAACAAATGTTTTATGATCATCGAAACGTTGTTTAATAAGCGCATTACAATTATCTATACTAAGAGATTGGATGTTCTCACGTATAATAATTTCAAACGCAGGGTCTATATCATAGCCACAACTATTTCTACCGCAAAGAATTGCTGCTTGCATAGTGGTTCCAGTGCCAAGGAATGGATCAAGAACTACATCACCACGTTGGGAAAACATGTTGATTAGGCGATAAGGAACCTCAAACGGATATGCAGCACTGCGTTCACGCGTTTGCGATTGCATTATTTTCTGCTTAGTTCCTTTGATTTCCCACACATCGGAGAACCATGTGTTTCGTTCCTCCCAGAAGAAAGAACTGAACATTCGATTCTCTTTTTCTGCAGCTGTTTTATACATGCGCTTTCCTCCCTTTCGGAAGATTAGAATCCACTCATGCTCCAAAGTCACATACGCACCACATGGTAGCATACCACTTCCCATAAATTTATTTGGAGCATTAGTCTGCTTACGCCAAATTATATTAGGAAGCCCCACAAATCCTAATGCGATGCATGCCTTAGCGATTCGAGTATGATTGTTATAAAGACTAAAGTTGGAGTTAATGGTTCGAGTCGCATCACCGATATTTATGCACAAAAAACCACCATCCTTTAAAACACGAAAACACTCATCCCACACCTTGTCTAATTCCTGATGCATTAGTTCGAAAGCATATTCAGGGTTGGATGTAAGAGCCTCTGCAATTTGAGGATTTTGCTTAGCCATAATTTCGTCCCACATCTCTATCATGGGATATGGAGGAGAGGTCACAACAAGATTAACCGAATTGTCGGCTGTGTGCGACATGTGTTGCGAAGCACCAATGAATATATTGTGTTGAGTTTGCATATCGAAATTAGACAAACTTGTGAAAAATCGTGCAAAGATATGAAAAAAAATTGTAATACGCAATAAATTTCTTAGTTTTAAATAAAAACATAGAATTTATTTGGATATTTGCGAAAAATGTTGTATCTTTGCACAAAATTTTTATCGCAAAATCGCGAGAGTATCTCGTGACATGTGATATAGCAGGTACATATCTTTGTGAACCAAGTCGGCAAAACTTTCAAATGACAAAGAGATATGTGCCCCGGCTATCTATGTCCTGAACACAGGTAATTGGGGCTTTGTCATTTGTTCGCCGACTATGGTTCACGGCTCCAATTATTTGTGTTCTTTTGCAAAATTAAGAGCACAAATATATGAAAAAAAAGATCTCTGTAAAAGCTATTGAGGACGCTGTAGGAGCTCCTCAGTTCGAATTCCCTAAGTACACCACTCAAGTCATCAATCTCGTAAATGGGAATGTAGGCGGCACACGTCCAAAGATTGTTGGTCAGATGTCAGAACTGATTCAAGAATTTCCGGGGCAAACCATTCAAGAGTGGATTACATGGTATAATGATCAGCAGCCAGATGCAGTTGATAAAGCGACAGATCGCATCTACGAAATGTACCAGGCTATGCAACAAGCATTTACGCAAATAGACAAAACCCTTATTCGCAAGTGGGTTGAGGATCTCGTTTATACCAAAACATTTTGTGGTCTTAAATTCCAAGAAGCAATATTGAAGTATGTTGCTGATGAATTAAACGTTGACTATCGTCTCGCCACTGTTGAGGAAGAGGCACAAAACGTGGATGGATTCATCAACGGGAAGCCTGTACAAATAAAATCATCTACCTACACGCTAAAGAACACTGGCGAGGTGATCGAAGTTCCTATCGTTTTCTACGAGAAGAAAAAAGATGGAATAGTGATTGAGTACGATCCTAACTGCTTTAAATAATTTATCAAAACGCGAGTTCACTAAGGACTTGCGTTTTTTTATGCTTGCATTAAATGTTTATTCAGTTGGACACGCTCGGTGAGGCCGTTGGGGAAGTCGAAGGAGCCGTTTGTCAGCAGCGACCAATCCACAGGGCGTTTGAGAAGAAATGTATCCATGGTTTATCTTGCTTTTCAATTATGAACTATTCACACACTTCAAGCAGACCATCGCAGGGCTGATAGACGATTTGTCCAGCGGTGGCGTTGGCTGCGGTGATGAAGTTGGTTAGTATTGTTTTGTAGTTCATAATCGGGTTATTTCTTTTATTCCGTTTTTATGTTGGTTGGTGCGCAATGCGCAGATGCGCAGAAGATCTATAAGTCCAAACTATTTGGGTCGGTCAGGAATTGGCGTAAGCCCATGGTAACAATCCCGTCTTCATTTCGACGGAGCAGGATGTCATCTTTGACAATAACAATCTTCTTGAAACTATCGTCCAGTGCCTTAAGTGGTCGTTCCTCCTGAGCAATTTTCTCCTGATCCGGCAAAGCAAAGGCCGATTGAATATAGTAGCGATTGCTACCATTGTTGACCACAAAATCAATCTCAATCTGCTTGCGAGTCTGTTTTCCCTCCCCGTCACGCTCATACACTTCCACGACACCCACATCCACACCAAAACCTCGATAAATAAGTTCGTTATAAATAATATTCTCCATCAGATGCGTCTCTTCTATCTGACGGAAATTCAGTCGTGCATTTCTCAGACCAACATCCGATAGATAATACTTGAGCGGAGTAGAGATATATCGTTTCCCCTTGACATCGTATCGTTCAGCTTTATTCAGCATAAACGCGTCCTCGAAATAATCGATATACTGCTTGATGGTTGCATCCGTCAGCGTGATTCGTCCCACACTCTTGAACGTATCCTCCAGTTTCTTCGGATTCGTCAGCGAGCCTATACTGGAGCAGAGGATATCTAACAGGCGACCAAGAGGTGCTTCGTCCTTAATCTTATACCGATCGACAATATCCTTGAGATATGTCTTCTTAAGCAAGTCTTTCAGATATTTAATCTTTCCTTTCTCATCTGCTATTTGCAAGGTATGAGGAAGACCACCATACGTGGAATACTCAGACCAAGCTGCATCCCATGACTTATCAGGGAAGGCCTTCATATATTCCGAGAAACTCAGAGGAAACAGACGTATCTCATCGCCTCTGTCACGAAACTCAGTAATGATATCGCTGCTGAGCAAGTGAGAATTGCTACCACTGACATAGCAGTCCAGATTCTTGATTTGCAGACAAGATGCCAGTACATCCTCAAACTCATCCATAAGCTGTACCTCATCCATCAACAGATAATACTGTTTCTCATCTTGAATGCGCGAGACAATATACTTCAAACACACATCCGGATTACGGAGTTCCATGTTCAGACGATTATCCAAACGTATCTCTATCAGATGATCTTCAGCAATCCCATGACTGAGCAGATAATTATGGAACAGTTCAAAAAGCAGATATGATTTACCACATCTACGCATACCCGTCACAACCTTAATCATATTGTTGCCAATGTGCTCAATCAGCTGATTTACAAATTGTTGTCGTTCAAAAATCATAAGTCAATTAGATTTTTTTGCAGTTTGCTACATTTTTTTCTAATAAAAGCACAAATTTTGTGCCAAACAAACGATCAGTGCCGTCGAAGTCGAGTTCTAAGGGGATGTATGTTGGACGTTTGAT
>JAEDNI010000039.1 GCA_016302585.1 Paludibacteraceae bacterium | reverse complement strand
ACACTCATCGGTTCCGTGGCAATGCTGATGTACGGAATGAAGGTGATGAGTGAAGGCCTGCAGAAGATGGCGGGTAGCAAGCTGTCCAACGTGCTTGGAACGATGACTACCAACCGTTTCTCCGGCGTGCTTACCGGTGCTTTCATCACCGCGGCGGTCCAGTCTTCCACGGCTACAACGGTCATGACCGTCAGCTTCGTCTCGGCGGGTATTCTCTCGCTGGCGCAGGCTATCTCGGTCATCATGGGTGCCAACATCGGTACGACGTTCACGGCATGGATCATGGTGCTCGGCGGCGGATCGTTTGATTTGCGATTGGTTGTGTATGCCACTATCGTACTGGCTGTAGCGCTTATCTACACCAAGAAGAACGCCAACCTCGGCGATTTCCTTATCGGTCTGTCGCTCATGCTGCTTGGTCTGACAACACTGAAGATCAACGCCACCGACATGCACTTGGACGAAATGACTCCGGTTCGCAATTTCTTCATTGCTACTTCGTCATGGGGTTACGGAAGCTATTTCCTCTATCTGTTAGTAGGCGGCATACTGACTTTTGCGGTACAGAGTTCGGCGGCTATCATGGCTATCACGATGACGCTCTGTTCAACCCACGTACTGCCTGTCGATATGGGTATCGCACTGGTGCTGGGTGAGAATATCGGTACGACCATCACCTCCAATGTGGTGGCGCTCTCCGCCTCAGTACAGGCACGCCGTGCCGCCCTTGCGCACTTGGTGTTCAACCTCTTCGGCGTGGTGTGGGTGCTGTGCATCTTCCGCTGGTTCGTCGGCGGTGTATGTCGGCTGTGGGGCGTAGATTTCACGCCGGGCGTACCGTCTGACGTGTCGCCGGACAAGCTGAATGCCGTCCTGGCTACCTTCCACACGGCGTTCAACGTAACGAATACGATGATTTTAATCTGGTTCGTGCCGGTTCTGGAGCGCGTAGTGAGCACTATCATCCCGCCCAAACCGGAACAGAAAGATACGGACAGCCAGCTCAAGTTTATCTCCGGCGGTCTGATGTCTACCTCCGAGCTCTCTATCCTCCAGGCATGGAAAGAGGTACATGTTTTCGCTCTCCGTGCACAACGTATGATTGGCATGGTGCATGAGCTCTTCTATGAGAAGGACAATACGCAGTTCACCAAAATCTTCTCACGTATTGAGAAATACGAAGGCATCTGCGACCGTATGGAATATGAGATTGCGCAGTACCTCAATCAGGTAGCCGACGGTCGTCTCTCCGACCAGTCCAAGCACGAGGTGCACAAGATGCTCCGTATCGTCAGCGAGCTGGAGTCCGTGGGCGACGCCAACTACAACCTCTCGCGCTATATACGTCACAAGCACGACGGCAATATCACCTTTACGGCGGAGCAGGAGAAGAACGTCGAGCAGATGTTTTATCTCCTGACAGACGCACAGGCAAAAATGGTGGATGCGCTGGAGCACGTGAACATCACGCAGGACGAGTTCTTTGAGATGACCAACATGGAGAACGAAATCAATAATTTCCGCGACGAACTCAAGAACCAAAACATGCAGGCTATCACCGAGCATGAGTACGACTACACCACCGGTGTCAATTATATGGATATCATCCTTGAACTCGAGAAGATGGGCGACTACATCATCAATGTGGACGAAGCCATCTACGAGCACAAGCACGACAAATAATATCTTACATTTACAGACATGAAAAATAATATTTTAGCAGGCGCATGTATCGCCATTGGTTTGACCCTTGCCGGTCTGTTCATTTATCTTGGAATTAACAAGTTCGCGAACAAAGATCGCGCAGTAAGCGTTAAAGGTCTCAGCACACGCGAAGTTGAAGCGGATTATGCGGTTTGGCCCTTGTCATATGCATGGAGTGGAAATGATCTGCCGGCTTTGTATACGCAACTGGAAACGGTTACTGCACGCGTGAAGAAACATCTCCTGTCTTTAGGTTTTGAGGAGTCTGATTTTCGTCAGGGTAGTGTGTCGGTAAGCAATAACTGGGATGGTTACTATGGTACGCGTCCTGAGTTTAAATATACGCTCAGCACTTCGCTCATCGTCTCTACCGACAAAGTGCAATTGGTTGTAGCCAGCCAAGGCAAGGAGTCTTCTTTGCTCAAAGAAGGTATCATTGTTACCACGGAGAAGTGGAATCTGGATTATCAGTACAATGGCCTGCCGGAGTTGAAACCGTCGATGATTGAGGAGGCTACCCAAAATGCACGTGCCGTAGCGCAGAAGTTCGCAGATGATGCACAATGTGCGTTAGGTTCTATCCGTCGCGCCAGTCAAGGCCAGTTCTCCATCGAGTCGGATAACTATCAGCCTTGGGTAAAACATGTTCGTGTAGTCACAACTGTAGATTATTTCTTGGAATAAGGAAATGAAGGGCGGAGGCTTCTCATCAAAAGTAGGACTTATCTTGGCTGCAGCAGGAAGTGCTGTCGGCCTGGGAAACATATGGAAATTCCCGTACATTGCCGGAGAAAACGGCGGTGCGGCTTTTCTCATTGTCTACCTGCTCTGCGTCCTCTTGTTTGGCTTGCCGCTTATTATGACGGAACTCCTCGTCGGTAAACGCTCCGGGAAAAGTGTATCTTGTTGCCCTGCGATGGTTGGTCCCGATTGCTATTATACTGATCTTCCTCAATAGCCTTGGGGTATTATAGATAAGAAGCATTTAAGAATAAAAATAGATATATGTTAAAAGATTCAATTCAAAAATTATTAGGTCAAGTGCGTGAAATGAACGCAGCTAACGCGGAAGAGTTGGAAGCGCTGCGTATCAAATATCTCAGTAAGAAAGGTGAGATCACGACGCTTTTCAATGAGTTCCGTACGGTGCCTTCTGAGCAGAAACGTGAACTGGGTCAGTTATTGAACCAATTACGTCAAGAGACGGAAGGACGTATTAATGAGTTACGCGAGAAACTGGCCGAAAGCCAGGAAGCCAACGCAGAGAAACTCGACCTGACGCGTACACCCGATCCGATCGCGTTAGGCACACGTCATCCTTTGTCCTTGGTAAGAGAAGAGATCATCGACATCTTCTCTCGTATTGGATTTACCGTAGCGGAAGGACCGGAGGTAGAGGACGATAAACACGTCTATGGCATGCTGAATTTCGCACCCGAACACCCGGCGAGAGACATGCAGGATACGTTTTTTATTGAGAAAGAGATTGGGGTACAAAAACCCACCGATGTGCTGCTGCGTTCTCACACCTCTTCCGTACAGACACGTGTGATGACGAGCCAAAAACCGCCGATTCGTGTGCTTTGTCCGGGTCGTGTGTATCGTAATGAAGCTATATCTGCCCGTGCACACTGTTTCTTCCATCAGGTAGAAGGATTGTATATTGATAAGAATGTCAGCTTTGCTGACTTGCGCGAAGCCCTGCTGTATTTCAGTAAGGAGATGTTTGGACCGGAGACCAAGATTCGGCTACGTCCGTCCTATTTCCCCTTTACTGAACCCAGCGCTGAGATGGATATCAGTTGTAATATCTGTGGTGGTAAGGGCTGCTCGTTCTGCAAGAACACCGGTTGGGTGGAGATTCTTGGATGCGGAATGGTGGACCCGAATGTGCTGGAATCTTGTGGTATAGATAGCAAAGAATATAGCGGATATGCCTTTGGAATGGGTGTGGAACGTATTACCAACCTCAAGTACCGAGTAAAAGACCTCCGCTTGTTCTCTGAAAACGATGTCCGTTTCTTGAAACAGTTTGAGAGCTGTTAAGATAAACGCTCTCTTAATGTACCGGAACGGTACGCTTGAAGGAGTTGTTCGAGACTGTTAATCTGTTCGAGCAACTCTTTTCCTTTATCCGTGTCTTTAATATGCATGCGTTGTCCGCTGAAGTCCTGCAACAGGGTGCGGTTATGAATATCGCTACCGGATAAGATAGCCTGTTCTCGACTCTCAAACGACTCGTGCTCAACTAACTGAATACCATGACTGTTGTATATCAGCGTATAGCCGGCAATACCTGTTTTCTCTTGATAAGGCTTTGAGAAGCCTCCGTCAATTACAAATCGCTTGCCATTCGCACGAATTGGAGTCTCTCCTTTTATAGTACGCACGGGCACGTGACCGTTGATGATTCGTCCTGTTGTGGGATCTAAACCGAACTCTTTAAGAATAGCTTCACAAACTTTCTCGTCGTCCGATAAAGAGAAATAAGCTCCCTTTTTCTCCTTCTGCGGTGCCTTGTCTGCAATGAAGTAGCGTTCGAAGGTAGTCATCTTATCCTTGTTATACAGCGGCGAGAATTCTCCCTCCCAAAGATAAAGCAGATAGTCCAGTGCATTTTGCTTGGTTTGACCAACACCATAATAGGCCTGCCGAATAATCTCATCCGTGCGGTCCATAAGCGCCTTGCCGGACACGCGTTTACCAAAAACTTCCGCCTCGGAGAACGATCCGTCGGCATTTAATGGAATAGCCGCATGGTAGAGTAGGAAGCCGTTATGAACCAAATAGAGTGATCCGTGTTCATACAATAAGTGCAAGTGACGTTGCATCTTCTCGCTCTTACGGAAGGAACGCGCTAACTGATTCATCAGATCCAATTCATATTGACTTAACTCATACGGTTGAGCAGGGTCTATAGTCGGCAGATTGGTATCCGTCAACGGATAAGTCTTGCCCTCTATAGTAATCGTACCGGCCTCGAAATCAATCTTGTCTAACAGCGCACGGTGATTCATGTGCCATTCAGGATGACGAAGAACCGTTTGACCTTCTAACTTAAACTGGATGATCGAGATGGCTTTGTGCATCTTTGCCATCAATTGAGCCGAACGTGTCAGACGCGGATTGTTCTCAAAATCTTTCGTCTGCCAAATCGTACATGGATCATCCCCATATACCGTCATAGCGAAGTTAGCCAAAGGCAACAAGTTGATACCATAACCCTCTTCGAGGGTTTCGATATTGGCATAGCGAATACTAACGCGCAGCACTGTAGCAATCAAAGCCCAGTTACCGGCCATCGCACCCATCCATTCGATATCATGATTACCCCATTGGATATCGTAATCGCGTACCGTGGAGAGCACGTCTAATATCTTAGCCGCACCGGAACCTCTATCGAAGATATCACCTACGATATGAAGCGTATCTATTGTCAGCGAGTGAATCAGGTAACTGATGACAATAATCAATTGATCCGCACAGCCGGTCTCAATAATGGCATCAATGATCGCGTTATAATAGGTCTGTCTGTCTTTTTGCTCCAGACGTGACTCATGCAGCAATTCGCGGATGATGTATGCGTACTCAGGCTGCAGCAGTTTCTCTACTTTGGAGCGACTATATTTGATAGTTACCGCGCGAGCGATATCTACTACCTGATGAAGACGAATTCGGTACCAATCATTCAGTGTCTTTAACTCGCATATCTGTGAGTTGAGACCGATTATGCTGTCCACCTGTTCTCCGGCATAAAAACGTTTAATAATCTCTATGCGCTCATCCGGATAATAGATAAGCGCACAGAGAGCCCGTTTCTCTTCCTCCGCCATTGTGTCGCCATACACCTCGTCCACTTTCCTGCGTACTACTCCCGAGGCATTCTTAATCATATGAATGAAGGCCATCGATGCACCATGAAGGTCACTCACGAAATGTTCGGTACCTTTGGGCAAAGATAGAATAGCACGAAGATTGATTAACTCCGTGATAACAGCTTGCGCATTAGGAAATTTCTCGCTCAGGAGGCGAAGATAACGTTCGTCAGTCATAGGGCGGGGGAGAGAATGGTTTTATCCGTTCTTACGACGTTCTAATTGAGTCTCAAGTGCATTCAAACATGCATCAATACCTTCTTCAAAGGTATCAGCCGTCTTCTCTGCAAATAAGCCTGCGATACGAATCTTTACTTCTTTGTTCAGATTGGTCTGCGGCTTTACTACCGACATACGAATCTCTACTTTGTCATCGCCGTTGAGGTGACGCTCAAAACGATTCATTTTCTTCTCGATAAACTGCTCCAGTTTGTCAGCCATATCGAAATTTACGGCATTAATGGTCACGTTCATAGTACTTAAAATTTAATGGGTTATTGAAATTTGTTGCAAAAATACAAAATAATTTTGATATATGCAAAAAAAAGTGTAACTTTGCAGCGATTTTTACGAAAATAATAAGAACTATCTGGATATGAAGGTAAACTATTTGGAGTCTCGGCATAT
Source organism: Paludibacteraceae bacterium (assembly GCA_016302585.1). Classification (GTDB taxonomy): domain Bacteria; phylum Bacteroidota; class Bacteroidia; order Bacteroidales; family Paludibacteraceae; genus Colicola. The sequence continues at coordinate 9,115 of JAEDNI010000039.1, read as the reverse complement.
TGGACTCAGATCGGAAGACGAGAAAAAGATGCTTGAGGCGATAGGCGCAGAGTCAATAGAGGCTTTGGTGCGCGAAACAATGCCGGCAGATATCTTGCTGCCGGAACCCATTGATTTGGATGAACCCTATACGGAGCAGAAGATGCTGGACATCGCCGAGATGAGTCTGGCGGACAACGCCCCTGCTCGCTCGTATATCGGTCGCGGATGGTATGGGACAATCACCCCTGCCGTCATTCGTCGTAATATCCTCGAGAACCCGGTTTGGTATACCTCGTATACCCCGTACCAGGCTGAGGTCAGTCAAGGCCGTTTGGAGGCATTGTTTGTATTCCAAACGATGATTAGCGACCTCACCGGGCTGCCTCTGGCTAACTGCTCACTGCTCGATGAAGCAACCGCAGCAGCGGAGTCCGTCACGATGATGCATAATTTGCGTTCACGCGACCAGATTAAAGCGAACGTACGCAAGGTCTTTGTGGATGAGAAAATCTGGCCGAATACCTTATCTGTTTTGCGCACACGCGCGAAAGGACAAGATATCGAGATCGTTACTGGTAGTTATGCCGATTTTACGCCTTCTGCAGAGTTCTTTGGAGCACTCGTGCAGTGGCCCAATAGCGATGGCTCTATCGAGGAATACGATGCCTTTATCGAGGATTGCCATGCTGCCGGATTGAAAGTGACGGTTGTGGCGGATCTCATGGCTTTGGCACTGCTCAAACCGCTTGATGCAGATATTATGTGCGGTACTGCCCAGCGTTTTGGTTTGCCGATGGGCTTTGGTGGACCTACTGCCGGTTATATGGCTACGCGCGATGAGTATAAACGCGATATGCCGGGTCGAATAATCGGTCTTAGCAAAGATAAATACGAGCGTCCGGCGTATCGCTTGGCTTTGCAGACACGCGAGCAACATATCAAACGCGAAAAAGCGACTTCGAATATCTGTACCGCAGAGGCCCTGTCTGCCATGATGGCAGGTATGTATGGCGTTTTTCACGGTGCGGAAGGAATTCGTGAGATAGCGGAGGGTATTCATGCCAAAGCCGTGTACCTGAACGAAATGCTCCAGGCTTATGGCTACACCCAAGAGAATGCGGAGTTCTTCGACACCCTGAAGATCACAGCCAGCGAAGCCGGAGAGAACTGGATAAGTGACCTGCGTGAGAAGGCAGAAGACCTTGGTATAAATCTCTATTATGACCCGCAGGGGTGGGTGGGTCTCTCCATCGACGAAACGGTAGATATCGATGATATGAATGACCTGATTGAACTCTTTGCAGAAGCTTCGGGAAATGTACCGCAATACGAAGAGTCCGATGAGGCGTTTGAAGGCCTTTGGGCTATCGAGGAGAACCGGGTACGCGAAGTGGACTATTTGCAAGCACCGGTCTTCCAACTCTATCATACGGAGACGGAGTTGATGCGCTATCTCAAGCGTTTGGATCGAAAAGATATCTCCTTAGCTACCTCTATGATCCCTCTGGGCAGCTGTACGATGAAACTCAATCCGGCGGCGGCTATGATCCCTATCACTTTCAGTGGGGCTATGAACGTGCATCCTCTGGCGCCGGAAGAGCAGGTGACCGGATACCTTAATATTTTGGAAGAACTCCAGAGTCAACTGTGTACTATCACCGGTTTTGATGCTTGCACCCTGCAGCCTACATCCGGTGCGGCTGGTGAATATACGGGCCTTGTAGTGATCCGCGAGTACTTGCAGCGTCTGGGACAATCCCAACGTAAAGTGCTTCTTATTCCTGCTTCGGCTCACGGTACGAACCCTGCTTCTTGTGTGCAGGCCGGCTTTACACCCTGTGTTGTAAAATGCGATGAACAAGGCAACACCGACTTGATGGATTGGAAAGCAAAAGCGGAAGAGAACAAAGATGTTTTGGCCGGCTGTATGATTACCTATCCGTCCACGCACGGTATCTTCGAGCAGGCAATTCGTGAAATGATCGCTGCTGTGCACGATAATGGTGGACTGGTTTATATGGATGGAGCCAATATGAATGCGCAGATAGGTTGGACCAATCCTGCCTTCATTGGCGCTGATGTGTGTCACCTCAATCTCCATAAATCCTTTGCTTCGCCTCACGGAGGTGGAGGCCCGGGAGCAGGAGCCGTATGTTGTACCGCTGCATTGGCCGACTGCCTGCCTACGGAGGATAAGAACCGCGTCAGTGCGGCTTTGTATGGTAATGCCAACATGGCCCTCATCTCTTGGGCGTATATCGCTATGTTAGGTGCTGATGGTTTACGCCATGCTACAGCAGCTGCAATCTTGTCGGCTAACTACATGGCCAAGCGTCTGAAAGATGCCTATGGCATCGTCTATACCGGCGCTACGGGTAGAGTCGGACATGAACTGATTCTCGACTGCCGCCAGTTCCACGCTATGGGTATTACCGAAGCTGATATAGCGAAGCGTCTGATGGACTATGGCTATCACGCACCTACGCTCTCTTTCCCGGTACATGGTACCTTGATGGTAGAACCTACGGAGTCTGAGTCGTTGCAAGAAATTGACCGTTTCTGTGATGTCTTATTGCAGATTCGTCAAGAGATCGCTGATATCGAATCTGGTAAAGCGGATAAGACTGATAATGTGTTAGTTAACGCGCCGCACCCTGAATACGAAGTAGTAGCCGACGAGTGGAACCACGTCTATTCGCGTCGTGAGGCCGCCTATCCGACGGAGTGGGTGGCTCAGACTAAGTTCTGGTGCCCGGTAGGACGCGTAGATAACGGCTTTGGAGACCGCAATCTCGTAGCACGATTCTGACTACTGACTACTGACCGCTTATATGGTTGATTTCAAGGAACCGATAAAGAAATACTACCGTGCGTTACCGTGGATAACGCTCAAGGAGTTTCTGATGATCATCGTCTGCACCATTCCTTATGCGTTGACGGTGAACCAACTGCTGGTGCCGCATGCGATCGTCGGCGGTGGTTTGACCGGTCTATGCGAGATCATCTATTTCGCTACAAACACCTACGTGCCGATCTGGCTGTCCAGCGCGTTGATCAATATCCTATTGCTCATCATCGCCGCTATCACGGTCGGTTGGCGCTATGTCGTGCGTACGATATGGGGCGTTTTCTGGCTCACGTTCTGGCTCAAAGTGATCCCTATCGCTCCGGTGCCGCTGCTCACGGATTCGTTCATGGCGGTGGTGATAGGAGGTCTGTTCACGGGCTGTTTCTTAGGGATATGCTTCCTCAACAACGGTTCTACCGGAGGTACGGATATCGTCGCCATGATCGTCAACAAGTACCACCATCTGCCGATGGGCAGGGTACTGCTAATGGCGGATATGATGGTGATATCCTCGGCGTTCTTCCTGCCTACCATTCAGGCGGCAGGCACACAAGGCGCGATCGAGAAGATCCTCTTCGGTCTGACCTACACCTTCATGAGTTCGACGGCTGTCGATTGGATCATGAATAGGATGCGTCAGTCGGTGCAGTTTATGATCTTCACGCAGAAACCCGACGAGATAGCCAAAGCGATCATCACGCAGGCGCATAGAGGCTGTACCTTCCTCGATGCGGAAGGCGGATATAACAAGAAGCCGATGAAGGTCGTTACCTGTATCGCCCGTTCGTACGAGTCAGCGACTATCTTCCGTCTCGTTCATGCGATAGACCCGAATGCGTTCGTCAGCCAGAGTCAGGTGCGCGGCGTGTTCGGACAAGGCTTTGATCCCATGACTAACGGTAAGTGATATGTTACGTTTCGATAAATATGTGAATCCGCATAATGCGCCGCAGAAATCGCGGGCACGGATGATCTTCGAGTACCTGGTGATCATCATCGGAATCGCTCCGATGGCGCTGATGGTGAACTGGGTCTTGCTGCCGCATGCTTTCGTCGGAGGCGGTCTGACCGGTATCTGCTCTGCGATCTATTATGTGACCGGAGGCCTGTTTCCGTCCCTCTTTCCAGAGTACGGCGGAGCGATACCGGTGTGGCTGACGACGTTTGTCTTCAACATCATACTGCTTCTTATCGCCGGCTTCACGGTTGGATGGCGGTTCTGCATCCGTACGATGGTAGGTGTGGCAGCCATCACGTTCTGGTATCGCGTCATTCCTATCTTACCGAAACCGATCATCTCCGATCCCTGGTTAGGTGCTATCATAGGCGGTTTCGTGTTCGGTCTCAGTCTGGGCTGTGTGCTGGCAGCCAACGGTTCGTCCGGCGGTACGGATATCGTAGCGATGATCATCAATCATTATCACAATATCTCGCTGGGCAATATCATGTTAGCCTGCGATATACTGATTATCGCTTCCGCTTTCTTCCTTCCTTTGCCGACTTCGATGCAGGCAGACGGCGTAGACGCCAATTATCTGCATATCAAACGTGTGCTATATGGTGTGGCGATGACGATCTCTTATACTGTGGCTGTCGATTGGTTGATGGCGCGAATTCACCGCTCGGTGCACTTCCTGATCTATTCGTCAAAGTACGACGAGATCGCTACAGCGATCAATACGACGGTCAACCGCGGTGTGACGGTGCTGGACGGAACAGGCTGGTATTCCCAGAAACCAGTGAAAGTCATCTCTGTGCTTGTTCGCAAGCCGGAGAGTCCGTTGGTCTTCAGTATGATCCATGAGATAGACCCTAATGCACTGGTCTCAATTGCCGATGTAAGCGGTGTGTTCGGTTCCGGATTCGATAAAATGAAGGTAAAGTGACAAAAAAATGCGCAAATATTTGCGTATTTGAAAAAAAAGCAGTACCTTTGCACCCGCTTTTGCGAAAAGCAAGGAGAGTTGACTGAGTGGTCGAAAGTGCCGCACTCGAAATGCGGTGTACGCATTACGTCGTACCGGGGGTTCGAATCCCTCACTCTCCGCAGTAAAAGAATAGGGATACCCACAAGGGGCGTCCCTATTTCTTTTATATGGAACTGAGGGCCTTCTCAACCCCCGCTCGGGAGTTCTCCGCCGCTGCGCTCTGTCGATTATTACTCATCTGCGTTATGCTACATTCCATAATCGTCCTTACCGCTTATGGGTAGCATATACGCATCTTTCGTAATTTTCGAATCCCTCACTCTCCGCAAGCCTTCTCGCCCCTTCTTACTCTATCTTTCTTATCAGGGTAAGTCCATCACGGAGGGGTAGAATCACTTGCTCGAAGCGCTCGTCAGCAGCCAACCGATCATTGAAGGCACGCAAACCTAAAGTCTGCTTATCTTTGTCATATGCCGCATCGATGATATGACCGTCCCAAAGTGTGTTATCGGCCAGTATAAATCCACCTACCGGTACCAGCGGATACACCAAATCCAAATAAGTACAATATTCTCGTTTATCCGCATCAATAAACACAAGGTCATAAGGGCCATCCAATCCTCCAATCACCAATTTACAATCTCCAATATGCAAATCTATCCGGTCACTCAATGGTGAGCGGGACAGATTGCGTCTGATTGTCTCCTCCAACTCGTCATTGTGCTCAATCGTCACCAATTGACCATCTTTTGCCAAGCCTTCCGCCAAGCATAAAGCGCTGTAACCGGTGAATGTACCTAATTCCAGAATCCGCTTCGGACGAATCATATGACTAATCATACTCAGTGCACGCCCTTGTACGTGCCCGCTCAACATATGCGGGTTTAAAATATGTACATGCGTGTCGCGCGTGATCGCTTGTAATGCTTCATTTTCCGGAGTGGTGTGTAAAGAAATATACTCGTCAAGTGTCATAATGTTATAAAAATCGCCACAAAAGTACACTTTTTTTTGCACATATCAAAAAAATATTGTAATTTTGCACTCAAATTAAATCATTTTATCACAATAATGGAGAAGTTAGACGAATTAGATCGTAAAATTTTGAAGATTATTACCCAAAGTGCACGTATCCCGTTTAAGGAAGTAGCAGAGCAGTGTGGGGTGAGTAGAGCAGCGGTGCATCAACGTGTACAAAAAATGTTTGACAATGGTGTCATTACCGGTTCCAGTTATCATGTCCAGCCGAAGACTTTGGGCTACCAGCTTTGTGTTTATATTGGTATCACGATGGAGAAGGCTTCGATGTACAATCAGGTAATTGCAGCCTTGCAGAAGATACCCGAAGTGGTTGAAGCACAATATACCCTGGGCGCTTTCGGTTTGCTGATCAAAGTGTATGCGCATGACAATGAACACTTGTTGAAGTTGCTCAATACCCAAATTCAAGAGATCCCGGGAGTAGCCAATACCACCACCTTAACGGCGCTGGCTCAACCGATCTATCGTCAAATTCCTATTAAAATCTAACGTACGTTGCAATGGAAAGAGTAATTAGTGGAATACGGCCTACCGGAAATTTGCATTTAGGTAATTATTTCGGAGCAGTTAAGAGTTTTGTGAAGATGCAGGACGAGTATGACTGCATGTTCTTTATTGCCGATTGGCATTCGTTGACGACGCACCCGACGCCGGAAGATATCAAGAAATCCGTCAAGACCATCCTTAGCGAGTATCTCGCTTGCGGTATCGACCCCGAAAAAGCGCCTATTTACGTGCAATCGGATGTGAAGCAGGTGCTTGAGTTGTATTTGTATCTGAATATGAACGCGTATCTGGGTGAATTAGAGCGCGTTACGTCCTTCAAAGAGAAAGTGCGCAAGCAACCCGATAACGTCAATGCCGGTTTGCTGACATACCCCTGCCTCATGGCTGCGGATATACTCGTGCATAAGGCGGACAAAGTGCCGGTGGGTAAGGATCAGGAGCAGAATATGGAAATGGCTCGTCTTTTTGCGCGTCGTTTTAACCGCATCTACAGAGTAGAGTACTTCAAAGAGCCGGCGTCCTTCCATTTCGCAGACAAGGCCGTCAAAGTGCCCGGTCTCGATGGAACGGGTAAGATGGGTAAATCTGAAGGGAACTGCCTCTATCTCTGCGATGACGAGAAGACCGTCACCAAGAAAATAATGCGTGCCGTAACGGATCAGGGGCCGACCCAACTTAACCAGGAGAAACCGGAGGTCATCCAGAACCTCTTCACCCTCTGCGAACTCCTTTCCGGTAAGGAAGCAGCAGACTATTACAACGATCTGTATAACAACATGCAGATCCGTTATGGAGATATGAAAAAGCAGATGGCAGCAGATGCGAATGCACTTCTCGCGCCTATTCGTGAGCGTATTCTCGCATATTCTTCCGATGACGCACTCCTCGACCGAATCATGCGTCAGGGCGCGGAGAAGGCAGCTGCTCGTGCAGAAAAAACGATTGAAGAAGTACGGGAAATTATCGGTTTTAGAAAGATCTAAAATTCCGTAATCCCGTAATAACGTAATACCGAAATGTCGAAATTTGTCCAAATATTACGCTCTGTCTCCTTCCCTTTAGGGAGGGTTGGGGTAGGCTTATTGCTCTTTGCCCTCACCGCTTGTCATACTACTTCGCAAGCGCCTTTGGACGATGCGTACTACTGGCCGGACAAATCCGTACATACCGAGCATAGCGAGTCTAGTGCATCTAGTGCTTCTAGTGCTTCTAGTGCCCTTAGTCCCTCTATCGAATATATTAACGTCCAAGACACCACCGTAACCATCAGAATCAAGCGATGAGAAATCTTCGAAACATAGGGTTCCGTATTCTGTCAGTCCGCAGGACGGTCTGTGTTCTGTCAGCGTTAGCGGTCTTTGACGTAGGCTTCCTCTTCTCTCAGGACTACACCCGTCTCTCCGAGCGCACGATTATCGGAACGGCGCGTTATGTGGGTATGAGCGGTGCGATGACGGCTATCGGCGGTGATCCTTCGGCGGTGACGGATAACCCTGCAGGATTAGGTCTCTATCGCCGTGCAGAAGCGATGGCTACGATGGATATCGGTATCGACAGAACACTGCAGACCGACCAAGAAAAAACTGGAAAAACGCTTCGATTCTCTCTCGCGCAGGCTTCAGCGGTATTCTCTTTGGGAGATTTTAGCAAAGATGACGGCCTCATCGCCTATAATTTCATGATTTCGTACAAGCGTCATCGTACGTTTTTCCGGGATTATTATGGATACGCGGGCTCAGGTCCGGCGCTTGCGCCGCTTTTGTCAAAAGCCGATGTCGAGTGGGATATAGCTATTCCGAATCATCGCACGCAAGACTCCAATGCCTTCCGTCTCTACGAACGCGGTCAGGTGAATGAGTTTGGACTCGATTGGGCGATGAACTATTCCAATAAACTCTATTTCGGTCTGGGGCTCCGCATCCATTCCTATTCGTTGACGGAGGATGCGCTCTATCAAGAGGTGTACGGCAAGGATTCGCTCTATAACAAGTCCTATGTCTCTCATTCCGGCGTGGGAGTAGGGGTCGCTGCGGGATTTATATACCGTCCGTTGAGTTGGTTGCGTCTCGGTTTGGCAATCCATACGCCTACTTTAGGCTCCTTGCGCACCTATACCGATGGCAAACTGCAGACCAAGACCGATACTTTGGGCACTTCGAATGCGCCCTCGCTTGCTTTCCGTGACATGGATTTCCACCTGCCCGTGCATCTCTCTACTTCAGCGGCTTTCCAGATCGGTGCATATGGTATGATTGCGCTGCAATATGACCTGTATAAACAGCTGCAGTCGCCGATTATACACTCTCTCCGCGCAGGAGTGGAAGTCATCCCAGTGATGGGTATGTATATCAATGCCGGCTATGCGTGCGAGAGCACTTTCAAGAAGGAAGAAACACCAGTCCTGATGGATCCTACATTCGATCGTCAGGATACGTATTCTCAATTCCCCCGCACTGCCCAATACGCCTCTGTGGCATTGGGTTACCGCGGTTCGTTTATTATGGTACAGGCGGCGTACCAGTATCGCTGGCAACATATAGACCTTTTTGCCCACGAAAACGCTGCTCCGTATGATATGAACGCAACAACCCACCGCATTGTTATTACAATCGGCTGGCATAGATAAATGACATGGTTAAATTACAATAATTCCTCGGGATTTAAAGCTTTGCTTTGAAGACCGAAGAGCGTAGAACAAAACGTAGCGTAATCGAGCGGTAGTACCGCGAGTCACGCGTAGTTTTAGTTTAAGCGAGCGTCCGCATAACAGATAGGAACCGGAAAACTCAACAAAAAATCAACTAACCGA
>JAEDNI010000038.1 GCA_016302585.1 Paludibacteraceae bacterium | reverse complement strand
TTGTGCGCGGGGTATAACGATTTGAGTATTCAAGAAGAAGGAATCGTCGGCTACGGCGGACGGTTGAACATTCGCCCAAAATACCAACGTGAGTTCGTCTATGACGAAAAACAGCGCAACGCGGTCATGGATACCGTTTGGCAGAACTTTCCGCTGAACGTCATGTATTGGGTTAAAGTAGAAAACGGCGAATTAAACCAATTTAGCGAAAATAATAATTCGTCTAATTCGCTCAATTCGCCGTCAGATATAGAATACGAAGTGCTGGACGGACAGCAACGTACCATTTCTATTTGTTCGTTTATTGCCGGAGAATATATGATGAACTTCGACGGTAACTTGCTGGGTTTCAATAACATGACCATCGAGCAGCAAAACCGTATTCTCGACTACAAACTGCAAGTTTATATCTGCGAAGGAACGGATGAAGAGAAAATCAAATGGTTTCAACGCATTAACATAGCCGGAGAAAAACTGACAAACCAAGAGATCCTAAATGCCATTTATTCCGGTCCGTGGGTCACACAAGCCAAACGCCGTTTCTCCAAGACAGGCTGCGTGGCTTACCGTATCGGTTCGGACTTTATGTCAGGTTCGCCCATTAGGCAGGATTATTTTGAGACAGCACTCGAATGGATAGGCGACGCGCAAGGCAAATCGCTCAAACAATACATGGCTGATCATCAGCACGATACAGACGCCGACGAGTTATGGCAGTATTTCCAGGATGTCATTCATTGGATAGAAAAACTCTTCGGACGCAAGTACAAGAAAGAGATGAAAGGTGTACCATGGGGTCTGTTGTATAATAAACACAAAGACACCAAACTTACGGCAACTTCTATCGGAGAACAAATGGCAAAACTGATGGCGGACTCCGATGTACAGAAGAAAAGCGGTATTTTTGCCTATATCCTCGATGGAGATATCCACCATTTGGGAATTCGTACGTTTGATGCGAATACGCGCCGCGAGGTCTATGAGCGGCAAGGCGGAAAATGTGTTATCTGCGGTAAACCGTTTGATATCGAGGTCATGGAAGCCGACCATATCACCCCTTGGGTAGAAGGCGGACGAACGATTGCCTCTAACTGCCAGATGTTGTGCCGTGATTGCAACCGGCGGAAGAGCAGTAAGTAGAGTTAAAAATTTAAAAAAGTTGCAAAAGAGGTGATATATTTCGCCTCTTTTTTTTACTATATAGAGAGGGGATGGATATTAAAGAGTGAGAGTGGCTGATAAACAGCTATTATATTGATATGTGTTCAATACCTAATTCTTAATAATCATATACCTTTCAACATCGTTCTAACATCGTTCCAAATAGCAGACCTTGCGCTGACGTTGCGCTGATGGTATATACCCTCACTGGCCAAGAAGTTAAGTGAAACAAAGTTTCACATTTGAGATTTAAAATTTGTGATTTAATAACACGGGCGGCTCGGTGAATGAGTCGCCCGATTGTTGTATTAATAGTAAATATACTTTAGATTTCTTGCAAGATAATTTGCATACATCAACAAAAAGTTGCACCTTTGCAGCCGATTTTTTGATTTATATTGTTTAACTAAAACAAACAAGTATTAATTACAAATCATTTTTTTACTTATGAAATGTACATTTTTGGCACTTGTATGTGCCGCAATGATACTTCCTGCGGTAGCGCAATGGAACCCTGGACCGCAGCTGCCCCACCGCCACTCGGACCGAAAGCGAAGATGATTGTCAACCCTATGGGCAAACACAGCTCGGACCTCAACGACCCGAACCTCTGTTCGCCCGACATTAAGCAGGAAGTGATGGACTATGAAACTCCTGTTTGTAAGAATTTTTCCACAAAAATACAGATACTATTGCCGTACTTTTTTAAGGTAGGTCAGGATAGGTAAATATCTGAATTACAGCAAGATGGCACGTACTTTTTTTGGAAGGTGCGTACTTTTATGTTGTATAACATATAAATATGTTTGTGCATGTGAAAAAAAAGCAGTAACTTTGCGGTGCAATTTTAACATTGCAATAATTCAACCAATAATATTGTGTAACAAAAATTTAATATCATGAGAAAGATTTTCTTCTTAGTCGCTTTCTTAAGCGCAAGTGTTGTATCCGTAATGGCAGCGCCGACATCTGCGGCTCCGTCTCCGACATTGCCGGCAGCACAAGTAAAGGCCGTTTATTCTGATTCTTACGAGCGAGAGGCCAATTGGGGGTATTTGGAAGGATGGGGACAATCCACTACCATGACAGAAGGGGATATCGATGGCAACCACTATCTCTCCTATGCCAATTTTAACTACCTCGGTTGGGGATGTGCTTCCTCCTACAACGTCATGATAATGGAGAAACTGCACCTTGATATCTGGACAGACGCTGCGGGTCAGATAGGTATTGTCCCTATCTATGGAGGTCCTGGACTTATTACTGATGATTCACATCGTAAGATTGTGACCCTCGAAGCTAATACGTGGAATAGCATTGACCTTGATTTGGCTACTGATTTCGCGGGGCTGAATCTCTCCAGCATCTTCCAATTCAAGTATGATAACGGCACTATTACCGAGTTTGCCTTGGATAATGTGTATTTCTATCGTACCACTCCACTTGAGGATTCTGAGGCTCCGACTAACCTGACGGCATCGGTAACAGCTACAGATTTCTTCTCGGCTACTATTACTGCTTCTGCCAAAGACAACATGGGAGTAGTAAATTTTTCTGTCAAACTCAATGACGAAGAGGTTGGCAACGGTGCGGCTTCCTCAGAAGAGACTACTACCATTACTATGAAAAATCTGGAGCCCGGCACAGATTATGTATTCTCTGTTATTGCCTTAGATGCCGCAGGAAACGAGACTGCTCCTATCCAGGTTAATGCCAGAACGTTAGTCGCTCCGGCTACCGCTCCGGCTCCTGCACATGCCGCTAAGAATGTTAAGGCTCTCTATTCGGACGCATATGATGTGCTTGCCGTAGGCAACTACTGCGAGTGGTGGTGGCAATCGCCTGTTTTAGACCAGAAAACATTAGGCGAAGGAGATAATGTGTTGTACTATGTGTCAAATCTTGACGGTTTTTTTGGTTGGGCATTTACTGAAACCGACTTTGCCGGCTACCAGAAGATTCACTTTAGTGTGTATCCAACCACTTCATTCGCGTTTGAAGTCTATCCGGTGATTCCTGGCGAACCGAGAAAAGCTTCTGAACCGATGGTCGCTAACCAGTGGAACGATATAGTGCTTGATTTTACGGAGTACGAAACATTCAAGATGAAACAACTTGGATTTGTCAATAAAGCAAATACCGCTTTCTTCCTCGATAACGTTTATTTCTTCAAGGAGGACGACACCACGGCTATTGAGAATACCGAGGTAGGCGCAAAGGCTATCAAGACCATTGAGAATGGTCAGTTGATCATCCTTCGTGACGGCAAACGCTACACTATCACGGGCGCACGCGTAAAATAAGGAATAGGGTATGAGCCGTTGGGTCGGCTCATACCTTCAAGAACTAGGGTACTAGGGTACTAGGATACTAGGGTACTAGAAAAACCAACAACAAACAAATCTAATAATGAAACGAATTCTGACAATCTCCGCTATGGTCATTATGGCGCTTGGAATGTGGGCGCAGAGTATGACTGTGACGGGTGTAGTGATGGCGCAAGACGAGCCGGATCCGGTGATCGGCGCCAACGTGATGGTGAAAGGCACTACGGTGGGAACCATTACGGATTTTGATGGTAATTTTGAGTTACAGGCAAAGGTAGGCGATGTGCTGCAAGTGAGCTTCATGGGTTACAAGCCCGCGGAAGTGAAAGTAGCGAACGCCGGTCCGTTAACCGTTACGCTGGTTCCGGACAACGTACAGTTGCAGGAGGTGGTAGCAATCGGTTACGGTTCGATGAAGAAGAGCGACCTGACGGGTTCAGTAGCCTCTGTGAGTGCCGACCAGTTGCTCAAAGCTCCTGTATCGGGTCTGGATCAGGCGTTGCAAGGTCGTGCAGCCGGTGTGACGGTGACATCCAGTTCTGGTCAGCCGGGTGAAGGCGCAACCATACGTATCCGCGGTATCGGTTCAGCACTCGGAGGCAATGATCCGCTGTATGTAGTTGATGGTGTAATCACGGGAGATATCAAATGGCTCTCGCCCACCGACATCAAATCGATGGAGATTCTAAAGGACGCTTCGGCAGCCGCTATCTACGGTAGCCGCGGTGCGAACGGCGTCATCCTGATCACTACCAAATCCGGAGGCAAAGGCAAAGCCAATGTGACATTCGATGCCTATTGGGGTTTACAGAACCGATGGAAAAAACTGGATCTGATGGGCAGCAAAGAGATGGCGGAGACCAAACTGCGTATCGGAACGATGCGCGACGGCGCAGCCGAGATAGCCTATTACAACCAGAACGGTTTCAACGAATGGATGAGCGTCTATAACTTAGGAACATCCAAATATTTCCCTGTTCCGATGACGATAGCCCATCCTGATGGTCTGGACTACTCGTCAATCAATACCGATTGGCAGGATGAGGTATTCCATCCTAATGCATTCATGCATAACTACAACCTCTCTGTAGATGGCGGCGGCGAGAAAGGGCATTATGCTTTCTCCGCTTCGTATTTCGGTCAAGAGGGAACGATTATCGGTAGTGATTACCAGCGTTTTACGCTTCGTCTGAACTCCGATGTTCAGTTGTTCAAATGGTTGACCATAGGCGAGCACCTGTCTTTCGTACACAGCTCCGGCCGTAATGCGATGAATAACAGTTCGAGCCCCGGTGCTTCCGTCATTTCTGCCGCACTGGCTATGGCTCCGTGGGACCCGACGCATTATCCAGAGGGGTCTGTCAATGCACAAGGTGAAGATATCAGCGGACGTACGGCGGCTTCGTCCAATTTCAAGAACGTGACCAATCCATTCTCCATGGTCAATGAGAGCTATCCGCTGGACAAAACCAACCGCTGGGTGGGTGATATATATCTGGAAATCAAACCGGTGGAAGGGCTGACTATCCGTCCGTCTATTTCTATGGATACCTATCTGACGAACCATCGTTTGTTCAAAAACCAATACGAGTACTCGACGTTCGACAAGATGAACAAGAATTTCCTAGAGCGCTCAATGACAAACTACACTTCGCTGTTGGAAGAAGTAACGATTACATATGCCCGCGAGATAGGCAAGCATAACTTCTCGGTGATGGTGGGTCAGACATGGCAGGAGATCAATTCGAACGGTTTGAGCGGTTCGGGTGCATCTATTTTGAACCCGATTCCAGAGAACTGGTATCTTGGCAACACGACTGAGGACAACACAAATCCGACCGGCGAGAGCGTATGGCGCCGCCGCCGTCTGTCCTTCCTCGGACGTGCATTCTATAACTACGACAACCGCTATATGGCTACCGTCAATTTCCGCGCGGATGCTTCTTCGTCCTTTTCCCGCCAGCCGTGGGGCTTCTTCCCCTCTTTCTCGTTGGCATGGCGTCTAAGCGAAGAGCCGTTCATGCGTGACTTGGATCTAGACTGGCTGGATAATATCAAAGTCCGCGCCGGTTACGGTCGTGTAGGAAGCGAGGGCGGAATGTCCAGTGGCGGATTTGTACAGAGTATTTTCTCTTCGGCGAATGTGTTCGTGGGCTATCCTTTCGGCACCTATCCCCAGACGGTTCAACAAGGAGCAGCAGTCCTGACTTTTGTGAACCCTGTAGGCGGTTGGGAAACCAACGAACAATGGGACGCAGGAATTGATTTCGGCTTCTGGAACGGCAAATTGACAGGAACAATCGATTATTTCCGTCGTACAACGCTGGATGCATTGCTTTATGTGACTACTCCGGCACACGTAGGAAACCTCTATTCGCCAGTGAACAATGTAGGAAATATCCTTAACGAAGGAGTCGAGGTGACGCTGGGTCATGACAATCGCGTCAATCAGAATTTCTCCTATAATATCAACCTGAATTTCAGTTATATACACAATGAACTGACGGCTCTTAATGGCGGTTCGCCGCTGTGGGGCGACCGCACGAAGACCGATCTGGGACTGCCACTGAACTCATACTGGGGTTACACTTACGAGGGCGTTTATCAGAGCGACGAAGAGGTCTTGGAGCAGTTCTATGGATACGCCAATAATGACGAAGCCAACCTGCATGCCGGCGACGCGCGCTATACCGATTGGGACAAAGACGGCAAGCTGACGGAGAAAGATATGCATTATATAGGCAATAACTTCCCTAAACTGACGGCAGGTTTGAGTTTCGGCGCCGAGTTCTACGGTGTAGATGTGCAGTTGTTCTTCCAAGGCGTATTCGGCAACAAGATATACAATGCACTCCGTCTCCGTACAGAGGGTGCCGGTACCGAATGTGCGCTGTCCACTTCGATGCGTGACGCGTGGGTCGGCTATACTCCGGCTGTGCGTAACCAGTTGCTTGCGAAAGGTATTGACTATGCAGATTTGGAGAACCGCGCAGGAACGATTCCTAATCCGGTAGGATCAACGCTCAACAGAGAGAACTCGACACGATTCTTAGAGGACGGAACTTACGTCCGTCTCAAGAACCTGCAGATCGGCTATACTTTCCCGCTCAAATGGACCCAGAAATTCCATTGCAACCGTCTCCGGGTATATGCTACCGCCAGCAACCTGTTTACAATCACTAAATACTCGGGCTATGATCCGGAGGTAGGTAGCGGCGTTGATTACGGCAACTATCCGCAGAGCCGTACTTTCACGTTTGGATTGAACGCAAGTTTCTAATTAGAAAGGAGAGAGAATTATGAAAAATTTCGCAGAAATTAATCGTGCCCTTGCGGCTAAAAAAACAAATATAGTTAAGAAAATAGCCTTTTGTACGCTGTGCTTTGTCACTTTGTCATTTAGCCTGACCGGTTGCAAGGAATGGTTGACAGCACCGGAACCCGGACAGGTGAAACTAGAAGATTTCTTTACCTCCAAAGCGGCCGCATTACAATGCATTAACGGTTGCTATACGCCGCTGATGTGGGAATTCAAACGCACCTATTCGTGCGAGTGGTTTATCGGCGACGTGGTGAGTGATGATGCGCTCAAAGGCGGTCAGAATACTACTGATATGGGTGCCGCGTACGATATGGAGAACTGGAAAACGACGCCGCGTAATGAACTGCTCCACGATTTCTATCAGTCAAACTATCTGGGCATCAGTCGTTGCAATCTGGCGTTGACCTATATACCCGCCATGAAATTGGATACCGCTTTCTCCGTTAAAGAACGCGAAGAAATGTTAGGTCAAGCCTATTTCTTAAGAGCGTACTATTATTTCCGTCTAGTGCGCGTGTTCGGCGGTACACCATTAGTAACGACTGTTCTGGATACTAACGACAAATGGCAGCAACCGCGTGCTACCGCTGCGGCAATCTTTGATCAGATAACAGCCGATTTGAAAGAGGCTCAACGGCGCTTGCCTAAAGCCGGTCAATGGGACGCAGACAATAAAGGTCGTGCCACTAAAGGCGCCGCTGAGGCTATGTTGCTCAAAACGTATCTTTATATGGCATCTCCGTATTGGAACAGCAAAATATCAGGCGATGCGGCGGATTATGCCAAGGAAGCAAAAGCTTGGGGCGACTCCGTTATACTTTCCGGCGAATACAGCCTTTGCCCGAACTACGCGGATAATTTCACCGTAGAGGGTGAGAATGGTCAAGAGTCCGTCTTCGAAATTCAATACAAGGAGGTGGCTTGGGGTGATTACGGTGAGGGCTTCGGCTATACCGCCGGCAACTTTACCCAGCGTCTGGTTCGTTCCCGTTCGGCTACACTGACCGACGGCGATGCCGGATGGGGATTCAACCATCCGACGCAGAATCTCTACGATGAGTTTGAGACGGGAGACCCACGCCGCGACGTGGCTATCCTCAACCCAGATCCGGCGAAGATGGATAACCCCACGGAGGAGATATATTTAGGCAGCCCTTATCTGAATAACAAATACGGGTGGTATGGCAACAAAATCGCCCATGACAGCCGCGGTCCGCTCAATAACAAACAGATCCGCTATGCCGATGTACTATTGATGTATGCGGAAGCTTGTTTGATAGCCGGCGATGCCGGAACGGCAAAGACCTATATTAATCGGGTTCGTTCGCGTGTAGGGTTAACAGGTGTTCCTACAGCCGACGAGACAGCGTTACGTCATGAGCGCCGTTGTGAACTGGCAATGGAAGGACACCGTTGGTTCGATCTCGTGCGCTGGGGTGGCACCAAAGCGCACATGGACGCTTATGCTGCTACCGAGAGCGCAGAAGCACGCTCCCACATGGGCACTTTCCGCGAAGGAGTACACGAGATATTCCCGATTCCGGTAGAAGAGATTGAACTCAATCCGATGGAGCAGAACTTCGGATATAATTGATAACAAAACTAGTCTAACTAGGATAAATCTTTTTAATTAACTTTTAAACAACAAACATTATGAAAGCAAACAAAATTTTTGCCGTAGCGCTGGCAGCGCTGACATTGGCTGGTTTCAATGCATGCAAACCGGGCCAATCAGAGGTTGAGGTAGAGAGCGTAACTCTGGACCAGAAGACCCTTCAAATTGAGGTAGGAGCAACCGCTACTTTGGTTGCCACCGTAGCACCGGAGGGTGCAGCAACCGTAGCGTGGAGCAGCGAAGATGAAGCTGTTGCTTCTGTTGATACCAAAGGTGTAGTAACCGGCGTTGCAGAAGGTCAGACAATCATTACCGCAACCGCAGGTAAGAAAAGCGCACGTTGCATCGTGAAGGTAGGCAAAGCAGCTGAGGATAATCCGTTTGCAGCATTGCTGACAGGAAAGAACTACTATGTTCTGAACCTCGGTGAGACCGCTTTTGAGGCTATCAAAGCTAATGTAAAAGAGGACCTGCGTATCAACGGCGAGTATGTCGGAGAAGTTATTCCTGAAGAGACCACTTGTGTTCTTGAAATCTGGGGACAAAGCTTTGGTGGCGGTGCCGGTGGCGGTTTGAACTGCTTCGGTCATTCGGGCGAAGGAAACGGTTATATCAGCCTTGTATCCCAAACCGGTGAAGGCTGGGGACTCGGTTGCGGCGGTCTGCGTATTGCCCACCGTACATTGGACTTGAGCGCTATCACAGGTGACTACGTATTGGCTATTGTTTACAAGACTCCAGCTAACAACGCTACTACCACGGCTAAGTTTACCCTCTACAGCACGAGTGCAGCAGGTCCGGAGATTGCAAAAGAGGTATCGGGCAATACCAACGGCGAGTGGAAACTGGTAGAATACAAGATGGCAGATCTCTTCGCAGCTGGTTTGGATTGGAGCACTCCGTGGAGCGCATCTGTCAAGGAGGCTATGTATTCGATTGGTCTGTTGATCAACGGCATCGGCAACGGTCTGGATATAGATGCTATTCTGATTTACGAAAAATAATCAGCAATCCTATTTTATGCAGGCAGGGGGTTGAACTCCCCTGCTTCGCTCAAAACAAATAATGTAAGCAATGAGAAAATTAACGATGTTGATAGTCGCTGCCGTAGCATTGATGGCGTGCAATACACAGGAGGTGAAACGAATCTCTTTATCCGCCAATTCGCTACAGATGAAAGTAGGGGATATGGAAATCATCGATGTCAATCCAACCGATGTGAATGTGGAATGGACCTCTTCTGACCCCAATGTGGCGACCGTAAAAGACGGAGTGGTTGCTGCTGTAGGTGTGGGATATTCGTCTATCCGCGCCACAGCGGGAAAAGATTATGCCGAGTGTCAGGTGTATGTGATCGGCGCAAAAGGAGAGACACTGTCTATTACGCCGTCTATTGTGTCGCTCAAGAAAGGCGAGACCTACCAATATGTCTATACCTCCACGTATGATGTGCCGCTGACGTGGACTTCTTCTAATCAGGATGTGGCTACTGTCTCTGAGACAGGTCTGGTAACAGCCCTTAGCGCCGGTAACACGTTCATCACACTCAGCAACGGATTGGAGGCTGTGACATCGCGCGTGGCGGTAGAGCACACGTGGGGCGAATACCAATTGGTATGGTCTGACGAGTTTGACGGCTCTGCGCTGAATACCGATGTGTGGAATATAGAGGTGAATGGAAACGGAGGTGGTAATCAGGAGAAACAGTATTATACCGACCGTCCTGAGAACCTGCGTGTTGAGGAGGGAAATCTAGTTATTGAGGCGCGCAAGGAAGAATATAACAATCGAAAATACACCTCTGCCCGTATTAATTCCCGTAACAAAAAATACTTCAAGTACGGCAAGATAGAAGCGCGTATCATGTTTCCTAAAGGAGGCGGTACATGGCCTGCTTTCTGGATGATGGGGAATGATTACCCGCAGAGTAATTGGCCCAAATGCGGCGAGATCGATATTATTGAGCATGTGGGCAACCAGCCGCGCATGGCTTCTTTCGCCGTGCATACACCCAACAAGAACGGATCGCGAGGAAACAACTGGTCAATGCGTTCTTACATGGACGGATTGGAGGAGAACTATCATGTGTATGGCATTGAGTGGCTGGAAGATGATTTCAACGGCATGGACCGCATCTATTTTACGATAGACGGCGAGCGGTTAGCAATGACACAGGAAGAAGCGGAGCACGTGGATGACAATTATTACTGGCCGTTCAACAAGGATTATTTTATCATTCTCAATCTCGCTATCGGGGGCACGATGGGCGGCAATGTGGACGATGCTATTTTTGCATCTCCGGTGCTGATGAAAGTGGATTGGGTACGAGTATGGCAAAGACAAGAACAATAATCATTTTCGCTCTGGCAACTTTATGGGTGGCTTGTACTCCCTCTAACACTCCGGACGAAGGTCGGGTGGCAAGCACGATGGCTAAGTCTGCCAAACGCGGTGTGGCGTTCAATTTCGTGGTGGCGGATGATCTGCCGCTGCTGAGTAGTGCCATCTCATGGGACTATAACTGGGGCAATGACCAGAACCCCACTGCCGCCTCCTGGATGGATATGGAGGGGATAGACTTCTGCCCGATGTGCTGGAACGGCAACTATAGCGCAGACAAGATCCGTGCGTTCGTAGCCGCGCATCCCAATACCAAATATCTGCTGGCGTTCAACGAACCGAACCTGACGGACCAAGCGAATATGACGCCGTCCAAAGCAGCAGAGTTATGGCCGTCGGTAGTGGATTTAGCCAAAGAACTGAATCTCAAACTGGTCTCTCCGGCTATGAATTACGGTACACTCGCAGGATACAGCGACCCTATCAAATGGCTGGACGAGTTTTTTGCGCAACCCGGTGTTTCAATAGATGACATTGATGCAATCTCCATCCATTGCTATATGGCTAACCCGCAGGCATTACGGAACTATGTGGCCATGTTCTACAAGTACAACAAGCCGATCTGGCTGACGGAGTTCTGCGCATGGGAAGAGTATGCCATCCATTCGGAGGAGGATCAGATGACCTATATGTGCAGTGCGCTCAATTATCTGGAGCAGGACGACAAGGTGGCACGCTATGCGTGGTTCATTCCGCGTGCCAAATCCGGGTATCCGTATATGCAGCTTCTTACCTACTACGCTCCTTATGAACTGACCCCGGCAGGCAAAGTGTATTGCGGCTTTTCGTCTTTTGACAAGTCCGTCTGGTTCCGTGCGCAAAATCCTATACAAGCATCCAATTATATCGGAGTGTCGGATTACACTATTCAGGTGCGCCCTTCTACAGACGGTGAGGGACTGATGCTTTCGCGACTCGCCAAAGAACAATATGCTGATTATCAGGTGTATGTGCCTAATGACGTGCAGACGCTCACGCTACGCTATGCCGCTTTGGGAGAGGCCGATGTGGCGATTTGGATAGATGACGAACCGACCGCCGTTTCCTCTTTGACCGCTACGGGAGCAATGGATGAATGGCAAACAGCAGAAATATCCACTGACGTCAAGGCCGGTTATCATACCCTGCGGATACAGATGCAAGAGGGAGTAATGAACATCAACTGGTTTAAACTTAATTAAGTATATGAAAAAGATATTCTTTATAGCATGTGTGCTATGTGCCGCGACAATGCAGGCGCAAACAACCGTAGATGATTTTGAGAACTCATCCAAGACATGGAATACCGTTTCATGTGGCAATGAGATAGTGGATAACCCTCATCAGGAAGGGCTGAATCTTAGCTGCAAGTGTTTGCAGATTGTGCGTGCACCTCAGTGTGACAACTGGTCAGGGGCTATTTATACATTGCCGCAAGCCGTGACGGGTTATCAATACGTACACGCACTTATGTATCGCAATAACAGCCACAAACCGAACCTGAAAGTGACGGATAATGGCGAAAACCTTGATATGGTACCGGTGAATACTATCGTTGCCAATCAATGGCAGGATGTGGTATTCGATATCAGCGGCAAAGCGCAGGTTGACTACCTGATGTTTATGGCTGACCGTGACGAGATCACAGAAGCCGCAGTCGTACTGATAGACGATATCATCTTCTCTAATGACGCTACGCCGCGTACGACTCCTAATGCCCAATGCGCCGACGAAGCGGAACCGGGACAGGACGGGGAATATACACTTGTTTGGAACGAGGATTTCACGGATGGTAGTCTGGACCGTGCAGTTTGGAATATAGAGGTGAATGGCGATGGCGGCGGCAATAACGAGTTGCAGTACTATTGCGAGAAAGCGGTGGCGGTAGGTGCCGAACCGACGACGGGTAAACAATGTCTCATTCTGACAGCCACCAAAGAGGATTATCAGGGTAAGCAATGTACCTCCGGTCGTGTGAACAGTAAGCATAAACTGCATTATACGTACGGCAAGATTGAGGCGCGTATCAAGTTGCCTCAGACGGCTAACGGTCTTTGGCCGGCGTTCTGGCAGTTAGGCGAGAACATCGACGAGGTGGGCTGGCCCAAATGCGGTGAGACCGATATCATCGAGATGGGGCACAAAGACGGATTCAACGGGCGTCAGGATCGCTATTTCAATGGTGCAATGCATGTTGGCTCTGCATGGAATCACGTTTGGGGTGATGCACAAGCCTCGGAATGGTCCTATTCGTTGCAAGATACCTTCCATATCCTGACGATGATCTGGACGCCGACATCCGTAGATATGTATGTGGACAAAGAGGCGCACCCGGAGAACAAAGCGTATTTCCATGCGAATCTGGAACCCAATGACGATGCGGATTATAACCGGCAGTTGGTGTTCGGCAAACCGAACTTTATCATCGCCAATCTGGCGGTAGGAGGCAACTTCCCAGAAATATACAATATCAGCGGTGTAACGGCCTTGGCTAACGGCCCGCGGAAGATGTATATCGATTGGATCCGCATCTACCAGCGCGGCGATGCGAACGAGAGTTTCGTTTGCCCGTCTGCTTCGGATCCGATTGAGCCGGAAGGAACGGAGAACAACCTCTCCCCAACCCTCCCCTCAAGGGAGGGAGAGAAGCTGCTTCGCAACGGGCAGCTCTTAATCCGCAGAGGAGAGAAGACTTATACCGTAATGGGACAAATGGTAGAATGATGGAATGATAAAATGATGGAATGATGAAAAAATCTTTGCTTTTTATTCTTTGTTCTCTGTTTTTGAGTGCGTGCGCCAAGAGCGAATGGCAGTTGGTTTGGAACGATGAGTTTGACGGCGAGAGCCTGAACGAAGCGTATTGGAACGTGGAGGACAATGCGCGCGGAGGCGGAAATGCGGAGTTGCAATACTATGCGCCGAAGAATGTGACTATAGAACGTCACCCGGAGACGGGCGAACGTTGCTTGGTGCTGAATGCGCAACGCGAGGAATATGGCAATCGGCCTTGTACTTCGGCACGTCTCAATACGCAGGACAAGGTGACCGTGGAGTACGGTAAGGTGGAAGCCCGTATAGCATTTCCGTACACGGCAGACGGTCTTTGGCCGGCGTTTTGGATGTTAGGAAATAACCTTGCGACTAACTTAGGCGATAACGACGACGTGGATAAAAGGTTGGAGGAATTGGCGAAAGAGGGTAGAGTCGTTTGGCCGAAATGCGGTGAGATTGACATCTGCGAGATGGGTCATCATACGGGAATAGAGAACGGTATTCAGGATCGTTATTTCAACGGTGCGTGCCATTGGGGTGAATCGTTTAATAATGGGGCATATCCCAATTACGGACAGTTTTGTACCGCCGATTATCCGGTTCAAGGTGATTTTCATTTGTTTACGTTGATATGGACGGAAGATTCGATTGCAATGTATTTGGATCGGGATCAGTATCCGGATGTAGCGCCGTATTTCCAGTTATCGCTGCGCGGCAAAGAGGTCAATGAACCGGGACATTATTTTAACCACCCGTTTTATCTGGTGCTGAACTTGTCGGTTGGCGGTTTCTTCCCCGATATGCCTGCGGCGGAGAAATATCCGGAGGTGATACCGAGCGATGACCCGTCGTTCCTTAAGGTGACTGCTCTGCCGGAGGACGGCACTCCTGTTAAAATGTACGTGGACTATATCCGCGTGTATAAGAAACGCGGATAATGTATGATTTGTAATTTGTGATTTCAAATTGATATGAAACTATCTATTCGAGAAAAATTAGGTTACAGTTTAGGCGATACCGCATCTCATTTTGTATGGGATTTGGTGGGCTTCTGGCTGCTAATCTTTTACACGGACATTTACGGTCTCTCGCCAGCGATGGCGGGCGTGATTATGTTTGTCGGCAGTATATGGGACGCCGTGATGGACCCTGTTGTCGGTATCATCTCTGACCGCACCAGCAGCCGTTGGGGTAAATTCCGTCCGTATTTATTATTCGGATCGGTGCCTTATGCAATTCTGGCTGTGATGGCCTTCACGACACCTGAGTTCGGTTTGAACGGTAAGTTCGCCTATGCCCTCATCACTTGTCTGCTTCTGCGCACGGCTTATGCGTTTGTGAACCTGCCCTATTCATCGCTATCCGCCGTCATGACAGACGACTCGAACGAACGTGCAGGATTGAACACATACCGTTTCATTGCCGCTTATATCGGGCAGTTTATCGTTACCGGCGCAGCCCTTTATCTTGTCAAATGGCTCGGAGCCATCGGCAACGACGGCGTGGTCAATCAGGCGCAAGGATATCAATATACCGTTGCTCTGTTCGGTGTACTGAGTATAGCCTTCTTCCTCATCGCTTTTGCTACCACCCGCGAGCGTGTGCCGCAACCGAAGAAACAGGACAGCAATGTGCTGAAAGATTTCAAGTACCTGTTCATGAACAAGGCATGGATTGTCCTCACCTGCGTAGGTATCGTTTCGTTCATCATGTTCGCTATGCAGAATGCCGCAATCGCCTATTACTTTAAATATTATATCCACAACGCCGAGAATGTGCAGTTATTCAATGTCTTGGGTACCGTTGCGCTGATAGTCGCACTGCCTGCCTCCAAACCGCTTGCGAAGCGGTTCGGCAACAAAGCGGTGTACATCATGTCTTCTGTGGTATCGGGTATATTCTTCTCGCTCATCTTTGTGGCCGGAGATAATCTGCCGCTCGTATATACATTTAACATACTGGCTAAAATGGCTTATGCGCCGGCTGTACCGTTGCTATGGACCATGTTGGCAGACGTGGC
>JAEDNI010000037.1 GCA_016302585.1 Paludibacteraceae bacterium | reverse complement strand
TTAGAGAATTGACGAGCATACCGCACGCCGCAAGGATGTCCTCACCGCGCGATTTACGAATCGTTGTAGTGAGGCCATTTTGTGTAAGATAGTCGCGTAAGAACTCCATCTGCTTTTCATTCGAGCCCGGGAAATGACGGTCAGACTTGATATTCTCTACCCCTTCATGGAAACGGATGAGGTTGATGCGGCAGTTCAGTCCCTTCAGCAAACGGAGCAGTTCTTTCGCGTGGCGAATCGTATCGTTCTGTCCTGCCCAGCAGATATACTCGAAGCTCACGCGCCGCTGATGGGTCCAGTCATATTGTTTGAGCAGAGCCACGACTTCCGTGATTGACATCATCTTCTCAGCCGGCATGATGGCTGCACGTTCCATCGCAAAGGGGTTATGCATCGAGACCGCCAGATGACACTCGCTCTCATCCAAGAAACGCTTCATATTCGGAATGCCGACGGTAGAGACAGTGATGCGTTTAGGCGACCAGGCACAACCATATTCGGCTGTCATGATTTCAAGAGACCGCAGGACATAATCCAAATTATCCATCGGTTCGCCTTCGCCCATATAGACCAGATTGGAGATTGATGATTGGTGATTGGTGATTGCTAATTGATCTATTTCGAAGATCTGGTTGAGGATCTCTGAGGCAGGAAGTTGACCATGAAAACCAAGTGTGCCGGTCATACAGAAGCGACAGCCCATCTTACAGCCCGCTTGCGTAGAGACGCAAAGCGTAGCTCTATCTTCTTCCGGGATATAAACGCTCTCAATATAATTGAGAGATTTTTGATTTTCTATTTCTGATTTTTGATTTTCAACGGCAAACAGGTACTTTCTCGTACCATCCACACTGACGGCTTCTCGAACAGGAGCATGTCGACCGACGGTATAGCGGGCTTTGAGTGCTTCGCGTCCTTTGAGCGAGATATTGGTCATCTCATCGATTGAACGAACGCGCTGCACATAGAGCCATTGCGCGAGTTGTTTGCCCGCGAATTTCTGCAAACCGACGCTCAACGCCACTTCTTGCAGTTCGGTTAATGTCTTACCTAATAGCGCCTCCATCCCTCGTAATTCGTAATTCGTACTTCGTAATTTTAATTCACCATCGTGACATCCATGTGAGGATAAGCGAAGGTGAAGCCTTGCGGCGGCAATTCGGTGTAGAACCGCTCTTGGAGCGCAAAGAACACATCCCAATAATCATCCGCACGTACCCACGCCCGTACAACAAACGTAATATCGTTTTCGTTCAAACTCTTGAGTGCCACGAAAGGCGCCGGGATAGCGTCCATCCGATAGTTAACGGTCGAAAGCTGATAAGCGGATATATTCAGCTCCTCATAAAGTTGCTTCATATCTGTATCTGCCTGCAGGATCCGTGGTTCAGAATTGATGATGGCGAAGATTGCCTCCTTGCATTTCGCTGCATCCACGCCGTACGAGACGCTCACATTCCACTCCACACGCCTAAGCGGACGACCGTTGAAGTTATTGATCACGCCGTTAGAGAGTGTGCCATTCGGTAGAATCACCACGCGGTTATCTATCGTCAAAATCTTCGTCGCCGTGATATTCACCTCAATCACCTTTCCCGAAGTACCTTGTGCCTCTATGAAATCTCCTGCTTTGAAGGGCTTGAAGGCGAGCAGCATAATTCCTCCTGCGAAGTTCTGGACGGTTCCCGAGAGCGCCATACCTATTGCCATACCTCCGGCAGCCAAGAGAGCAGCCAGCGATGTGGTATTCACGCCTAAGGTACTAACCGTAAGAACCACCAGCAGGACGGTCATAGAGATGGAGACGAACGAAGAGACGAACGAAGCGATCGTCGGTTCGGTCTTTCTACTCGCAAACACCCGATTGAGGATATTCTTCACCCACCGGATGAGCAACATGCCGATGACAAAGAGCAGGAGAGCGGCCAAGACCTTGATACCAAACTGCAACATCGACTCGCCAACCTCTTGCCAGAATGTTTGCGGGTCGTTCTTCGCGGTCTCAATTATCATCCGCGCACCGGCACGGATGGAGTCCCTTTTGGCTTGAATCTCTTCGGGCGTCGGAGCAGCTACCTGAAGAAAAATTAATAATAGCGGATTCATACTTATCGAATTCTATCGGCCGCACGCACGAGTGCCTCATCTTTGAGGATCCGGCGTGTAGCCATGATGGTTAATACAAAACATACGAGCGGGAAAGAAGCCCAAGGCATGATATGCCAATCTACGCCTAAAGCCAGTTTAGCCTGCCATATATAGATCGCGAGCACTCCATAATAGCCCAGACAAAGCATAGCGGTGAAGATATTCAAACGCGCCTGAAGGATACGTTTTTTGAACAAAAAGATATCCACGAGTGCAAGCGCCGGAATCAGCAGGGTTGCTACCAACAATCCCCAAAGTCCCTGCAAGGGCACTCCCCCTATGGCGGTCATCTCCCAGATTTGCAATTCCGAGGCTTCTTCCGGTGTTACAAACTCCACTACGGGAAGCCATATCAGGGCTATACCCAATGCCACTACGGTCAATAAATACAAGGTTTGAATACGTTGAATCATACGTAATATTTATGATTTAAGATTTTTGATTTAAGAGTTTTTGGCTTCTTCGAGGGAGGCACATTTATCGCCGTGGGCATTCACCCAGCCGATTTGTTTGGCAGGATTTCCGACCATTAGTGCGTAAGGAGGTACATCTTTTGTAACGACCGAACCGGCGCCGATGAGGCAGTATTCGCCAAGCGTGTGACCGCAAACGATTGTGGCGTTTGCGCCCACCGAGACACCTCTCTTGAGAATCGTCTGACGATATTCGTCTTTTCGGCTGACGGCAGCACGAGGGTTGATGACATTAGTAAAGACCATTGAAGGTCCGAGGAACACATCATCCTCGCAACGTACGCCGGTATAAACGGAAACGTTATTTTGGATCTTACAGTTACGTCCGAGTACCACATCGGGTGAGATGACGACATTTTGACCTATGTTGCAGTCCTCGCCGATGATACATCCGGACATGATATGGCTGAAATGCCAGATTTTGGTGCCTTTTCCTATTTGGCAACCTTCGTCCACGTAGGACGACTCATGCACGAAGTAATCGGTAATTGGTAATTGGTTCTTGGTCATTTTAGAAGAAAATTTTCAAAATATCATTTCCGTTTGCGAAGATAAGTAAGGCTATCAGTAGCCAGAAACCTACTTCGTTTGCTATCTCCAGGAACTTATCGCTGGGTTTGCGACGCGTGATCATTTCGACCAACAGGAAGAGGATATATCCTCCGTCGAGTGCCGGGATGGGCAGGAAGTTCATGAAGGCCAGAATGATGCTCAGGAAAGCTGTCATTTCCCAGAAAGCCGCCCAACTCCATCGCGAGGGGAACATAGAACCGATGGCACCGAAGCCACCAACCGATTGCGCTCCTTCTTTGGTAAAGACGAGGCGGAACTGCTTCACATACATCACTAAAATATTCCATCCGTATTGAATGCCCGCCGGAATAGACTGCAGGAACGTATAATCCTGATGCTCAAAGCGGAAGTCCATGTGCATCGCTATGCCTAACATACCTCTGTCGCCCAAGAACGCACTGGCGGAACACAACTCACCGTCCCGATAATACGCGATGGTGATCGAGTCGCACGCATGCTTGAGCAATTCCTGATTCATCAGTTCATTGCAGGGCGTCACGACACCGTTGATGGATACGATGCTATCCCCTTTCTGCATGCCTGCAAAAGCCGCAGCATTGTCCGGGAAGACCGTATCTACCACACAAGGGATCCAATACGAGAGCAGTTGGAAATGCCGCTTGGTATAGGTGCCGTCTGCACGTTTCTTCTCACGCTCCGCTTTATCGAACTCGTTCTGCTGCGCGAGATAGCGCGTACCCAGGTCATCCGACATGGTGAGCGTAAGCGTATCGGCTCCACGTTGCACAGTTACGTCTTTCTTGCCTTCGATAATCAACCACTTGACCACTTCGCTCAGATCCTCCGGTTCTTCTCCATTGATAAAGAGGATTCTATCCTGCTGTTCAAATCCTTCGTTGAGCATGAGTTCGGAGTAATAGAATCCCGAGTCTATGTTACGGAGCGGAAGGGTATCCTGGCCCCACTGCCAGAGGAGCATGATAAAAATAACAAGGGCACCGATGAAGTTCACGAGAATACCACCGAGGATGATCAGCAGGCGCTGCCATGCCGGTTTGGACCGAAACTCCCAAGGTTGCGGTTCGGCAGACAGATCTTCTGTTTTATGCGTCTCATCGACCATGCCACCGATCGCGCAATAGCCTCCAAAAGGAAGCCATCCTATACCCCACTCCGTGTTATCCGGGTACTTTGCCCACTCTTCATCTTCGTTCTTCGCAAAGAATTTCACATGCCATTTCCCGTCGAACTTCTTAAACCGGACGATACTAATCCAAGGGTTAAAGAAGAGATAGAATTTCTCCACGCGTACTTTAAAGATGCGTGCAAAGGTGAAGTGCCCCAACTCATGAATTAGGACGAGAAAAGAGAGGGCGAGTATCAATTGAATTGCTTGAATCATCTTTTTAAACTTTAAACTTTAAACTTTCTACTGCTATTTGTCTTGCTTCTTGATCTGTTTGAACATAGTTTTCATAGGTCGGTTTGGCAATGAAGGTAGCTTTTGCCATCGTGTCGGCAATGACCTCACTCATCTGCAAGAACCCGCATCGTCCTTCGCGGAAAGCGAGGTTCACCACTTCGTTCGCTGCATTGAGGACGCACGGGATATTCCCTCCGCGACGCATAGCGTCGTACGCCAAGCCTAAGTTCGGGAAGCGGTTGAGATCGGGTTGCTCAAAGGTCAAATCCTTTAAGGCAAAGAGATCAACACGAGGGAAGTCACTAGTCAGTCGCTCCGGGAACGAGAGGGCGTATTGGATGGGCAGCCTCATGTCCGGTGCACCGAGTTGCGCTTTGATAGCTCCATCCGTGAACTGCACAGCCGAATGCACAATAGATTGCGGATGAACCAACACTTGTATCTTCTCTACCGGCACCCCGAAAAGCCATTTCGCTTCGATGACCTCGAAACCTTTATTCATCATGGAAGCGGAGTCGATCGTGATCTTCGCTCCCATATCCCAGTTTGGATGTCTCAGGGCATCAGCCGCAGCGACATACTGCATCTGCTCAAGGCTGAAGGTCCGGAAAGGTCCCCCGCTGGCGGTAAGTAGGATCTTCTCTATCTCGCTGCGGTCTTCTCCGACGAGACTTTGGAAGATAGCGCTGTGTTCGCTGTCCACCGGAAGTATCGGGGCATGATGTTTGAGCGCTAACTCGCAGATGATCTCTCCCGCCACAACGAGCGTCTCTTTGTTGGCGAGCGCGATGGTCTTTCCGGCTTTGATGGCTTCAATCGTGGGTTGCAGACCGGCATATCCCACCATCGCAGCCACCACGATGTCGATGGATGGCATCGTGACCACTTCCGCAATAGCTTGCGCTCCTGCCCATATTTTGCAGTTGATGGAAGAGAGTCGCGTCTTCAAGGGCTCGTAAAGACTCTCATCGGCGATACACACCACTTCGGGTTTGAACTCGAGCGCCTGTTCAACGAGTTTATCAATACTCCGGTGCGCACAAAGCGCATACACGCTATAGCGCTCCGAATAGGCACGTACCACATCCAGGGTCTGGGTGCCTATCGAACCGGTCGAACCTAAGATACAAAGTTGCTTCACCATACGATTACCTCCTCGGGGTTCACAAACTGCCCCGCATCCCATAGTTCAACAACCAAGTCGTGCTCTCCGTCCATGAGTCCGATGGACTCACCTGCCTCCACTTTCGTGCCTTGCTGTTTGAGCACATGCCCTATATGGCAATACGATGTCACCATATTCCCATGCTGCAGGGTTACTGCATAGGTATCATCCATGAGTCGTTCTACCGACACCAAGGTACCCCGCGTAGTAGCCACCACGGTCTCGTTCTTCGCTGCATGCACCGTGACACCATACACATGGTGGTCGGGACGGGGCGAAGCCACAATGACACCTCGCACCGGGCGATAGAGTTGGCGCACAAAACGCGGAGCGGTAGAGGAGAAGAGCATCAAGCGATCGCGCTCTTTCTGCTCGTACTGCGACAAGAACGCTTCTGTCGCTTCGTTGGGCTGCGATACGATTTGCACTTTCTCTACGCGCTGCATGGAGTCGAGACTCTGCACGCTATCGGACTGGATATCTCCGGCCGTGAGAGCCTTGATGACATCCAGATACTGACGCTGCAAACGAAGATCGGCTTGCAACGAATCCACGCGGGCAGACTCATCGATGAGTTGCTGACGCAGACTGGCGCTGTAACCGGGTAAGATATTACGAATCGGCGTATAGACGATCAGTACGGACAGCAGTACGATCAAGGCAATGATGGAAATGGTAATGACGCTGATGGCACCTAAGAGACTGACGCGAAAGTGAAACACTTCGCGCAGCGTGGTGTCGTCCAGCATCGCTAACCTATATTTACGTCTTTTATTTGCCATTTTTTACACTGTACACCCACCGTACACTTATAAGATCGTGCAGCCTGCGCAAGGCTTGAGTTGCTTAAAGAAATCATTTCCTTTATCGTCCACGAGAATGAATGCAGGGAAGTTCTCCACTTCAATCTTCCAGATCGCCTCCATGCCCAGTTCGGGGTACTCAACGCACTCGATGGACTTGATATTGTTCTGCGCCAAGATGGCTGCAGGACCTCCGATGGAACCGAGATAGAAACCACCATGTTTCTGACACGCGTTGGTCACATCGATGGAGCGGTTTCCCTTCGCCAACATGATCAGCGAACCGCCATTATCCTGGAACTCGTCTACGTACGGATCCATACGTCCTGCCGTCGTCGGACCCATCGAACCGCACGCCATGCCTGCCGGGGTCTTTGCCGGGCCTGCATAGTAAATCGGGTGGTTCTTGAGGTACTCAGGCATTGCCTCTCCTGCATCCAGACGCGCTTTGATTTTGGCGTGCGCGATGTCACGGCCGACGATGATCGTGCCGTTCAGGCTCAGACGTGTACCAATCGGATATTTCGTCAAGATAGCACAAACGTCCTTCATCGGCTGGTTGAGGTCGATACGTACTGCATCGCCTTCGCCTGCCTGACGCAGCTCTTCGGGGATGAGTGAAGCAGGGTTGTTATCCAGTTTCTCGATCCATATACCGTCTTTGTTGATCTTACATTTGATATTACGGTCTGCCGAGCAGCTGACGCCCAGACCGATCGGGCACGAAGCACCGTGACGCGGCAGACGAATGACACGCACGTCATGCGCCATGTATTTACCGCCGAACTGTGCTCCCAGACCGATCTTATACGCTTCTTGCAGCAACTGCTTCTCCAACTCGATATCGCGGAAAGCACGTCCGGTCTCGTCACCTGTCGTCGGCAGCGAGTCGTAATAGTGCGTCGAAGCCAGTTTGACGGTCAGCAGGTTCTTCTCCGCACTCGTACCACCGATCACGATGGCGATATGATACGGCGGGCAAGCCGCTGTACCAAGGCTCTTCATTTTCTCCACGAGGAAGGGGATGAGAGTACCCGGGTTCTGGATGCGCGCCTTGGTCTCCTGATAGAGATAGGTTTTGTTTGCCGAACCGCCACCTTTGGTGACGCAGAGGAACTTATACTCCGCGCCTTCAGTAGCCTCCAGGTCAATCTGCGCCGGAAGGTTGCATTTGGTGTTCACTTCGTCATACATGTTCAGCGGCGCGTTCTGCGAGTAACGCAGATTGCACTCGGTGTACGTATTGAACACACCGCGGCTCAGCGCTTCCTCGTCCTCAAAGCCCGTCCACACCTGCTGTCCTTTCTCGCCGTGGATGATTGCCGTTCCTGTATCCTGGCACAACGGCAGTTGACCCTTGCAAGCCACTTCGGCATTGCGCAGGAAGGTCAATGCTACATATTTGTCGTTGGCAGAAGCCTCGGGGTCGCGCAGAATCTTCGCCACCTGCTCGTTGTGCGAGCGACGCAGCATGAAACTCACGTCATGAAAAGCCTGCTGCGCCATCAGCGTCAGCGCCTCCGGGGCCACTTTCAGAATCTCATGTCCTTCAAACTCACTGACCGAAACATAGTCTTTGGTCAGCAGATAATACTCCGTTTCATCCTTACCAAGTTGAAACATCGGTGCATACTTAAATTCAGCC
The DNA here is from genome assembly GCA_016302585.1 of Paludibacteraceae bacterium. Taxonomy (GTDB): domain Bacteria; phylum Bacteroidota; class Bacteroidia; order Bacteroidales; family Paludibacteraceae; genus Colicola. Next base: position 7,492 of record JAEDNI010000037.1, on the reverse strand, counting down.
ATATATTTTGTTATTTTTTATGTTTACATAAAATGCGGCTGCAAAATTACAAAAAATATTACAGATATGCAAATATTTTCTGAATTTTTTCCTAAACTCTTGCGTATATGGGGAAAAAGCAGTACTTTTGCAGCCGCAAAAGTGAAAACAATCTAAAAAAAAAGACATTCATGCAGTTGTTAACCGCCTTATTATTAGGATTATTGACAATTTTGGACCCGTGTACGCTGATGACCAGTATCACAGCAATCGGGTACATCGATAAAGAGATCAACAACCGTCGCAAAGTGCTCACGAACGGTTTGATGTTCGTACTGGGCAAATTATCAACGTATTTGCTGCTTAGTATTCCATTCCTTATGGGTGCTCAGACGGACGGAATTCAGCATATCTTAGGGCATTATGGCGAACCGATATTAGCGGGCTTTATGTTAGTCTGCGGTATCGTATTGCTTTTTAGCGGGCACCATCACCATGAGCACGACCATGGCATTAGTAAGTTTTTACAAAACGCGGACTCGAATGCCAGTTGGTTATGGTCGTTCATTCTGGGTATCTTCTTTGCGATTGCATTCTGTCCGCACCGTTTGGTATATTTCCTGACGATGATTGATATCACGTTGACCTTACCGAGTGCATGGAACTGGGTGATGCCGGTTGTCTTCGGTTTAGGAACAGGCCTGCCAATCATGTTGATTGCATGGTTGGTAAGTTACAGCGCAGTGAGCATCGCGAAGTTATCCAGCAAGATGCAGACCTTCGAGAAATGGTTCAGACATATCTGTGCGATTCTATTTATCCTCATCGGCGTGTATTTAGCCATTCATTGCTATTTCGAGGCGCAGGAAGGTTGCAGTTGCGGTCACGACCATCATCCCCATGTCGAGTCCGTTCTTTAAATTCAAGCAGTTTACCATTTGGCACGACAAGTGCGCGATGAAAGTGGGCACCGACGGCGTCCTGTTAGGCGCGTGGGCTCCTTTGGGTTCGCGTATTCTGGATGTCGGTACAGGAAGCGGATTGATAGCTCGAATGCTGATGCAGCGCTGCCCGGAGGCAGAAGTGGAAGGAATTGATATCGACGAAGCAGCTGTAGCACAGGCGAAGGAAAATGGAGTACGTGCTTTCCAAGCACGATTGCAGGATTGGAAATCGGATATTGGAGATTGCTATAATTTAATCGTCAGTAATCCACCCTACTTTCAGAACAGTTTAAAGAATCCCGATAGAGGAAGAGAATTGGCCCGTCATACAGACAGTTTAGGTTACGAAGAACTAATCGCACATAGTGCGCGGTTGTTGAAGGAAGAGGGGCAGTTGGCACTTATTCTGCCGGCCGAAGCAGAAGAGGAGATACGTAATTTAGCGGCACGTTATTCGCTATTCCCAACCCACATCACTCGGGTGTATTCCAAAGAAACCAAACCGGCACGACGCGTTATATTAGCATTCAGTCGTAAGAATTCAATCGTCGGTCTCATCGAAGACTCCCTCGTATTAGAAGACGAAAAAGGCGGCCGTTCAGCCGCCTATTCCAAACTCTGCGAAGAGTTTTACCTTTAGAGATCTAGATGCTCTAGATAGTCTAGAGGGTCTAGATTATTTCGCTACGTTGACTGCACGCACCTCACGGATGACAGTCACTTTGACTTGTCCCGGATAGGTCATCTCATCTTGGATACGTTTTGCCAAATCGAAGGAGAGGAGTTCAGTATCTTTATCGGATATCTTATCGGCTCCTACGATCACACGCAGTTCACGACCGGCCTGGAGGGCATAAGTCTTCACTACACCCGGGAAGGACATCGCCATATTCTCCAGGTCATTCAGGCGCTTCACATAAGTCTCCACGATCTCACGACGTGCACCCGGACGAGCTCCGGAGATCGCATCGCAAGCTTGTACGATCGGGGCAATAAGACTCTTCATCTCACACTCATCATGGTGCGCTCCTACTGCGTTGCAGATATCGGGTTTCTCTCCGTATTTCTCACAGAGTTTCATACCGAGTTCTGCGTGTGGCAGTTCGACATCGTCATCCGCTACTTTACCGATATCGTGCAATAAACCGGCTCGTTTGGCAGCCTTGACGTTAAGTCCTAATTCACCTGCCATCGCCGCACATAAGTTTGCGGTCTCGCGGCTGTGCTGGAGGAGGTTCTGGCCGTAAGAAGAACGATATTTCATCTTACCTACCAGACGGATGAGTTCAGGATGCAAACCGTGTACGCCGAGGTCGATCGTCGTACGTTTACCTACTTCGACGATCTCCTCTTCCACCTGCTTGGTCACTTTCGCTACGACCTCTTCGATACGCGCGGGGTGAATACGACCGTCCTGCACCAGTTGATGCAGCGCCAGGCGAGCTATCTCACGACGCACGGGGTCGAAAGCAGAAAGAGTGATAGCTTCGGGGGTATCGTCCACGACGATTTCCACACCCGTAGCTGCTTCTAACGCACGGATATTACGTCCTTCACGACCGATGATACGACCCTTCACTTCGTCATTCTCTATATGGAAGACGGAAACGGTACTCTCCGCAGCCGTTTCAGACGCTACGCGCTGAATGGTCTGGATGATGATCTTCTTTGCTTCTTTGTTCGCCTCGAGACGTGCATTGTCCATAATCTCATTGACATAGGACATGGCTGCTGTCTTAGCTTCATCTTTGAGCGCTTCTACCAGTTGTTTCTTAGCCTCCTCGGCACTCATGCCGCTGAGTTGCTCCAACTGTTTCTCCGCCTCATGGTGCATCCGCTCTACCTCTTGCTGCTTATAATCCAGCGCTTGTTGACGTTGCTCCACTTGTTGGATCTTTTGATTCACTTCGTTGAGGCTGCGTTGTACATCTCCCTGACGTTGGTTGAGCTGCTGCTCTCGTTGCTGCAAGCGTTGTTCTTGCTGTTGCAAGCGTTTGTCTTGCTCACGCACACTATTGTCGTGCTCCAACTTCAGGGCGATAAACTTCTCTTTAGCCTCAACAATCTTGTTTTTCTTCATTACCTCCGCTTCTTCTTCCGCTTTCTTGATTAAGTTAGCGGCTGCCAAACGAGTAATGAGGAAGTAGATACCGGCTCCTAAAAGGATTCCGCCTACTACACATAAAATGGGGATTAACATGATTGTTGGTTGATTTAATTAATTATGATTCTAAAATACGAAGTATTTCTTCGTTTAGTTCTTTCACTTCTTTTTCTACAGGTTCGAGACTCTTTTCGCGCACATCAGACTGCAACGCAACAGCTACTTCCAATGCCGTGTACATCCATAACTGCTCCGCCGAAGCATTCGGGCGCAGTTTCAGATAATACTGATAGCGCTTATTGAGCAACTCCGCGGCACGGCGATAATTCGGCTCTTGATCCAACGGCACATCAAGACCCACCGTGTGGGCATCCAGATGTAAATTGATATGTTGTTTATTCGTAGCCATCTTATTTCTTCAGTGCTGCGATAGCCCGATCGACCTGCGCGATGAGGGCATTTATTCGTTTCGTTGCTTCTTCCGCATTCTCTGCCGAAGTCATGGCGTTTGCAGTAGCCAGACGACGGTTTTTCTGCTGCAGTTCCAGCAACTCACCATGTGTGCGAATCAACTCCTGCCGCTGCCGCTCGATATCTTCCTTCAAAGCCGCATTCTCCCGCTGCAACGCCTGATAGCGCTCCAGCAAGAGGTGTACATTCTGCGAAAGGTCGTTGAGTGCCTGCATATTAGAAACTGTATCCTACACCAAGACCGATAACGCCCTTGAACTGGCAACGCTCACTCAGATTGCCTTCTTTGTCCGCAATCAGAGTTCCGTTATAGTACTTGAGGCTGGTCTGAAGGGTCACTTGCAGACATTTGAGGAACTGATAGCTCAGCGCGCAGTCCCAGTCCACATCGAAATGGCCGAAGTAGCGGTTATTGTTCGAATAATCAAAGTAATAAGCGTTCTTGTCGCGTGTCTCCCATGAGCCGGCACCGTGGTCTGCTTCATAAAGGTCTTTCAGGCTGAAACCCTTGCCCTGATACGGAGAGAAGAGAGCCAGCGTGGTGCTCAGTTTCAAATCCTTGTAGGTATAAGCAATACCGCCCTTGAAACTCAAACCGAACTCAGCACGCGCATTGCGGTACGATTTGTTTCCCGATGCGTCATATACATATGTGCCGTACGCCTGCTGCAACTGGGTACGGATATCCTTTCCTTCTGCTTGCTTTTTCTCATAGCCGCCCATGTTGTCATATTCCGCCGCTGCCACATCGTAAGCCGCTTGAGCTGCTGCTTTCGCCGTTTCATCGGCTGCGTGGTCAATATTGTACTGCAAAGCACCCAGCGCATCCTCACGGGTGTATCTGCGGTTCCAGTTCTCGCCGATATAGGCACTTGTGATACGGCCTGCTATCGGAGACAGATAGATAGAGAAGTCTGCTCCCTTGTAGCTCTTCTTCCAGTCAATACCGACTGAGATATCGGTGTAAGAAGGAGCAAGCCATTTGGAGATGATGTTGTTGTAGCCGTCTACATAATTGCGACCCAGCGCGTACTGGCTCTGGAAAGTTCCAAGAACGGTCAGATACCAGTTCTCCTTGAATTCCCAACCGAACTTGGTTGCCAGCTTGATATTATCGCTTGATTTTTGGAAAGCATCTTCTTTCTGGTCAATCCAAGTCATACCGAAATCGGTATCGAAGTTCGTCTCCCACGCGATAGCATCCTTATGGTAAAGAAGGTGCAACTTGGCATACACGATACCGTTCACGTTGTTCTTACCACCGGCAGACCAGTTCACAAGGCCGGTAGCCGCAGCATTCAGTCCGACAGTACCGTCAAACTTCCATGCTTTCTCCCCATCCTCCAGACCTTTCAACGACTCTCCTGCTTTCTTGGCAGCATCCGCATTTCCGGTCACTTTGGTCTTATCCACTTCCTGCGCGGTCATTGTCAGCGCAGCGACAAGCGCAAGCGCTACAAATAAAAATCTATTTTGCATACTATTCCAAAATTGTTTGTTATACATAAAGATAGTTTGGCTCCATAAAAAACCGCACAAAGGTACTACTTTTTTTTGATATATGCAAGTGTAGATTACATTTTTCTACAAAAATTGCAAATAAATTTGCATATATCCCATTTTTGTTGTACCTTTGCAGCCTGAATTGTGCCCGTGTGCCTATATCGGGCGCGAGAAAACAAGAAACGTATGCGAAACGTAATGCAGAAATTTTGGATACTTTTTGTCATGGTTCTCATGGCTTGCGGTAGCTTTGCGGAGACGAAAGCAATTTTGGTAGCCTGCAAAGACCTGGGGAGCATAAGCGACGAACCTATCGCCATGCTGCTGGATCAAAAGGGCTATGCCGTAACTATTTGCAAGCAGAATGACCTGCCGGATGTCAAATTGGAGAACTTCGATGCCGCTGTTATTTCTGCGAATGCAGACGCGGACAACGAAGCCGTTCTGAATCTGATTCGCGGCGGACAACTGCCGACGCTGAACATGCAAGGTTTCACGTACGCAGATGGACGTCTGAATTGGGGCGCACCGCATTCCGGTTCGGTGAATAACAAACTGGATATCTATGTGGAGCGTCCGGAGCACCCGATATACAAAGGATTCAGTAACTTGGAGCAAGGCAACAGCATCCGTATTTTGGAGCAGAACGGAGAAATCAGAGGTATCATGCCCATTCTGGTAGATCTGCCCGGCACCTATTGTTTAGCAACCGCGTACACGCAGAGCATCGATGAAGTCAATGGCAAAGGAGAACCGCAGACAAGTATTCACGAGATACCGGTAGAAATGCGCGGAGGAAGTAAATATATCTGCCTGCCGATCGCAATGAGTGGGGCAAGGTTTCTGAGTGAAGACGGCAAGAAATTGATTCTCAATATCATGAGCTATCTCTTGAGCGAAGAGCCGGCGGAACTGGATTTGCCGTTCCTGGAGATATCGGCTTTCAGCATAGAAGGTTTCGATGCGCAGATTAACCAAGCGGAGAACACGATTGAGTTGGCGATGGACGCGGAGGAGTTCAAAGACATGGATAGCCTGCGATACGTACAGCCGGAGATCACTTTGGCGGACCCGAACTATTCGCACGTCTATCCGAATAAAGAGGTGGATTTGCGCTTCTGTCCGTATGTTCCCAAGACCTTTGTCGTGACGGATTATATCAGTCGTCGTGCCTATTCGTTCTCGATTTGTCTGTGGCGCAAAGAGGGTATCGATCAGACGGAAGACGAGACAGCTCCTGTGCGCAAAGAATGGCAGAACGGACAGATTGTTATTATTCGAGGCAATAACAAATACACCATTACAGGAATTAAAATTCAATAAATTAATAGAGAGCTACTGTTTTTCCTCTCATCAAAACACTGAAAACAATGCGAACAGAAAATGAATTAGATGGAGTTACACTCCTTGGCAACCAGCATGTGCAGTATTCGGATAACTACAACCCGGGCGTGCTGGAAACTTTCCCGAACAAACATCCTGAGAACGAGTACCTCGTGACGTTCAATTGTCCCGAGTTCACGACGCTGTGTCCCAAAACCGGTCAGCCGGACTTTGGTCATCTTTACATTAGTTATATCCCGCGTGAGCGCATGGTAGAGAGCAAGAGTCTGAAACTCTATCTCTTCTCCTTCCGCAACCACGGTGATTTTCACGAAGACTGCGTGAATATCATCATGAAGGATCTGGTGCAATTGATGGATCCGAAGTACCTCGAAGTAGTCGGCTATTTCATGCCCCGCGGAGGTATCAGCATCTATCCTTTTGCCAACTATGCGGATGCAGATCATCAGGACCTCAAAGCGCAGCGTTTGCGCGAGCAATTTACCCTAAACACGAAACATTAAACATTCCCATTCATGAAAGATTCATTGATCGTTCTCTCCGGAGGCTTAGACTCGACAACGATGTTGTACGAGTATCAATATCGTATCAGCATGGCCGTTAGTTTTCACTATGGCAGCAATCATAATGACCGCGAGTTAGAGTTCGCGAAACTCCATTGTGAGCGACTTGGAATTCCTCATATGGTCGTTCGTCTGCCATTCATTAAGCAGTTCTTCAAATCCTCGTTGTTGGAAGGAGCGGATGCTATTCCCGAGGGCAATTACGACGACGAGAACATGAAATCGACCGTCGTGCCTTTCCGTAATGGCATTATGCTTTCTATTGCAGCCGGTATTGCGGAGAATAACAAGATGCAATATGTCATGCTGGCAAACCATGCAGGGGACCACACGATTTATCCGGATTGTCGACCGGAGTTCGTGGAGGCAATGAATAACGCCATTCATTTCGGCACCTGGAACGGGGTGCAGTTGCTCACGCCTTACACCCATCTCACGAAAGCTGAGATTGCAGCTAAGGGAAAAGAGTTGAATCTGGATTATTCGGAGACCTGGAGTTGCTATAAGGGCGGAGAGCACCATTGCGGTGTATGCGGTACGTGCCGCGAACGCAAAGAGGCTCTTGCGCAAGCCGGAATTGAGGA
>JAEDNI010000008.1 GCA_016302585.1 Paludibacteraceae bacterium | reverse complement strand
TAAGGAGAAGAGCCATTTTACTTCGGATCTTAATATCCGACATAAAGAGTTCTTTAAGACGCAGCAATTCAAGCTGGTCGTTGATAGATTGAGGGGTCATAATCTTTCAATATAAAAAATACAGCGTGACTTTCGAATCACGCTGCAAAATTCCTACATTATGCTTTCACAAGATGAAAGGAGAGGAAATTTATTTTACATTTCCGTCAACTCTCATTACTGTATCTCCGGAATAAGTAACGGAAGCGTTACCGACACGGACAACCTTTTTCCCGTTATACTGTAGTCTTGTCCGACCTATCTGGACGATATTGGTGCTCATATAGGTAATACCTATTGTGCCAATCCTTACCAATAATAGGCCGTTGTATTGGAGATAGTTTCGCCCGATCCTATTCACGCGGTCACCAACATATCCGACTTCGGTATTGCTGACGCGGATAATCTTATTGCCCGCTCGCATTTGTTGTGAGCTGCCTGCCGGGTTCACATTAAAACTATAACACGGTGCGGTGATTTCAAACTCGTTGCCTTTCTCGTCATAGATAACAAAGGTAACACCAGGAGATGATGGGTCTAATGAAGCCATGCACTTCAACCATGGTTCCTCATACCAAATAAGTTTACTTACTGCCATAATAATTTTATTAGAAGATTTTTGAATAAAGCTTCTCATCTTGAACGAAAGTACGGTAGTGGTCCATAACACCATTATATATGTCTTCGTATGACATTCGTGCACTTGGGTGATAACTACATAATATAATAGACTTTGATGGATAGTGCAGGCGGATGCTATTATGCTTCTCAGGGTGTATCCGTATAAGTTCTGTATTTGGATAACGTGTCAGTATATAAGCCTGCACGAAGTCATATATCTTTTCATTAGTACAAACATAGATATGAGGTTCCAAAATATCAAATTCCTTATACAACAACTCCTTATAATCATTTAAGTATTTTTCTAGAGTCTTATCGCTGATACTCGGCTTACCACCTTGTTTCTTGCACTCAATAAGTGCAAAAGGCGTATCCTGAAAAGTATCCTTAATTTCTTTAAGTTTACTATGTATTTCGGATGCCGGGCAAGGGTTCGTAGGCGTGCAATTGGTGATACCCCATAGGATATTAGCAATATTGCGTAAAAATTTACGCTTCAAGTCCCAACTATTTTGCTTCACCTTTAACTTTTCTGGAGTGTTGTCTGCAGGTGTCTCTACTAGCCAATTACGAGTGTCATCAGCCCATATACTACCTTTTTGGTTTTCGTCCTTTATTAAGAAAGCAACACGTTTCTTGTCCTGCTCCCATCTCATTTCAGTTGTGGCTTCGTCTTCAGCATGTGTACTACCTTTTTCACGCTTGCGCACTATTCCATCGCAAACAAGGCAATAATGACCATCCCCGTCTTTAGGTTCATGACCAATTTCTTCAGTCCGTTCATACCATTCTTTGAATAATCCGAATATATTACCGGCTTCAATATCGATTATATCACCGAGCAAAGCATTTCTTTTAGGTGTTTCCATATACCAATTATTTTAAAAGTCACCAAACACATTTAATTGACGACAGGCGTTCCATTCTTCAATTCGCTCCTGCCTTTTGGATTCGTGCGCTTCCAACCAGCGGGCATAGTACTGATTATAGTACCAATACCCCTTTCGGATGTCATCGTTCATCTTATCCAAGTCGCGACGGACTGCCAATAAGTCCTTGCTAAAGATACGCAGTTCCTTTTCAGTAGGCATAGCCGTTTTATAGCTTTCCATACGTTGCAAAATATCTGCAACTTTGGTTTCAAGGGTTGCTTCCATTAGTTCTGATATTTTGAAAGTTGATACTCTATGTCCTTACGGAATTCGTCACGCAACCATTGGGGTTTTAAGACCTCCAAAACAGAACCATGTTTGCGTAATTCCTGCTTGAACTCAAATGCCGGAACAAGGTTATATCTGAAGATAGAGTATTGCTCTTGGCGTTCAATCTCCGTTTGTGAAGGGTGCAAGGGCAACGAACGCAAGAAATTAGCTTGGTATGCCTCTATCTTGATTTCAACCTCTTGCGGCTGATCTTCCATGCCGCTCACCCCATACACATTGCGGAAATAGAACTCGGCATCAAAGTCCTTCGGCAGTTGATATTTCTGCGTGGTAGGCTCCAGGGCATGAACCCGGTCAAGGGAATAGATGAGCGTCTTATCTCTTCCTACGGAATGCGCCAACATATACCAACGCCGCTTGAACATCTTGAGACAATATGGCTCAACGATGAATGTTGCGGGATAGTCCTTTGTAAAGCCTTGATAAGTCATTTCTATAGCTGTCTTATCGCGCAGGGCTTCAATGATAGGCGCAAGGAACTTTTCTCCGGACGGTATTGGCTCAAATAGAATCTGGTCGGATAGTTCTTTGGTGTCCTTAAGCAGACTATCCATAGACATAAGGTTTAATAGGCGACCGCGCAGATCTGCGTTACGCAGGTCGGTTGCCTCCTCAATGTAGTACTCGTTGTTCCCATTGCACTTGATCTTGACTTCAAAGAGCAACTCGACAGTAGTTTTCCAACGGTGGAAATTACTCTCAGGAAGATAGTCCTGCTTGTACTCGTTGGCGTTGGCGTGCGCCCACTTCTCGTCTATCGCGGCGCGTGAAATAGGACCGCGTGCGATGGTATTCAACAGCCAGATATAGCAGTTAAACAGATAGGCAGTTGACGATTTTAGTTTCTTCTTCGTTTCCATGTGCGTTACGATTTTCGGCTGCAAAATTACTGATCCGCACTCCCACAAAGTGAAAGACCATGCAAAATTATACAAAAAATTTGACTTGTGCAAATAAATACCCTATTTTTTCGAGCAAAAAGACACTGGATGACATCCGGGCTAACGAACAAAGATGGCGCCACAACCGTAAAAAGCTATTTCTACTTATAAAAAATCATAAAAAAATCACTTTTCTTGGGAAAAATTTGTATATATACAAAAAAATGAGTATCTTTGCGGGCTATTTTGAATAATTAACATGTAAAATACATATTTATACAATTATGAGCAAAGTAACTGTTGTGGGCGCAGGTAACGTAGGTGCTACGTGCGCTAATGTATTAGCCGTAAATGAGGTGGCTAATGAAGTATGTCTGATTGATATCAAAGAGGGTTTTGCCGAGGGTAAAGCCATGGATATCATGCAAACCGCTCAGTTGATGGGCTTTGACACCGTCGTTGAGGGTGTGACGAATGACTACAGCAAGACCGCCGGTAGTGACGTAGTGATCATCACTTCCGGTCTGCCGCGTAAGCCGGGTATGACGCGTGAGGAGCTGATCGGTGTGAACGCAGGTATCGTAAAGAGCGTTTGCGACCAAGTATTGAAATACAGCCCGAACGCTATCCTCGTAGTCGTTTCGAACCCGATGGATACGATGGCATATCTGACCCTTCATGCGCTCGGTCTGCCGCGTAACCGCGTGATCGGTATGGGTGGTGCGCTCGATAGCGCTCGCTTCAAATACAACCTGAGCAAGGCCCTGAAATGCAACGCCAACGATGTAGACGGTTTCGTTATCGGTGGTCACGGCGATACGACGATGATTCCTTTGACCAGCTTCGCTACGTATAAAGGTATCAACGTACGTGAGTTCTTGAGCGCAGAGGAGATCGAAGAGGTAGTTAAGGCTACGATGGTAGGTGGTGCTACTCTGACCGGTCTGCTCGGTACGAGCGCATGGATGGCTCCGGGTGCAGCTGCTGCAAGTGTTGCAGAGGCGATTATCAAGGACCAGAAGAAGATGATCCCTTGCTCCGCAGCCCTCGAAGGCGAGTACGGCATGAAGGATATCACCATCGGTGTTCCTTGTATCATCGGTAAGAACGGTATTGAGAAGATCCTGGAGCTGAATATCAGCGAAGAGGAACGCGCTAAACTGCGCGAGAGCGAAGCAGCCGTTCGTAAGACCACCGCGATTTTAAAGGAACTGAATGTCCTCTAAAATCATTTAGGATTTATAATTTCAAATTTCAAATTTGATGGATCTTTTTGAGAAATGCGACCATTTTGAGACGCTCAAACAGGTTCGCAAATTAGGTATCTATCCTTACTTCCACGAGTTGGAGAGCCGTCAAGCCCCGGTGGTGCAGATGGAGAACCACCGTGTGATCATGCTTGGCTCGAATAACTATCTCGGCTTGACGGAGAACGAGGCAGTTATCAAAGCCGGTCACGCTGCGCTCGACAAATACGGTACGGGTGTGAGCGGTAGCCGTTTTCTGAACGGAACGCTGGACCTACACCTGCAACTGGAGCGCGAGATAGCCGCCTTCACGGGTTACGAGGAGTGTATGACCGTTTCGACGGGTTTCCAGACCAACCTCGCTATCATCTCCGCCATCTGCGGTAAGGATGATTATATCTTGAACGACCGCGAGAACCACGCCTCTATCTATGACGCTTGCCGTCTGAGTTATGCGAAGGTGCTCCGTTATCGTCACAGCGACATGGAGGATTTGGAGCGTCAACTGAAGTCCATTCCGGAGAACGCAGGCAAACTGATCATCACGGATGGCGTCTTCTCGATGCGCGGCGATATATGCAAACTGCCGGAGATCTGTGCTTTGGCGGAGAAATACGGAGCGCGCGTGATGGTGGATGATGCCCACGGTTTCGGTGTTCTTGGTCCCGGTGGTCGCGGTACAGCGGCTCACTTCGGTCTGACCGACAAAGTAGACATCACGATGTTGACCTTCTCGAAGTCGTTGGCATCAATAGGAGGATGTATGTTGACGAGTCACCGCGTAGCGGATTGGCTGCGTCACGTAAGCCGCCCGTTCATCTTCTCGGCTTCTATCACGCCTTGTTCCGCTGCTACCGCTCTGGAGGCGCTGCATCAGTTGATTCTGGACCCGAAACGTCCGGAGCGTCTGATGAATATCGCGAAGTATTTCCAGAAGCAACTGCTGGCGAACGGCGTGAAGATCATCGAGGCACCGACACCTATCGTTCCGATCTTCACCTACAAGACGCTGGATACCCTGTATTTCGGCAAGAAGATGTTCGAAGAGGGCGTGTATGTGAACCCCGTTATCGCCCCGGCTTGCGTAGAAGGCGAATGTCTGCTGCGTACCACGTTGATGGCTACCCATACAGAACCGGTCATTGACGAAGCTGTTGCCATCATTGCACGGGTACTCAAAGAGGGTGCACCGCAGATGTGATTGGTGATTGGTAATTGGTGATTATGAAGACTCTGGTTATATCAGGAGGTAGCTCCGGTATAGGAAAAGCAACAGCCTCGCTCTTCGCAGAGCGGGGCTGGCGTGTTTTTGAATTGAGCAGACACGGAGGAGACGAGGCGAAAGTAGAAAGGTTTGAGGCGAAAGACGCGGGGGAGATTATTCATGTATTTTGTGATGTATGCTCCGAGGAGAGTTGTCATGCGGCGATAGAGGAAGTATGGAGACAGACCGATCATGTGGATGTCGTCATCTCCAATGCCGGTTACGGTATCTCGGGTCCGATCGAGTTCACGGATATCCCGGCGGCCGAACATCAGATGGATGTGAACTTCATGGGTGCCGTTCGTTTCACACAAGCGGTACTGCCGCAGTTACGTCAACAGCGTCGCGGACGTATCATCTACACGAGTTCTGTAGCTGCTATTCTTGCCGTACCCTATCAGGCTTTCTACTCCGCCAGCAAAGCCGCTATCAACGCGTTCGCATTGGCGCTGGCGAATGAGGTGAGGGAGTTCGGTATCTCCGTGAGCGTGATGATGCCGGGCGATGTCAGCACCGGTTTCACCGATGCGCGGGATAAGTCCTCGGCCGGAGAAGAGGTCTATTCTCATGCGCATAAAGCGATAGCGACTATGGAGAAAGATGAACGCAGCGGCATGAAGCCGGTTCAAATGGCGAAACTTTTCTATCATATCGCTACCTGTCGCAGTCCTCGTCCGCAGTACATAGGCGGATTCAGTTACCGCATCTTCTGTCTGCTTGACCGCATCCTGCCGAAACGGTTGGTCAATTGGCTAGAATACAAGGTGTATAGTTGAGTGTTGAGTGTTTAGTGTTTAGAGTTTAGAGGTGAAGCAAATTAGAATTATATCGCCATCGGGGGTTATTGACCCAAGTTATATTGACGGGGCAAGTGCTCGTCTTCGTGCATGGGGTTTCGCGGTAAGCGAAGGAAAACATGTGCGTAGCAGTTGGGGACGTTTTGCGGGTACGGATGAGGAACGCTTATCCGACCTCATCGAGGCGCTCAACGACCCGACGGTAGATGCTATTCTCTGTTCGCGCGGCGGGTACGGACTGCAACGTATCATCGACCGAGTACCAGCCATCACCAAACCCATCATCGGTTTCAGCGACATCACGGCGCTGCATCAGCTTTCAGCGATCAGTAATCAGTTTTCAGTTCACGGCATCATGTGCAAACATATCGCGACCTTACCGGAGGATAGCGACCCCATCGTATCCCTTCGCAAGCTATTAGCCGGCGAAGCCTTAGAATACCGTTGGGCGGCTCATCCGCTGAATAATCCCGGACATGCCTGTGCACCTGTTGTGGGTGGTAATTTATCGGTACTCTATGGTCTTCAGGCTACGCCTTGGGGTCTTCAGCAATCAGCCTTCAGAATTCAGTTCCCTATCCTTCTGATCGAAGACATCGGCGAGCGGCATTATCATATCGACCGGATGATGCGTAACCTTCGCATGAGCGGTGTGTTAGCGCACCTGAGTGGTCTGGTGGTAGGTCAATTCAGCGACTGCGAGGATGATCCGCTCATGCAGCAGTCGGTATATGAGACAATAAAAGAGGTAGTCGCAGACTACGACTACCCCGTTCTTTTCAACGCCCCTATCGGACATGTGGCGCATAACTTGCCCTTATGGCTTAATCGTCATGCGACCATCCAGAGCAACACGGAGAGTATCTTGCTCCAAGACGGCTTGCTCGTATAAATCACGAATCTTCAATTCGCTTTTCCAACAGTCCACGGCCCGCGTCAGAGCGGTCATGTGGTCCGTTCCGCCGGATAGATAATCACTGGTAGCGATGGTATATTCGGCTTTCGGATTCACGGCCTTACCGGCTACCGTCACATCGGCCAGTTTGCCATCGATGATGGTGACGCGCATACCGGCCACGCCCTGCGCCCCATAACGTGCGAAGGACTCGCAGAGGTCGATCACATCGCAGCCCTTGAGCGTCAAGACCACCAGTTCGTTCTCAAACGGCATGAGGTCAAACACATTGCCACGCGTGATGGGTCCCTTCACCCAGGAACAGCGCATACCGCCCATGTTGACAATCGCGATATCCACGGTACCCGGATACACTTTCTTTGCAGCCTCCCATAAGGCATCTGTCGCCCAGTTCAGCATCGGGCACTCGGGCGAACCCACCCACATATCTTGCGTCGCGTACCCTAACTGTACATCCATGATCTTATCGAGCTCCGCACGCGTGGGCGCGAGGTACTCGATATAAGCCTCATCCTGAATAGCATCCAAGGAGGAATCCACCTTAATGGCCTGTGTGGTTGCGGAACGCACTTCTTTGACAGGTTGCGAACAAGCCGCAGCGAAGAGCGCAACTATCAGAAGGCTTACTAATTGAATCTTTTTCATAATAGTATTTTTTATTTGAGACATGCAGCGGTGCGGGCAGCCAGACGGGCGTTATTGAGCACTAACTGGATATTTGCCTCGAGGCTGTCACCACCGGTCAGATCTTTCACTTTCGCCAGCAGGAACGGCGTACATTGTTTTCCGTGTACTCCGGCTTTCTCCATCTCGTCGAGGGCTTGCTCAATAGCCCGGTCGATGGTCTCTTTCGGCATGGAGAACTGCTCCGGAATCGGATTTGTCACCAACATACCGCCCTTCAAACCACAGTCCAGTTTAGCCTGGAAAGCCGCAGCCAGTTCTTCCGGCGTATCGATGCGATAGTCCACACCGAAACCGCTATGACGGGTATAGAAAGCCGGCAGTTCTTCGGTACCGAAACCGATCACAGGTACACCCTTGGTCTCGAGATACTCTAAGGTCAGACCGAGGTCCAAGATCGACTTTGCTCCGGCACATACGACCATGACGGGTGTCTGCGCCAACTCCTCGAGGTCAGCCGATATATCGAAGGTCTGTTGCGCCCCGCGGTGTACTCCACCGATACCTCCAGTAGCAAACACTCTGATGCCTGCCATAGCAGCGATCATCATGGTCGTGGTAACGGTCGTCGCACCATCTTCCTTACGCGCCAAGAGGACCGGTAAGTCACGACGGGAAGCCTTGATGACCGCCTGACCTTTCTTACCGAGATATTCGATCTCCTCCGGCGTACATCCGGCTTTGAGTTTACCACCGATGATAGCTATTGTAGCCGGTACGGCTCCGTTATCGCGTATCGTTTGCTCCACGCGCAAAGCCGTCTCCACATTCTGCGGATAAGGCATTCCATGACTGATGATGGTGGACTCCAAAGCCACTACGGGTTTTCCTGCATTCAGTGCCTCTTGCACCTCCGGTGAGATAGATAAGTATTTGTTCATTTATGATTTATGATTTATGATTTTACAATAGGATATTCGCTATATCCGGGTTGACTGCTTTAGCACTCATAAGGGTAGCCCGAGCAGCCATCAGTCCATATTGCGCGGTCTTGGGGAAATGAATATTCTTGGTGTATGCATAGACGACGCCGGCCAGGAAGGCATCCCCCGCACCGGTGGTATTGACTACTTCACCCGGTAGCGCCGGGAAGAGCCATTCTTCGGCGGCATTACGGCAATAGACACCTTCGGCACCCAAGGTGATATAGACATGCGCGACACCCATGTTGAGCAACTCCTGTGCGGCCTGCGCATAGGTGGCCGTTTCTGTAACGGCAAGCGCTTCTTTAAGATTCAGTTTGAGGGAATGGAGATAGGGTAACTTGGAGTTTCGCAGGGCATTTATTACCCGATGCGCCTTGGTGGTACTCACGCCGTCGATAAACAACGGCGCCGTCACATTCTCCATCAACCATCGGATGGCATCTTCGCTGATGTTCGTATCAGCGACCACAAAATCGGATAAGTTAATCTCCCCGCTTCGTTTGCTCAGCCACTCCGGTGTGATAGTCCGTATACATTCGGTATCTGCTACCGCTGCGATCATCTCACCGCCATGGTTGTTGATACACAGATAGACGCCGGAACGCAAGGCGTTCTCACGCTCCGAGAGATGAACATCCATCCCTTGCTGCTTACAATAATCATGGAGTAATCCTCCGAAGAGGTCTCCGCCGAAGATGGTGAGCAATTGTGTTCTCGCTCCGAGCAGGGCTAAGTTATGCGCGATATTCCGCGCCACTCCACCATAGCCGATGTCGATATGTCCGGGATTAGAGTCCGCGGCAATAAACGCATCGTATAAGGTAGCCGACAGGTCTACATTCGCTCCTCCGATTATAGAAATGAGTGTTTCCATGATAATGGTTAATTAATGTCTTACCGTAATATGAAAGCAGGATTGTTTCGCTTCATATTTGACGTATATCTTCCCCGCCCGCTGATGATTGAGTAGCACTTGTCCCAACACTAGTTTGAGGTTATCTTCATGCATGTAATCGCGCGTGCGCGTTACTTTCTCATAACGCATATACGCGAGATCAAAAGTGGTACCGTAACAATGACAGCTCTGCGTAGTGGAATTGATATTCCCGCTACGTTGCAGGTATTTGATGTCCTCTTGGGTGCGCAGAACCGAGGTGACGTAGAAGCGGTAATGCGGCAAGCTATTTCGCTGCAATATATCCGCCCACTCCACTCCGATGGAGTCCAGTTCGCGTTTCGCCGAAGGGATCAGATACGGCACCGAGTGGGTCAGACTATCGACGATATAATTCTCATTGGTCTTCGCCTCCATCAGTCTCTTTCGCATCGAAGCGGCATCTGCCCGATTTTTCGGCGGCCGCGGTAGGCCGATAGCCGAGGCCACTGCATGCTGCTTGGACTGCAGGTCGTTGAACTTCAGCTTGTAGTTAAACGTCCGTCCCGGATAGCGCACCAAGTTGTCCTCGACTATTTCCTTCTCGGCTGATGGTTTACTACCACAGCCAAAGAAGGAAAAGACCACTAACGCTGACAGAAAACAGACCGTCCTCCGGACTGACAGACCGCTTCGCTGACAGATATCAGATAGACCACTCAAAGCCATCTTTGGTATCCTTGATTTGGAAACCCAATGCGGTCAGTTCATTACGAATCTTATCTGAGGTGGCCCAGTCCTTATTCTGCTTCGCTTGCAGACGGATTCCGAGCAGCAGGTCGATAGCACCGTTGAAAGCTTTAAGCCTACCTCCGTCACCTCCCTGAAGGGAAGAGCCCTCTTCTTCGAGACGCAAACCTAAGATATCGATGGCGTAGGTCTTCCATACCGCACGCAGTTCGTTGAGGTCGGTTTCCGAGATGGTACCCTTACCGTCCCATACCGTATTTATCGCGCGCGCACTATCGAAGAGGGCGGCAATAACGAACGGTGTATTCAGATCATCATCCATCGCTTCTTGGCAGCGCTGACGCAAAGGAGCCTCTCCCCGTCCCTCCCCTAAAAGAGAGGGTGTTGTTTCTGCAGACGGCTTAATCTTCAGCAGACGTGCATAGGCTTCCTGCAGACGTTGGAGTCCTTTCTCCGCAGCCTCGAGTGCTTCGGAAGAGAAGTCCACGGTAGAGCGGTAATGCGCCTGGAGGATGAAGAAACGAATAACCATCGGTCCGAACGGCTTCGAGAGTAGCGGGTGGTTGCCGGCGAAGAACTGCTCGAGGGTGATGAAGTTATTATAGGACTTACCCATCTTCTTGCCCGCGATGGTGATCATGTTATTATGCATCCAGTAATGCACGCTCTCTTTCCCGAGGGCCGCACAACTCTGCGCGATCTCCGCCTCGTGATGCGGGAAGATGAGATCCAGACCACCGCCGTGGATATCAAACTGCTCACCGAGGTATTTCGTACCCATGGTAGAGCACTCCATGTGCCAGCCCGGAAAACCTTCAGACCATGGTGAAGGCCAATGCATGATATGCTCCGGCGAAGCTTTCTTCCAAAGGGCGAAATCATAACTGTGTTTCTTCTCCGCCTGACCATCCAGTTCACGCGTCTCCGCGATGATGTCATTGAGGTTACGACCGGAGAGTTTACCATACGGATAGTCTTTCGCATATTTCTCTACGTCCATATAAACGGAGCCATTGGAGACATAAGCGTAACCTTTATCGAGAATCTTCTGCACAAAGGCGATTTGTTCGATGATATGGCCCGAAGCATGGGGCTCGATAGACGGCGGCAACACGTTCAGCGCCGCCATATCACGATGGTAGCGGTTTGTAAAATACTGCACCACCTCCATCGGCTCGAGCTGCTCGAGACGGGCTTTCTTAGCAATCTTATCTTCGCCTTCATCCGCATCGTGCTCAAGGTGACCCACATCGGTGATGTTGCGCACGTACCGCACTTTATAACCCAATTGCATCAGGTAGCGATACAGCACATCAAAGGTGATCGCCGGACGGGCGTGCCCCAGATGGGCATCGCCGTACACCGTCGGTCCGCAGACATACATGCCCACATGCCCTTCGTGCAGCGGCTTGAAGGTTTCTTTGAATCGTGTTAATGAATTATAAATCTCTAACATAGTCGAAAGTCAAAAGTCGATAGTCGAAAGACCGCTTCGCTTAGAGGAGGGTCTTCGGATCGAGGTTATTGCGCTCGATGTCTTTGAAATAGTTGAAGGTAGCTACTTTCAGTTCATCACAAGCAGCCTCGTCGCAGACGATGATACCATGCTGGTGCATCTGCAGCATCGAGACAGTCCACATATGGCTGACGGGCTCTTCGATGGCGTGTTGCAGCGCACGGGCTTTGTTATGACCATTCACCATGATCAGCACCTCTTTGGCATCCATGACCGTTCCGACACCTACAGTGAGGGCCGTCTTAGGCACTTTGTTGACATCGTTATCGAAGAAACGGCTGTTGGCGATGATGGTGTCAGTCGTCAACTCTTTCTTACGGGTGCGACTGGTGAGGGACGAACCCGGTTCATTGAACGCGATATGTCCATCGGGACCGATGCCGCCTAAGAACAGGTGGATACCACCGATGTTACGGATTTTCTCTTCATAACGTGCGCACTCGGCTGCGAGGTCAGCTGCATTACCATTCAGGATATTGACGTTCTCCTTGCGGATGTCGATATGGCTGAAGAAGTTATTCCACATGAAACTATGATAGCTCTCCGGGTGCTCCTCCGGTAGGTTGACATACTCGTCCATATTGAAAGTCACCACATTGCGGAAAGATACTTTGCCGGCTTTGTTGAGTTCGATCAGAGCTTTATACATACCGAGGGGCGACGAGCCGGTCGGGAGTCCGAGAACGAAAGGTTTGCTCTCCTTGGGATCAAACTCGTTGATACGTTTTGCCACATAATTCGCAGCCCACTGGCTAAGCAGGTCATACGAAGGTTCAATAATTACACGCATTTATATTTTAAATTTAAAATTTCAAATTTAGGATTTATTTCTCATTCCATAAAAAGGATGATCTCGAGGTCAGCCTCATCGGGATTAACTGCGATGATTTGACCCTTTTTATCAATCAGGACCGTGAAGGGGATGTACTGCACGCCGTAGAGGTCCGCACAGATATGCTCCGCATCTTCGCGCGCTTGCGGCCAAGGCATTTGCTCCTGCTCCAGAGCCGTTAACCATGCCTCTTTATCTTCGTCCACCGAACAACTGAAGATCTGCAGACGCTCACGAGGCTGACCAGCGTATATCTCTTTGAGCACCGGTATCAGACGACGACAGGGTCCGCACCACGAAGCCCAGAAGTCCACCAGCACAAAGTCGGTTTGGCCAACGAGTTGACTGAGCGACAGTTCTTCGCCTTCCGGCGTTACGGCCGTAAAATCAGTGTAGGGGTTATCGAGTGTTACCTCTTCTACCAGTTCCTGTTCTTCTTGGGGCTCCTGCTCTTCCTGCGGCTGAGCCGGTTTTCTTGCGCAGCCTATCATAACCAGCGTAGCCAGCGCCATTAACCAAAGTTTTTTCATTGTCAAATGCTATTTATATTTTAACTTCTTTTTAAAACGACAGCGCTGCGTGCCGGCAGGTACATCTTGAGCCAGCCCTTACCGTCCTTCTCATAGAGCGGATCGTAGTTGGTGAAATGCTCTACGCTGTCATCCGCCAGACCGAAGCCGGCAAACTCTTTGGCATCGGTATTGAGGACCACCTCGTACTTACCGGACGGCACCAGGATACCATAGTCGGAGAAGGACTTCTGGCCGTTCCAGTTGAAGATAAAGAGCAGGTCACCACGCGAATAAGCCACCACTTGATCACCCTCGTTATCCCACCATTTCATCACCCAGGGGAGGTGTTTACCGATATTGTATTTCTTCTCTTCCGCCGTCGGGTTCTGGGTGAGGATGTATTTCTTAAGCAGATGAATCATCGCTTCATCGAAGCGGTTGAGGTCCGAGAAGAAATAGTTGGGGTTATCGACGAGGTCCCACTGGCGACGCGCGTATTTATAACTCCATCCATTCCCCTCACGCGGGAAATCGATCCACTCCGGATGACCGAACTCATTCCCCATGAAGGTGAGGTATCCGCCATTGATAGTGGAAGCCGTGATGAGGCGTATCATCTTATGCAGCGCGATACCGCGGTCCGCCATGAAGGAAGAATGACCGTGCTCGAAGTGCCAGTACATATCGGCATCAACAAGACGGAAGATGATGGTCTTATCGCCCACGAGCGCCTGGTCGTGACTCTCGGCATAAGAGATGGTCTTCTCATCCTCACGACGATTCGTCATCTCAAACAGGATATGACCGGCTTTCCAGTCCTCATCCTTCACTTCCTTGATATACTTAATCCAGAAATCAGGAATACCCATCGCCAGACGATAATCGAACCCTACACCGCCATCGGCTATCGGACATGCCAGCCCCGGCATGCCGCTCATTTCCTCCGCAATTGTGATGGCATCGGGTTTCACTTCGTGAATGACCTTATTGGCAAGCGTCAGATACATGAGCGCATCACCATCTTCGTTTCCGTTGAAATAGGAAGGATAGCCATTGAAGTCTTCGCCCAGACCGTGCGAGCGGTAAATCATAGAGGTCACGCCATCGAAACGGAAACCATCAAAGTCGTATTCGTCTAACCAGAACTTACAATTCGAGAGCAGGAAATGCAGCACTTCGTTCTTACCGTAGTTAAAGCAGAGACTATCCCATGCTGGGTGCTCGCGGCGACCACCGTCATGGAAATACTGATAGCCGGTACCATCAAATTTACCGAGACCCTCCAGTTCGTTCTTCACCGCATGGCTATGCACGAGGTCCATGATGACATGCATTCCACGACCGTGGGCATCATCGATGAGGGCTTTGAGTTCATTGGGCGTTCCGAAACGGCTGCTGGCAGCAAAGAAATTCGATACATGGTATCCGAAGGATCCGTAATACGGGTGCTCCTGAATGGCCATAATCTGCACGCAGTTATAGCCCAACTTATCGATACGCGGCAGCACATCACGACGGAACTCCTCGTACGAATTCACTTTCTCTTCCTTGGAACTCATGCCGATATGGCACTCGTAGATGAACAGAGCTTCGTTGCTGCTCTTTCTCCTCCCTTGTGGGGAGGTTGGGTGGGGTTTTCGGTTCTTCCACTGATACTCGGGTTCATTCCAAACCTGAGCCGAGAAGATCTTCGTTTGCTCGTCCTGCACCACGCGGCGCACATAAGACGGGATACGCTCTCCGTAACCGCCGTTCCACTCGACGAGCAGTTTGTACATCTGGCCATGGGCCATCGCTTTCTCCGGCAACTTCGCTTCCCATATGCCATTTCCGACCGGCTGCAGACGATATGCTTCGTCCTTCTGCCAGTTGTTCATGTCGCCCTTGATATAAATCGCCGTAGCGTTCGGCGCCCACTCACGCAGCACCCATCCTTCTGGCGTATGATGCAGGCCAAAATAGAGATATCCGGTCGCCCACTCGGACAGCGGCTGACCACCTGTGATCTCTTTCTCCTTATTCATCGCATAGTCATAACGACCTTGGAGAGCACCCTCGTAAGGCTGCAGATACGGATCACGCTCAACAAGCTTGAGGTGTTTCGATTTTTTACATGTTGCCATAGTTGTATGTGTTTTTCGCTGTATGATTCAATTTTGCGTGCAAAATTACAAAAAATAATCGACATATGCAAACGATTCTATGAATTTTCAAAAAATATTTGTGTATCTCAGATTTTTTGCGTATTTTTGCAAGCGATTTGAGTTCACACAAATTAACAATAACAATGAAAAAAATCATTTTTACGCTTGCAGCGTTTGCATTTATGACAACAGCTTGCACCACTAAACAACAGACTACCGGTATCGACCTGGCAAACTTAGACACCACAGCCGTACCGCAAAATGACTTCTACCAGTTCGCCTGCGGCGGCTGGATGGCAGCCAACCCCTTAACACCGGAATACAGTCGTTTCGGATCGTTCGACAAATTAGGATTAAACAACCTGGAGCAGGTGAACGGATTGATTCAAGAGATCGCCGCAAAGAAGCACCCACAGGGTTCGATCGCGCAGAAGATCGGCGATATGTATAACCTCGCGATGGATACCGCTCGTCGTGATCAGGAAGGCATTGAGCCCGTTCGCAATACATTGGCCGAGATCGCAGGTATTGAAGACCGTGCTCAATTATCGAAAGCGCTCGGCGCAGCGATGGACTACAGCCTCTGGGCGATGTATGTCGATGCTGATGCGATGAACAGCGCCATGAACATCATGAACGAGTATCAATCCGGCTTCTCGTTAGGCGAAAAAGAGTATTACCTGGATGAGGACGAGCAGACCGTAGCTATTCGTAACGCGTATGTAGCGTATATCGAGAAACTGTTCGGTCTCTTCGGTTTTGAGGACGGAGCCGAGAAAGCCCAAACGGTATTGCGTATGGAGACGCGTTTGGCGAAGGCAGCTTACAGCAACGTGGAGCTTCGCGACCCGATCGCCAACTACAATAAGATGAGTATTGCCGAACTGCAGGAACTGGTGCCGCAAGTGAACTGGACCGAGTATTTCGAGGCATTAGGCGTGACCCTGGACAGTATTTCTATTGGTCAGATTCCTCATCTGCAAGAAGCAGGACGTATGTTAGCGGACGAGCCGCTGGAGGACCTCAAGACTCTCTTTACCTGGCAGGTGATCGACGGGGCTACTTCGTACCTCACGAGTGAGATTTATCAGGCATCGTTTGATTTCTACGGCAAGGTGATCTCCGGTCGTGAAGAGCCGAGCCCGCTGTGGAAACGTGCAGTAGGTATCGTGAACGGTACGCTGGGCGAAGCAGTAGGTCAGATGTATGTGGCCAAGTACTTCCCGGAGGAGAACAAAGCGCGTATGTTAGCGTTGGTAAATAACCTGCAGAAGGCCCTGGGTATCCGTATTGAGAACCTGGAATGGATGAGCGAGGAGACCAAGGCGAAAGCTTTGGAGAAACTGAATGCCTTCACCATTAAGATCGGCTATCCCGATACATGGCGCGACTACACGGCACTGGAGGTGAATGCGAAGGATACGTATTATGCAAACCTGCAGCGTGCGGCGAAGTTCGAGCAAGAGTACAGCCTCAGTTACTTAGGCAAACCTGTGGACAAAACCAAATGGTACATGACGCCGCAAACGGTGAATGCATATTACAATCCGTCCAGCAATGAGATCTGTTTCCCCGCCGGTATTCTCCAATATCCGTTCTTCGATATGAATGCCGACGATGCGTTTAACTACGGCGCTATCGGCGTGGTAATCGGTCACGAGATGACGCACGGATTCGACGATCAGGGCTGTCATTTTGACAAGGATGGAAATATGATTAACTGGTGGACGGAAGAGGATAAGAAAGCCTTCGATGAGCGCACGAAAGTGATGGAGGAGGCTTTCAATCGCATTGAAGTAGCTCCGGGCGTACATGCCAACGGTGCCTTCACTTTAGGTGAAAACATCGCTGACCACGGAGGTCTGCAAGTGAGCTATTTGGCGTTCTGTCTGAACGAGGAAGCAAAGCCCGAAGCAGAGCGTCTGCAGACACGTGACGGCTTCACGCCCGCACAGCGTTTCTTCTTGGCTTACGCGAACGTATGGGCAGGTAATATCCGTCCGGAAGAGATTCTTAACCGCACGAAGAGTGATCCTCACTCGCTGGGTCGCTGGCGTGTAAACGGTGCGCTACCGCAGATCAACGCTTGGTACGATGCATGGAACGTTACGGAAGAAAGTCCGATGTACATAGCACCAGAGGAAAGGGTTTCCATCTGGTGATTGGTAATTGGTGATTGGTAATTGAAAAAGAAAAGTCCGCGGAGGGCGGACTTTCTTTTTTTTAGGCTTTCTCAACGGCCTCTGCAATGGAGTTGGAGATGAAGGCCATCTCTTCAGCCGGGAGGGAGAGTTTCGGATTAGACCACAGCATATCTTTCTCCGAATTCATCGGGATCAGATGCACATGCACGTGGTTCACTTCCATACCCAGCACCGCTACACCTACGCGCTTGCAACCCGTAGCGGCCTTGACACCTTTCGCCACTTTCTTGGCAAAGGTCATGAGGCTCTTGAGTTGCTCGTCCGTCAGATCGAAGATATAATCGGCTTCCGGCTCCGCTAACTTAGGTACCACTAAGGTGTGACCTTTCACCAGCGGATTGATATCCAAGAAGGCATAGTTCTTATCATCCTCAGCTACTTTATAGCTCGGAATCTCGCCTTTGATAATTCGCGTAAAGATAGTCATACTAATTGGTAAATGGTGATTGGTGATTGGTGATTGGTAATTTAGAGAGTGATCTCCAATACTTCAAACTCGATGATACCGGCGGGCACTTGCACCTGCGCGATCTCACCTACTTTCTTACCCATCAGACCTTTGGCGATAGGCGTGGTAACAGAGATTTTGCCCTCTGCTAAGTTGGCTTCTCCTTCGGTCACCAACTGGAAGGTCTTCTCCTGACCATTATTGCGCTGTTTCACGCGCACCTTCGTAAGGATCTGCACCTCATCCGTTTTGATATCCGTAGCGTCCAGCACACGGGCGTCCATGAGTCGCAACTTCAACTGTGCGATCTTCGTCTCCAGTGCTCCTTGCGCTTCTTTTGCGGCGTCATACTCCGCATTCTCACTTAAATCGCCCTTCTCACGCGCTTCTGCTATCGCGGCAATCACACGTGGGCGCTCTACCGTCTCCAATTCGTGGAGCTCCTCTTTTAATTTCTTCAGACCGTCTTCGGTCATGTACGTTACTGCCATTCTATATACTTGTATTTAATATTTTCGATTCAAAATCTCGCTCGCAATAATTGCCTTGCGAACCTCCTCGGTATCCGTTAAATCCGGAGTCGTATTTTGCGTTTCTTCAGCCATATAAAAAGGAGGCATATGCCTCTTCTATTTTGTTTAAAAACGATAGGAAACTTCACAGCCTCCTATCGCCATTAAACCTAAACCTTAACTATGAAAATTTTGTTTTCGATGCAAAAGTACTGCTTTTATTTGAAATGACCAAACATTTTGGCAAAAAAATGCAAAATTTCTTTAATTTTATACTATTTCGCCTCTTAAAGTAGCAGCAGAGGCTCCTTTTATGCGTACATTGATGATATCGCCTATCTTCTGGTCGGTTCTGGGGAAGACCACGGTCTTATATTGCTCGGTGCGACCATACATATCATCATGGCTGCGTTTGGAGAAGCCCTCTACGAGCACTTCTACCGTCTTGCCTATCTCCCGTTGATTCGACTCCAGTGAGAGTTGGTTTTGTAAGGCGATGATCTCGTTGAGACGACGCACTTTCTCTTCCTCGGAAATGTTATCGGGCAGGTGTTTCTGGGCATAGGTACCCGGCCGTTCGGAGTATTTGAACATGAAGGCGGAGTCAAATCCCACCTCTCTCATGAGCGAGAGGGTCTCAGCATGGTCTTCGAGCGTCTCGTCATGGAAACCGCAGAAGATATCAGTGCTGATGGCTGCCGTAGGCAGGATACGCCGAATGGCAGCAATACGCTCCAGATACCACTCGCGGGTGTACTTACGATTCATCAGTTTGAGGATATGATTCGAACCCGACTGAACGGCCAGATGAATGAACTTACAGAGGTTCTTATGACGACTGATGGCTTCGAGCGTCTTATCAGACATATCCTTCGGATGGGAAGTCGTAAAGCGAATACGCATATCCGGAACAGCCTCAGCCACAATCTCCAGCAGGTCCGCGAAGTCCACCTCGGAGAGGTTATGGGTTACGGGTGACGGGTTACCGATATAGCGGTATGAGTTGACGTTCTGACCGAGGAGGGTGACTTCTTTGTATCCACGCGCTTGGAGGTCACGCACCTCATTGAGGATGGACTCCACATCACGACTTCGTTCGCGACCGCGGGTATAAGGTACCACGCAATAGGAGCAGAAGTTATTACATCCGCGCATAATGCTCACGAAACCGCTGATGGAGCGACCGATACGCGAAGGGATGATATGGCGGTAGGTCTCGGAGGTACTAAGTTCCACATTCATCGCTTTATGGCCCTGTTCGCACTGTGCCAAGAGGTTCGGGATGTCAAGATACGCATCCGGTCCCGCCACAAAATCCACACCGAAATCATCAATCAGTTCCTGACCCATTCGCTCCGCCATACAGCCGATGACACCGATAATCGGGTGGCGATTATCGATTCGAGATTTCAGATTTGAGATTTTAGATTTATTGTTTCTCAAATGAGCCTTGAGTTCCCGCAGACGGGCACCCACTTTCTGCTCCGCATTATCACGGATGGAGCAGGTATTGAGCAGAACGATATCGGCATCTTCCCAATGCTCCGTCAGTTCCGCATCGGTGGTTTCCATTATAGCTGCAACGACTTCGCTATCCGCGACGTTCATTTGGCAGCCATAGGTCTCAATATAGAATTTTTTCGTCATTATTTTTAATTAATGTAGTACTTTCGGACTCCGCTTGATTAGCCCCTTTCCGTCTATGTTTTCCCGTTTGCGGGGACAACCTCACCCCCGAAATTACGTTCGCACTACCGTGCAAACACCAATATTTTACCTCTAAAAACTAAAATAATATAATTTTTTTTTACTTTTTTCTATAAAATCTTGCATATTTGATTATTTTGTAGTAATTTTGCACCCGCTTTCGAAAAATCGAAAGACGGGAAGTGGCGCAGCCCGGTAGCGCAACGGTCTGGGGGACCGGAGGTCGCGTGTTCGAATCACGTCTTCCCGACAAATGGAATCCTTGCGGGTTCCATTTTTTGTTGGGAAGAATGGCACGCTTTACTTCCCGACTACTTCAACAAAGGCAGGTTTACTTCGGTAACTGCCTTTAATTGTATGCCTTGCAAGACGGGCTGCATGTCCGGGTTCTTTTGGATAAGGTCCATCCACCACTCTGCTTCGTCGAGATCGGCGAAACCGCTCACGCGCAGCGCACATCCATCTCCCCAAACGGGCATCTTCTGCAGGTCAAAATCACGAATCAGGAACTGCGAGAAGTTAAACAACGCCACTTCGTACTGCAGTTCATTGAGTGCTTTTTCCTCAGCTGTAGGCAGAATAAGCAATACCACAGACGGTTGTTTTCGATCATCGCTCCATTGCTGTTCGGCTACCGTAGTATCTTGTGGCTCTTCTTCGATCTCTCCGCGTCGATCGGCGAGACTGCCGCTGGCACCACCTTTCTGACTCTCCATACCTTGTCCCATCATCGCCAGCATATCCTTCGCCATGGCTCCCAATTCGGTATTACCATAGTTCTCCACCATCGCACGTAGTTCGTTAGCGAAGGGTTCTTGTCCTTCTGTACGCGCAACGGAAACCGCCATCAGAAAGACGAAACGCGGCATGAGTCGACTCTGCGGGAACTCCTTTTGCGCATAGTTGGTATTGGTCTTAACGGTGGAATAGTCACCTTTAGTATAGGCTGTATAAGTAGCGGAATAAAGGGAATCTTGCTCCGCTAACATCTTGCGCATCTTCGCAATATAGTTCTCGTCATGACGTAAAGCACGCAGCTGTTCATCCTCATGAATAGCTACCACAGACGGATGCAACGGGAAGCGTTCATCCAGCAACCTCAGCGTCTCTTGTGTCAGTTCTTCATCCTCCAATTTATCGCGATAGATATAATAGAGCGATACCATTGCTTCGCGCCAGAGGCTATCGCTTACGATATAATCCTGCTCCGTACGGGGAATCTGCTGCAGGTAATATTCGGGTTTGTGGATGTCGGTTTCGAAGGTCTGCCGCGCCGGTATAGAATCGGCACCCAGCATGGTAGAATCCATTCCCTCCGAAGGTGCAGAGCCCAACTCATCCTCTATCATCACTTGTTTGTTTTGCCGTCTCCAGTTATCTTCCAACGGACGATTCCCCCATCTACGGCGCCACTCTTGTTGTCCCTGTTTGATAAGTTGGGGATTATAGAAATACCACTCACCTTTCTGGGTTCCACCGCCTAACATATTCGCCGTATTGACACTTCGGGGTCCCTCGTCCAGCGCCAGTTCCCGTGCGGCCTGTGCTTGTTTGATGGAGTCGTTCTTCTCGGCTTCTATCAAGTCGGCTATGATCTGATCAACGATGGCTCGTTGCTCTTCTTCGGTCATTTGTCCCAGCCGCTGCAGGGAGTCTTGCAGTTGCGCCTGATTATAGGATACGATCAATTCGTCCAGTACCTCCGCGCGCTTTTGAATACGATCAAAGTCCTTATTATCCGCGGTCAGGATGGTCACCGCTTCGCGATAACAGGGTTGCGCCTTCGCGTACACGCGTTGTTCGAAATATATATCACCCGCGCGCAGGAGGACGGCTGCTTTGGACGTACCGGCCTGCGTAGACTCGGCTATCGCTTTCTCGTACATCTCCAGCGCCTTGGCTGTATCGGGTTGAGCGAGATAGATATTTCCAATCGCACCATAAATCTGATCTAAGCGGTCTTTGTATTTCGACTGCCGCGTCATTGATTTCAGACGACGAATCGCATTCTTTCCATCCAATTCAGCCATGCGAAGACGGGCATTAAACTCCATCTCATTGGTCGGCGCCATGCGCACGACAGACTTATAGGCTTGGATGGCCTCATCACGATTATTCTCGCGCTCATATAACTGCGCTAAGACATATGCAAAGCGCGGACGATAGATCTTGCGCTTCTCATAAGGCAGAGCGATCTTCACGAACGGCAGTGCCTCATGGTAATGCTCGCCTTTGAGCAACACATCGGCTTTCACAGCCGAATAGAGACGGGCGTGCTTACGACTCAACGCATCGATACGCACACGCTGCAGCATATCTTCTGCTTCGTATTGCCACCCCATCTCGGCATATGCACGCGCGATCCATAACTGACACTGCGCGATGATATCCGGATCGTTCTGATAATGATTGATGATATAATTGAAGGTGCTGACAGCGCCTAAGAAATCGGCTTTATGAAACTCTGCTTCACCGAGTCTCATCCATGCGAGCGACATATTGGCATTGAATTCCTCGGATTGCAACCATATTTTATATTTGGGATCGTTGGCCTTTTTCGGGTCACGTTTCGGTTTCGTTTTGATGGAATGCAACTTAATACATTTACGGCATTTCTCGATGGTTTTGTCCATCTGCGAGGTCGCAGCCTGCGCCGCAGTATGGTTAGATACCGGATAGAGGTACAGCACGCGGCTGTAGTCATCCGTGTTGGCATCGCGGATGGCCTTCAGGCCTTCGTCGTACGCGATGTTGCCGTTATAGAGAATATTATATTTGACTTTCGTCTGATGGAACGACCGGGTCGCCCATGTGTTTTTCTGGGTAGAGCAAGAGATAAAAGAGGCTACGGCTAATACCAAAATGATTAACCGTGATACTTGAATATGTTTGTGTAATATGAGCATATTTAGCCTCCATTCCCGCGACCATCCCGCGACCTCATCGCGACCAGTACGCAGGGTTAGACTCCGGTTCTTTCTAATTTAAACCTTTTACATGACTCGGCGCGGCGATAAACTCCTTCAGATAGAAAGGCTCGTAGTACGCCAGTTCCGCCCCGCTTATCATCTTTGGACTTTCTACTTTCAACTTTCGACTTTCGACTATCGCCCCCATGAATTGCGCCTGAGGTACGATATCGGGGATAAAGTGCCAGTTGGGTTGAGTGAAGACATTCGCGCATTTCGCCGCACCATCTCCAAAGTAATACACCGTGGTGTCATTGGTGATTGGTGATTGGTGATTGGTGATTGATTCTTCATTCTCTACCACTATGGCCTTTGTTTCGCCATTAATCACCGTATATACTTCCATTCTCCGCGCATCGATCATCGGGAGAAGGATGGAAGGTTGGTGATTGGTGATTGGTGATTGCTCTTTAGCGGCTTCGCATAACACCTGCAGTGTAGGAACAGGGATGAGGGGGACATTCAGTCCGTAGCATAAGCCTTTTGCAGTACTGGTGCCGATACGCAATCCGGTATAACTGCCGGGGCCTTCACTGAGGGCCACCGCGTCTATAACGAGGACTTGCTCCCGCGCAAACGAGAGCAATTCCTCTATATAGCGAGGTAGCAACCGGGCATGGTTGCTACCTTCTCGGCAAATACATTGCTTGATCGGCATGCCGTCTTTGCAGACAGCAGCCGAACAAACCGATGTACTAGTTTCGATACACAGTATCGTCATATGCTTACTCGCGCGGAGCTCCGTCTTTCTTATTCGCCTTCTTGCCGTTCAACAACTGCGAATCCTTGTTCTGACGCTTTTTCGGGAAGTTGAAGTGGTAAGCCAACTTCAAACCTGCATCGAAGTAACCAAGCTTGTCAGCATAAGTCTTCGTAGCGGATTGAACATCCAGAATAGCCGCCGAAGTCTCGGTCGGAGCTGTTAAGTCAAACAGACCTTCCGTGCTGGTGGTATTCTTGAAGGTATTGAATACACTGTAGTTTGCATATGCACCCAGACCGAACGAGTTACCGCTCTTCAGAACCCACTCGTAACCAATCTCAGCCGTCAACATCAGGTTGATATTGAACTGAATGCCGTTCTTAGCAGTCGGTTGCTGACCGGTATACTTACCGGTTACAGTCTCGTCGGTAACGGTGATACCTTCATTCGGGAAGTACGCAGTGATATGCGTATTGTTCTGGTCTACAGTCTGCTTGTACGGGCTATAAACCGGAATCATGAACTTCGGACCGATGTTGAAGAATACTCCCGTCTCCGAAATCAAGGAGAACATCAACGGTACCTCGAGTTGCAACTGATGGTCGGTCTCTTTGATATTCGAAGCGAACACGGTATAGTCTACACCACTCTTGGTGAAGGACGTACAATCGTTGTCCACTTTCAGACCACTCTGCATATAACCGACGCCGAGGCCTACGATCAAACCGAGATCTACAGGACGACCATCCTTGGTCCAGTAATGCGCATATTGGAGATCCAATACCACATCACCACCGCAGGTCCAGCTACCCTTGTCGGCTTGGTGCATCAAGGACGAAGCACCGCCGCGGAGACCAATCGTGAAGCGATCGTACTTACCGCCGAATTTCTGTTTCGATTTAACGGAGTCACCCTTAGCGGATTCAGCAGTAACTGCATCGAAGTCTACGAGCTCACGCTCTTCTTGCGGTTGCTCTACCGCCGGAGTCTCCTCAGCCGGTTTTTGAGCCGGAGAGGTCTCAGCCGGTGTACCTTCTGCCGGAGTAGTCTCAACTTGCTCCTCAGCGGGTTGCTCAGGTTGCGCCTCACGTGGATGAACAGGAACTAAGCACTCTTCGCAAATCCAAGAATAGATATTCATCAGAAGAACACCTTCGGGGAAGCGCTTCGAACCTAACTGACGTACCGTATGTACTTTGTCATATACCCAAACGGATGGTTTCTCACCCGTGAGGTATTGCTGACACTCAGGTTTAATCATAACGGAGTCGCCTTTAGCCACTTTCCAAGTATGTTGCTTTGGCTGTGCCTGCTGAGCCGACATAGTCGAAACAGCGGTTGCGCAGATCAGGGTGGCTACAACTAGAATTGATTTAATAGTTTTCATTGTGCTACCTCCTATTCTTATTTAACAATGTAACGTAAGGTTGACTGTATCTCGTCGTTGCTGAGTTCTACCATGTAGAATCCACGAGCCTCAGCAGCCTTAATCGTATAGGTCTCTTGACCAGCTACACGGTAGGTAGCTTGGAGCAGACCTTCAGAAGTATAGAGACGAATGGTCGTTTCTACCTCCGGATTAAGGTTGATGATCTGGATATTCTCACTCGGTTTAGCGAGCGACGGCATGAGAGCCGGTGCGCCTGCACCAACAGGGATGGTATAGTGCTCAGTCTCACCCTTCAGACCACAAGTACCTGTGGTAGCCGGGATGTCGAGAACAGCATAGTAGGTATCACCTGCCGGCAGCGGTTCGCCGCTTGCCAAGGTGTAGTAGTATCCGGTACCTACGAGTTCGTCGGCCGGAGTAGCCTCTTTATACCACTTTACATAACCTGCACCATTATCGAGCGAGTCAAGGATATTCTCCCAACCCGGGATAGAGTTGATGTCGTTACGGTTGACCATCAACAGACGATTACCGAACTTATGAACCAACTCAAGGTCAGCCTGGAACGGGTTATTTACCGTCAAGTTGAGGTAAGCAATGCTATCACCCAGATAGGTAGCGAAGATTACAACGGAATCAATCGTATCCGTGATATACTTTTTGGTCTCAGCCGCAGAGATTACCCAATCGTACGAGTTACATGCGGTTACATACGTAGTATCACGAACGATATTCTTATAGAGGTCATCGTCGAACCGGTCGTCGCACTGCAAGTCAACTACATACTTGATGTTAACGCGCTCGGTCGAAAGCGGGGTTGCATCTACAGCCGCGAAGTTAACGCCATCCGTACTGTATTGCCATGCAATCGCCTTAACTGCCTTGATCTTATCGGTCTTAGCCGCAGCCAAATACGTTTTGAGCCATGTATCTGCAGCCGTTACATCAATTGCGCTACCGCGCTTGATAACCGGCAGGTCAGCAAATTCCTCGAAGGTCGGGAACTTCGGATCAATCAGAACAACAGCCTCATAGGTTACGATCGAGTCGTACATAGCCGCCTTAATATTATCTTTCAACTCAAATTCGGTCTCCCACTTGAGAGAGGTTACATCGGTGCTATCGATCGTATGATTGATACCATCCACGATGGTGTCGGCGCCCTGACAAGCATAGATGATCACCGTATCACGAACGGTATCACGCGGGGTGTTGGGGATGAGTTCCATCCAGATATGGGTAGACTGATCAGAGAAGTACTCAATCAGCATATTGCTCGGCCAGCCCATATTATCGAGCAGGTCACGGTCGATATCCTGAGTGCGCTCATCGTTAGCCGGAACAGTCTTTGTAACGGTTACCATCGGCTCCTCTTCGCATTTGAAGCGGAGACCAGCCGTAGCAGAAGCTTCTACATTCGACCAGTTCTTAACGTGGAGACGAAGGTCACAGGTATCCGGAATGAGGGTCGAATCCAATTTAACCATGTACCAGGTGGTATTACCCTCCGGGTTCACATTACCATGCTCCCAGTCGAATGCCATTGCATTGGTGCAAGCATCACCGGTAGTCTGCGGTGTATTGAGGCGCAGCGTAATATCCCTATTAGATTTAACGCGTACGTACAGGGTAACAGAATCCTTCGTGATGAAGCGGTGGAGCAAGCTATCGATATACTCCGGAGCTGTACTGGAGATATCGTACTTATATCCGGCTCTTGTGATAGCGCGGTCAATCAACTCGCGAATCGTCTTCGAACCAGTACCGCTCTTATTGATCTTACGTTTACGAACCGGCATTGCGCAGGTCATCGTATCCTGGAAGGTAGCAGTAGCTTCGATCGTAGTTTCACCATTCAGTTCATACTCCAACGTTGATCCATCTACGTAGATGTAGTTATTCTGGATATACGGGATACATACTTGATACCAGTGCGGCCGGTTGTCGCCCGGAAGCGTATATTGTACGTTCGGAACGAGGAGTTGAGCCTTTTGCTGTGCTGCATCCGGAGCGATAGGAGCGTACTCGCCGTTGAACTTCGTCTCGAATACGAGCGAGTCCGTCGTACGAATCTTGATGTAGAGTTCTACATCACCGATACCGTAAACAGCCTGTGCAGGCACATTATGCGATTTCGTTTC
Organism: Paludibacteraceae bacterium; assembly: GCA_016302585.1. Classification (GTDB taxonomy): domain Bacteria; phylum Bacteroidota; class Bacteroidia; order Bacteroidales; family Paludibacteraceae; genus Colicola. The sequence continues at coordinate 20,592 of JAEDNI010000008.1, read as the reverse complement.
ACCCTTCTTGAAGGTTCTCTCGCCGCGATCCATGAGCAGGTCATCTTCCTTCTCATATTTCGCTTTGTAACCATCGTAAACGGCTACTTTCACTTTCGCAGCCCCCATACCGGCGTTCTTACCGATCACGTACATTACCTTGTTGTACAGGTCTTTCTCCTTCTTCAGGTCAGCCGTCTTCACCTTATACCACATCTCGGTGTTCGGAGACTGGGTATAGAGCGCATTCATACGAATAGGACGTGCATCCTTCGGATCGTTACCGCTATATGCCTTCACGAGTTTAGCACCGAACTGGAAGTCACCGGTACCGCTCTTGCGGATGACGCGGATGATGATCGAATCTTTCTTCAGCACTTGGTCGAACGTTCCTACAGGAATGGTATCGGAGAAGTGTTGATTAGCTTTCAATTCTTTCGTCTTAGACATCATCGTCTTGTTGATCGGGAATGCAAATGCAGCCTCAGCCGTGATGGTCTTTGCCGAATTAGAAGCATCGATCAAGTGAGCTACCGGCGTCACTTTCTCTTCGATATTACGAACGTAATCGATTTGCGATTGCGGAATGATATACCATGCGGTATCCTTCGTCTGGGTATAGATGCTATCCCAGTAGAGGGTATCGATATGGTCGATTTCCGAAGCATAGATCGTATCGAACAGATTCGGAGTGATCTTATCGGCCCAGAAGCGGAGGGAAGTAGATCCCTGGATGTTTACATAAACCACACCATCGGTCATTGACTCGATGGCAGAGTTGCGGATGGTAGCATCCTTCTGTGCATTGGCAGCCAACTTATAGTTCTGCAACGTAGTTGCATCCTCCAGCGGACAGTTATAAGCCACTTGAATAAAACCGGTGCACTCCGCGTTATCGCGGTTCTGCAGGTGTAACTTCAGGTCTTCACCGCTCTCGATAATCGGTTGCAGATCAACTACATACCAGAGGTTTGCGTTCGCAGCCTGGGTATTACCGGAAACCCAGTTGAATGGGATTGCGGATGAGCAGCTTGCACCGGCAGCCTCTTCGGTCAGACGAATCTGAATAGAGATGTCTTGCGTAGAACGAACGCAGAGATAGATCTCGTCCTGAACGATATTCTCGAACAAGTTACGCGACAACTGCTTGGTATAAATACCGTTCGCAGCAATCGTAGTAGAACGTTTCTGGTTCTCAATCAAATCCGGACACTCTACCGACAACTCTGCGGTGATGTTCGCAGCTGCATCGGTGCTGAGGTTTTGAACAAATACAGTCGGGAACTTAGCGGCTTTCTCGCGTACTTCCTCCATATTGATCTTATACCATACGGTAGTATCCTTCTTCAGTACTACACCGTCATCCCAGTTGAAGATCTCGGCTTTCTCGCAGGCTTTATCCGGCTCATTGGTTTGCGCCGGCTTGGTGGTAGCCCAGAACTTCAGATCCTCGCTGGTCTCCAGACCGAGCCAAACGGTATCGGTCAACATCGAATACATCGAATAGCCGAGGGTACGAGTAAACTCTTGACCATCTGCAGCAATCGTACGAGTCAGCTCCTGCACGTCGATATACGGGCAAGAGAATGCCAGCGATGCTTTTACCGAAGCGGCATCCGTACCTTGGTTGATCAGGTGAACAACGATATCTCGGATGTCATCGCGTGCATCCGCTACGTTGATGGCATACCACTGAGTGGTACGAGCCTCTTGCGTATGACCGGTCTCCCAGTTGAAGTCGATATTGGTCTTACAAGCCTTACCTTCACGTACGTGTTTGAAACGGCCGTAGAAGTTCACGTCTCCGGTAACTTCGGTCAGCAGGTAGATGTACTCTGCACCTTGCATACCATCAAGCATGTTCTTCTTGTAAACTACGATTTGCTCTTCACCCGGTGCCAATTCATAGGTTGTATTGGAGGTACTGTAAGCCGGAACTTCGAATGCCATCTTGATGGTTACTTTCGCGGGAGTAGTACCTACGTTACGATAGGTGAATTCCGGCTCATACTTAGCCATCGAATCCATGTCAGCTACCTTGATACGATAGTAGGTCTTAGCAGCCAGCGGCTCGATCGTGTCGGTTACGTGGAGTTCCTGGAAAGTCTCTGTGTCGGAGATAACCGGAACAATAGGACGCTCTACCATCTCGACCTTCATCTTCACCGGAGCCTCGAGGTTCTCAATGCTGAAATAGAGCTCATCCGGATATACGCTCAAGATCATGCTTTGCGGGATAGTGTCTACGATAGACTCTCCTGCATCGAGGGTGTAGTTACGCTTGGTCAAACCGGACGAAGGACAGTCAAGCGACTGACCGGTCTTCAGGTTCACCGTTTTCGTACCAGTGTTGGTGATGGTTACGCACGCATCTTTCGTGGGGTAGTTAACCGTGTCTTTGATGCCTCTCAAATCCACTTTCCACCAAGCGGCATAACCCTCGGTTTGGGTCATCTCAGTGTCCCACTTGAGCTCCTTAGCGTTTTTGCAGGTCTCATCGAGATCCGAAGCCTCGAATACCTTAGCACTCAGGAGCACTTCACCATCCGTGGTCAGCGTGAGATAAATCTCCTTCTGATGCAGTTGAACAAGCATCGTTGCATTCGCAGAATAAATCTGGCGCTCGTGAGGGGAAAGGGTGTAATGCTTCGTCTCCGTCTCACCGGCCACAGTAGCCGTCATGCTAACTTCTATTGATTTGTCACGACTCGGGTTGGTCACATACAGCGTCAACGAGGGGTTCTCCTCCTGATAGAGGGGAGTCAAGTCAACGTGGTACCATTTGGTACCAGCTGCGTGGGGGTTAGCCTTGTCCCAATCAAATTCAATAGCGTTTGCCTTTGAACTACCATCGCCCGTTCCAACAGCCATCATAGAGACAGCCATCATCGATGCCATGATAAGTAAGAAAAACTTCTTCATGTGATTGATTGATTTTTGTTAATATTAACGTTGTTTGTTTATTTTCTGTTTATGGGTTGTCCTAAGACATTGTATTTGCGATCATCCAAAAGGATGAAGAGTTGCCCATTCTCTATGATTTTACGTGCTTTGCGCGCTTTGCTCACCGTCTCAAGACCTTCCGGATTCAGGACGGTAACCAGATATCGCTTGGTGCAGGTATTGGTCTTTACCACATCAATGAGGGTGTCTCCGTATTCGAAGAGCACGACACCCGTTGCCGTATGGCGATACCCTCTGCTGAGCGTAGCCGGATCTACCCGAAGCGTATCATAAATGATGGTCGGTTCGGTAAAGACGAAGGTCACCGGCGTGGTCTGCAGCGTATCGATACCGATGCGAACCGTATCAACAAAGGTAGTGTCGATACTATAGATGCGCTGGTTAAACGTCTGCGTCTTGCCAAGACACGTAGTCCGAGATACAGAGGAGCCGGACTCCTCCACTTTGGGATTCAGGTAGTACTCCATACGTCCTACGATACCTTCGTCATGTTTGACATGCAGCCACAAGGTCCGTTTGCTTGTCTTGGCCTCCTTTATCATCTCGGCATTGGGTTGGAATACATGCAGCGAATCGGACAAGGTAGCGCGACCCACTTCTTCTCCCTCGCATTCATCAATGGTCAACCATACTTCCGCCGGCTCGTTCTTTTTTTGCTTCCAAACGACAAACGTGTTGCCCGAGGAAGGCATCTTTGCAGCCTCAAGACGATATACATTCTCCGCCTTGTCGCATACATAGGTCATACCGGGAATCAACGGGAGCGGGTTTTCACAGGTCGAATGCGGACCTTGGTTATACGGATAGCAATAGACATGTCCCGATCCGCCAACTTTATTCGGATAAACGCGGATATGCGGGGTCAGAGCAGTGAGGAAGGATAAGTTCTCCATCTCCTCCAGTTTCTTATTGATCTCCGCCACGTCCATCTCGCACATCTTATCTTTTCCCACCTTCTGCACAATTGTCGGCGTATTGCTTACGCAGAGCGCATATATCTCCATCGTCACAGAGCAATCTGCGAACCAATAAGCGGAAATACCTTTGCGCATGTCGTCCACCGTAGCGGTCCACCATGTGGTGTCGGAGATGATAGTATCTACCGGGAAGGAGAATGCGATGGAGTTATACTCACATTCGCAGAAGAAATCCGGGGCATCATAATACCATTTCTGCCATTCGCAGGAAGTGGTATCGCTCGTCGGCGGATTGCCTTCTTTGGCTATCGCGCTTACTGCCACAAGTAGCATTGGCAGTATGAATAATCTTGTTTTCATGAGTAAGTTTTAATCTATTTTTGTACCTAAAATTGTATATCGTACGCCATTACGCAGAATGACGATTTGTCCGTTCATCAGGATTTTACGTCCTTGCGTCTCGGTCTGATTCATCGGCAGGTCTTGCGTATTGGTCGAGAAACCGCCGTAGTAAGCCTGTCCGCAAAGGAATCGTACCACGAGCGCCATCTCTCCAGCCCCGAACCATTGCGGTTCTTGCTCAGCCTCCACCACGCGATAGCTCGATTCGTCCGCCGCGCGGAAAGACCAAACGATGCTCTTCACCGGCGTCATCTGGGCTACATAATAGCTATAGAGGTTATCCTCAGCGCGGTTCAGATCCACCAAAGTACGTCCCTCCTCCGTATCAAGGATCACACCCTCCATATAATTCCAATCCGCCGGAGAGGTGTAATTATATTGACGATAGCGGAGAATAGAGCCATCCGCGCCATACTGGATATGCTCGGTGTTCTGGCCGGCGCAGAAATAGATTGTAGTATCCTTCGGACATTTGCCCAAGATGACTTGCACATATCGGATGGTACGATCGGCGCTCGGGAGGATCGTGGTATCTAACTCATAGATGCCCTCCGCAGCGTACTCTTTCTTCTCGAACGTAACGACCTCACATCCCTCGGCACGCGTCGTATCGCGATAGGTAGTATGAATCGCCAAGTTCAGCGTATAGGTATATTCGCAATGATGCGCGTCCTCCATCTGCTTGGGATACTCGCCGCTGATACGATACCAGGTATTTTGCCAGAAGAGGCTATCCCATGCCTCGGCTACCGTATCACGATCGACAGGCTTAAGCACCGTGAGATGCAGCGTACGAACGGAATCGCAACCGGCGGCATTGATGAGCACCTTCTCATAATCACCGTCCTCCTCGATCCACGCCCCATTCCACTCGATACCCTTGCAAACCATAGCCGTCGTATCGCTGTGCGTCACTTGGCACACATAGGGATTGACATCAATCATCGCGCTCTCGTGAGCCTTGATCTCCACAATCGCGGCATTCTCTTCTTCGCCGATGGTCCATTTCCAACCCATACGGCAATCCTCGAACAAGCGCTCAGCCTGCAGCGTATCGCTCATCATCAGGGCCGCCGGAATCGGAGCAAACATATCATCGGACATATAGACGATCGTAGCCGGCAGATGATCCGGCTCGATACGTACATAATTGCTTCCGCTCTGGACGGTCAAGATAGTAGGCTTCACGATACGCGTAGCTCGGTCCGCCGTCGTACCGGCAGGATCATAAGCATATACCGAAAGCGCCCCCGCCATCATCAGCAGGGCCACCAGCAAACGGATACTATTTTGAAAACTTTCTTTCACGTTTCTCTTCTTCACACGCAGCGTGCGCATATTACACACATACGTGCACAACAAAAATTGGCGACAAAGGTACAAAAAATTTTTCGTACCTCCAAATTATTTATGCATTTCTATCAATTTTTCTACAATTTTAGCGAAATTTTCTCCTTTTCGCTCGCTAAAGTGTAGTTTCCAGGGGTCAAATTGAGCTCGTGCGGCGTACCGGGTTCAGCATCCCATTTGGCCTTCTCCGCGCCCGATTCGTCGATGACGGTTATCGTCTGCGCTTCGCTCACATTGACCACTATTTTGCCTCCATCGCATACCACCGCAATCGTCGATGCGGGATAAACAGGATCCTTCTCAGCAGGCGCATTAGTAGACAGGGTCACCTTGCGGGTACCATTTACGTTCGCATAGAGCATAGCATAGAAACAACCTTCTTCGTTGATTTTATCGTTCCATGAAGCTATCTCGTTTGCGCCGATTACGAGCGGAGCGGTGCTTTTCGCGATGCCTTTTTTTAACCAGTAAGGGGCATCGGGCTTACTCTTATTCATACCACAAGTATCTGCGATATACACTTCGCAGTTTCTATTAAGCGAGAAGGTAATCGTCATATCGCCGCCTACCCAGTCTGCATACGACAAACGATATACGTCATAAGAGGCTTTGCTAATAGTCCTTGTAGTACCGGGTACTAAGACGCGGTCTTTCGTATTCGTATAGCACGCAGAGACTGCCCATAGCTCCGGCATAACTGTCGTAGCTTCCGTACAAACGAAGCGGATATAAAGATAATGCTTATCATTCGGCAGTTGGTTCCAGAACGTCTTCAGTTCCGAACCGAGTATTCCAATCCATCGTCCGTTAGCGGTTTTCTCAAAAGCATATTTCTTCAGAATCACCGCATCGTCAAAGGAGGCCGAAGTAGCGATCATCATAGTGAACAAATGCGCCGTAGGCGTCGAAAATTGCACATCTCGGGTCCACGAACGAGGGATGGCAAACACCTCTTCCGAATTTGCATCCAAAGCATAGGTTCTATCATAACGGAGCAGAGTAGCATTCCCTTCAGGAAGAGCCTGCTCGGCTTTGGTAACCTTCAACACGCCCGGCGCATCGCTATAGAATTTCGCATAATACATACCTGCCTTATTGGGGAAAGCGGGATTATGCACCCAATCATAGATATAGGTTGCCATGGTCTTAATCGTATCGTTCGGCTGAATGGTTTTAAATTGAATAATATTGCCATCCGAATTATCTGTCGGGTCAAAATCACAGGTGTTAGCTACGGATAATTGGCAAGGCTGCGTGCCGGTCCACGAATAAATGATAGTATCCTCCTGCCATTGCACGTAAGGCACGATGACATGACGATTTTTATCCTTCACCACAACTTGCACCGTATCGCCAATACGCATGAACTTCGCTCCATCCATACAATCGGTAAAAGCATCCGGCAACAAGGTCAGCACACCGGTGCATTGGTACTTCACCTTCACATATACGGTGACGCTATAGCTGATACCGACGCTAAGCAAGAGGTCGCGATAACGCTCACCCAAGGAAAGCGTATAAGCGAACTTCCCGTCCTTTGTCCCCTTGGTAAGCGTTTGCTTATAGGGCAAGTTAAAATCGAGACCACTACCACCGCTTGTCTTGCAGAAGAGGCTACAAAGGATACTATCCTCGTAGTATCCGGAGATACAGCTAAAGTCCATCTCCACCTCCGGCGCGGGGCAGCTCTCTCCATTATCCGGCACAAACGCGACCGCCAAAGGCAGATCAAACGTGGTAGCCGAATACCATTTCTCAGTTCCGGCCTTACGGATCGTATCCGAGAAATCCTTCGTCAACGGAATTGCGACGCGACATGCATCGCCCGGATTAGCCGCATGGAGCCCCATCGCAGCAATCACCAGCATCATCAATAGATTGATTCGTTTCATACGCATTATTGATTCGTATATTTTCTCGATTTAATTCGCACGTACAACGCATACGCTCCAGCGAGCAACAGCATCAATATCCACGGCGTAGCACCCACAGGAACACCCGGGTCATACTCGCTCTGTTTCACCCATGCCGAACCGTTCCATACAACGGTGCAGTCCAAGAAGGGATCATATCGCGTCTCACCTATATTAGGCTGACGCCATTCGTCCTCATCATAATACCACCAATCGCCTTCTCCTCCATCTCGCCATTCGCCTTCTTCATCACCCGGATCGGTCGGTTTAACGCGTTTAGGACCGGCGGCGACAGAAGTATATGCCTCAGCGGTACTCGTACGCGATGAAGATATCGAAGTATTCAGCGCCAGCGTCGGCATGGATACCGAGCCTCCGCTATTGCGGATTCCGCGCGAGGAAGAGCCACCGATAGAACTCATCATGCCTCCGCCTCCGGCACTTCCGCCGCCTCCGATCGAATGCACGGAAGCAGATGACGTAGTATGGATGCGGAAGCCCGAACTCGAGCCGTTGGATGCCATAGGCATCGTCGCATGACCGGTATGCGCATAGGCACGCACGACATCGCCCGAAATCATCGGGGTTGAGTGACGATACGAAGTGCGCATCACAGGCGGCATAGTTACCGTCGAGTGCGTCCCGTAGTTCACCGCTCCGGGTTTGATTGACACGTTATATCGCGCCATTTTTGCGTCTTGGTAGGTGACGTATACGGCTACTGTCCATAGGAACAATGCTACCGCACACAGCCCTACCAAAACTGCCCTACTTTTAGGGGTTTGAACATTACTATCCATTACCGATCTCTATTTTACCTTCACAGGCTAAAAACTAAACTAATACCTTTCTAATACCTTATTAATTTTACCAATTTACCGGTAGCATCATAGATGACTCCGTTAATTTGGATATACATCTTATCCTTATAAATGAACTTCTTTGCTTTGATGTCTTCATCGTCGCCTTGAACCGTACCATTGTCGGTCGTAATCTGCGGCGCAAAGAAGGCGCCCATGAGGAAGAATCGTCCGGCCGTAGTACCAGCCTCAGCACTGAAGCTATAATCCGATTCAAGCAGGTCAATCTGCGCTCCGGTAGCCTTATCAATGAGCCATACGAAGGCCATACGGTCAAGCCACTCGTTCTCCCGCATCGATATCGTCAACTCTTGCGTCTTCGGGCTATAAACCGTCAGGGCTACTCCTTGCTCAAGCAGTTCGTCAGCCACACCAGCGAAGGCCATCTCTCCATACGCGTGCGTACTATATAGTAACGCGCGCGAGGCAGTGAGCGACTGTTTCTCCTCGTCGACACCCATCTTGAAGGTCTGGTCGTAGCGCGTCGGATGGCTATAGATGCTGGTCTGGTCGCCTAATCCATTCGCATCCTTGATATCCAGATGCATCCATTGGATACGCGTAGCCTCTTCTACTGCCGCTACACGGCGCGGAGCCAAGGTCGGAACTGTCACGTTCGAACCATCGAATACGAGCGATCCTTCTTTAACAGCCTGGTATGCGAAGGTCATAGCCGGAGCTACGGTTGTCAACGGCTCTTGCAAGAACGAACCGTCTAACTGCATCCAACTGATCTTCATGCCTTCCGGTTGCGGGGTATTGGTAAACGTATGCGTGAGCGGCGATACGAGCACATTCCATCCGTTGTTGGTCGGTTGCTCACCCGCCGTATAATCCACATGTACAATGTTCGTCATTTGACTCAGATCAACCGGGAAGTAGAACTCACGATAATAATCCACGCCGGAGTACATCTCGTATCCGCGACCGGCTGCTATAGATGCAGCAGCATCCAACGTTGCCCAGTTATCACCAGGACCGGTTGTAGCACGTTTGTCCTCATCGTAATAACGTAAGATCCATCCGGTACCGCTCTTGTAACCAACCGTTTTACCATTGGACAAGCGAACGGCGCTAATCGGGCACGACAGCGGCAAACCGAACTGGAAGTAACCGGACTTAGACAAGATGATTCGCGTGTAGAGCACCTTTGTCGAACCGGAAACTGCTCCTGATTCGTTGATTACCAGTTCCGCAGCACTCTCCGGCTTGGTACGCAAGAAGAGAGAGTCGGCAGTCAGCGTTACGCCGCTATTGATAACCAATTTCGCATCATGGCCCACATAGATATTCGTTGCCTCGATATCAGCGTTAACCGTCAGCGTAGCGCCCTTCACGAAGATCGGAGCCGTCTGATCAGTCGTCAGCGTAGTGGCCGACTTAATCTCTTGCGGGATGATATACGTATGCTTACTTACCAATGTAGACGAAGCATTTCGGATCGTCACGGTAAAGTTCTCACCCGGTTCGCCGGTATACGGAATCGTCAGTGTACGATCAGTTGCACGATACTTATCCGAACCTACGGCTGTTGCCTTTGCTTGGTCACGATAGTAAACAGTACCGTTCACCTCATACGGCCACCCGGCAGTTACCCACTCCGTTCCGGAGACGTTCAGTTTCAAGGTCTTCTCGCTATTATTCACATCGACGATATCGACATAGAATCCGGCATCGAGCTGGAGGAGTGTCGGGGTAAATTGCGCGGTGAAAGTGATGTTGCCCTTGATAGCAGGGAAAGCTTCGCCTGCGGCGATTGAGCCTGCTTCCCATCCGTCACCGGCAGTCCATGCCCAACCGCTGAACACGTAGGAGTTACGGGCGTCGTTGGGTTTGAACGGTGTTGCGCCCGTGTACGCGGGTACCGTATTATAATCTATGGTCTTGTCTGCATTGAGCGACACTCCGTTATAGTTGACGAAATGCGCGGTGTACTGACGCGGCTTCTCGGAGAAGTATGCCGTATAGACCTTACCATCTTCCGTCACGGGAGTCAATGTAGCCGGATCCCAATGATCGAAGGTATAGTCGGTGCTGACGGTCGAAGCCAAAGTCGGATTAGCAGGGAAGTCATCCGGTGTATCTTCGTAGGAGAAGAACGGCGCATCGATAATCGAACCGTCTTGACGTTTGAAGAGAACTTGGTATTTCAGCTCTGTCTGCTCGAAGGTAGCGATATACGATATATCGCCCTTCACTACCGGCAGTTCGGCTGTTTTGCTGTAAGTATTAGAGCCTTGTTGCCAACCCGTCCAGTTGTATGAGTAAGCTGAGGTGTTCGCACGGAACGGCGTTACGCCGCTGTAAGTCGGGGCGGTGTCATAGTCCACGTCTGCCTCATACAATACCGACACAGCGTCATAGTTATAGAACGTAACATGGTATTGACGAGGAGATCTACTATATTTTGCGGTATAAGTAGCCGCTGCGGTAACAGTTGCGAGAGCGGTGTTCCAACCGGTGAAGGTAAATACCTCGTCCACCGTCGGGGCTTTCTGAGGTACGGTGCTGCCGGTCTTCTCGTTGTATTTCTGCTTAAACAGTGCTTGCAGTTCTGCGCCTGTCGTACCGGCATCCACCAATCCAGCCCAGAGGTCGGAGTTGTCATCGTTCTTGAAGGTGATGGTGTATTGGTACTTGGTGGTGTTGAAATACGCCGTGTAGGTCACGTTGCTTTTCGCCCGTGGCAGGGTGGCGTTCTTGTCGTAGATATTGCCCTCCTCATCGCGCCAGCCGATCCAGTCGTATTTCTCTACAGTCGTATTGGTTTTTGTCGGGTTAGTACCATAGAACTGCGGCGAGGTATTGAAATTATACTCGTCACCATACGTACCGTTCTTCAACGTAGAACCATCGTAGTTCTTCCATGTCACAGTAATCTTCTTGGGCTTCCAATAGGAAGTGATACTGTCCCAGTAGTAGTACGTACCGAAGTTGTCAAAGTTCTCGTTGTTAGCAATGTAATACTTTGTGTCGCCGATAGTATCAGGAGTTGGATCTACTTCCCACCATACACAACTTGATAAAGTGTCGGGGGCTTCCGTATTGACGAACATACGCGTGCCAACTTCACTATGGTAAGCATGATCTCCGTTCGCATTAGCTTGTACGGCTACCCAATCAGACGGGTGGATATACTCTTTTGTGCTTGCGCCTTTGATTTTCGTAAAGCATCCATTATCTCGTACGCTTAACCAACGGAATACACCATCTGCCGGATCTTCCATATATGCATAGATATCCCCGGCAGCCGTACCGGTTGTTGGCGTATATTCGCCATCTTCGTTTTTCAACTTGGCTGAAGTTAGTGCTTTGCCTTCATAGTCCGGGCCTCCACCTATCATTTGGAATAGTGTTGAACTTTGATTTTTGTTTTGGTTAGATGCCACGGCAGATGTAGAAGCAGGCGCAGCGGCAGTAAATTTAACCCGGCCTGCATTTTCTCGCGTGGAATGAATGTTCGCGCCTCCGGCTGTTGTGTATGCAGCTCCGCGTATGTCCAACGTGCCTTCTACGAGTACTTCCGCATCCGGCATCTTGACGGAGCTATTAGATCCTAATACCAAACGCGGATTCTTTTTCCATGAAGGGGAATAACCCGGATAGAACCAATATCCGCTATAACTTGACCAATCAACCTGATCATAGAAGAACGCACACTGTCTGGAAGGGATGATAACCGTCGCCTCTTTCTTGATTGTGAGTTTTGAACCCGGGATGAAACATACATGATTACTCAGACTTACATCTCCATAGTTGGCAACAATATTGAAATTACTCGTGATAGGCAAAACATACTCTGATGAAATAACATCCATCTTACCCACAATAGGCAAATTCAACTGTATCCTGATGCTGCCAAGCGAAGCACCGGAATTAAGCGTCCAATTCACGTAATCCGTTTCGGGGTCATATTCTTTGCGCACCCATGTATCATCACCCGAAGTGGCGGAACTCATACAAAACATAGCATCCGAAGTACCAACCATAGCGACAGGTGAGTTGAGCGGTACAACCTGTTCAATTGTAATAAATGAGTTGTTGTACATATATGTACCTCCCCATCCATAAGCGGTAGCACCCGGACGATAGGTTATAGGACATTCTATATTCTGGTAGTAATAGTGAGTGATAACAAACACACTTTTTGAATCCAATCCATTTTTATTACCAACCACGTCACTCTCAACCGTACCACCACGCCAGTCGCCTATCTGGAAATCTTCGTAGATCTTTGAACCGCTCTTTGCATTAATTTCCCCCTTACCGGTTACGAATCCCCATGCTATGAGTTTGGCGGTACTTTCGAGATCCATATGCGAGCCTTCCGCGAGATACAGCCATCCATACGAGCCGCTTACGACACCGGTACCATGAGTAAGTAAACCCTGGTTGGACATATAGGTTACAGCACTTGCCTCTATTGTGCCCTTTACCGTCATATTAACGCCACTCTCAAATGTCAATTTATACAGCGGCGTTGGTGCCTCATACGTCTCCGTATTTTTGGATGGACCTTTCGATTGTCCTCCGGTGCCTATAATTGTTGTTTGATCTGACTTATATGGTATGAGCAGTGTCGTATTGGCCGGCAGCACGTAGTCGCCCTTGGAGAGGGTGTAGTTTCCACACATCACTATCACTTGAGTTTTGCTGCTATTATCTGGCAGATTGACATAAGCCAGAGCCTCCTCAAGTGATTGATATGATTGTTTCAGCGTCGTGCCCTCATATACTTTGCAGACAATTTCACCTGTCATATTGTCGGTTACGCGCCAATTGTAGCCGGCTGTTCGCTCTGGCGTTCCTTCTTTCGTTGCGACCTTGTTCATGCCTTCACCAAGTTTCTTGTCGAGGTTTTCGTCTTTCACATAGTAGCCACCATTGAGAACAAAGTATCCCGGTTCACCATTGACACTAACATCGGCAAAGGGATCTGCTCCGGCTGTACCTTTGAACTTACCACCATTGATGATTAAGGTAGGAGTAGCAACAGCTTCATTTTTTACGATCGGATCTGCGACACATGCTGCATATGCGGTCTTAGTTGAAGCATTGGCGGAGTATGTTCCACTATTAACCACAGCCGTTGCCGCAAGAGCCATACTCCCTGTAAAATAGTCTGTTGCGTATGGACCACCTGATACTCCTGTCATATATATAGCGTAAGCGGTTTCTGTCCCTGCGGTAGAACTTATAGTGTTCCCGCTAAGTTCAAAGTCCGCCACTCTTTCAACACCATTACTTGCCACTACTGCTGAACCTATAGTACCATACGAACCCGAAGTGGATGTAGTTGTGGTTATTGTTGAATTTTTGACTATTGTTTTCTCGTCAAGGCTATATACCCCACGGGCATCAGATGTGGATGCTGTAACCGTCAAATTACAACCATCGACAGTCGCTTTACCTCCTGCCTGAATGCCATAAGCTGTAGCCCCATTTAAGGTCTGAACATTGAAAGTAGCGTTTCGTGCTATTATCTCGCCATCGGCCTTTGCCGTACCATCTGTTGACAAAGCATTAGTGGTTAAAAGAACACCATAGGCATTCTTTGTGGCAGACTTGACGGTATATGAACCGCCGTTTATAGTTGCTTTGCCTGAAATGGCTTTTGTACCTACCTGCCAATAGTCGCCATAGGTTTTGTAGGTTGAATTATTGGCTTCTTTGGCTGTGTTAAACTGAGCAAGGGTATAGGTGCGAGTTGTAGAATTAACATATACACCGCGAGCGTTCTCGGCTGTGCGGGTCACAACTGTTGCCACGCAGTTATTAAGTTCCACTTCACCGGCATAATCGAACAATGAATATTCAGAAACGGTTGCAGGAACATACACCGCATTAGCATCTGTATTTGCGTATGCTGTCATTGTAACGCCCGAAACTGTTGTCTTCCCGCTATGTACAGCAATAGCCACAGAACTGCTTGTGGCGGCATCAGCTTCAAATGTTCCACCATCAATAACAGTAGTACCGCCGGACTTAACAGCACGCGCCGTTCCGGCAGAAAGTGTTTTGGCTTTAAATGTACCACCATGGATATATAGTTCCGGATAAGCTTCAGCATTTCCGCCAAGCGAGCCATTGGAGTCGGTTGAAACGTCACGACTTATAATAGAACCTCTTATATTTCTAATTGTTTTCGCTCTATCACTAGAACCAACTGCATATGCACTTGATGTGGCAGCATTAGCCGTATATGTACCGCTATTAATGGTAAGCGTTGCTGCTACCGCATATTCTCCTTTATAGGTAGCATTACCTGTTGACTGCGCCCCTGTATTAGCTTTTGCATCCGCCACCGTGCCATAGGTTGCACTTGCCCACGCGCAATAGGCACCTGTTCCACCTGTGGTTGTAGCATTAATGGTTGTGTTGGTTAACTCTATATTACCGGCAGAGCAACGTCCTGTGCCTGTAAAAGTTGTAAGGGAATTACTCCAATCAATGGACACATCCGACAGCACTCCATAGACCGTTTGCCATGCAGTCACATTTATTGTTGAGTTTTTAATCGTAAACGGTGTTGTCGTATTATTGAATGAGTTATAGCTACCCAGAACATCGATACCATACACCTGAACGCCTGCGTGAGTGACGTTGATGGTTGCATTTTCAATAGATCCTATTGAACTAGCCTTCTGTGTGTTAGTTCCATCTGTTGCCTCTCCATTCGCATTGCCCATACCTGCGCTGGCAATACCCATGTAAATACCATATGTATGCTCAGTGTTCAGGGAAGTGCCATTTAATGTTTTATTAACATTCTCCACATTAATTGTTCCGCCTGTCATCGTAAGAGTTCCGAAATAACATGCAGAAGGAGTTGTGTTTGCATATGCCGCCATGTAAATAGCATAGCCATAACGGTGTAATGTATAACTATTAAACTGGGAAGATTGATACGTCGCATTACCGTTCACAAGCCCATCATTAATTTTTACATTGATTTGCGCTGTACCGGATATATTGACCTTTCCATATGCTAAAATACCATAAACATACGATGGAGCTTCCGCATATACTTCACCTCCTGTAATATTTACCTCTGTTGAATTAGCCGCGCTGCTCTCTTGATAAATTGCCCTTACTAATCGCGTTCCGTGTGCTTCCACCTTACCACCGGACATATTAAACTTCGCGCCTGCCACCAATCTTACGGCTCGAACCTCTACTGCTGTTGCATTCGAAGCCGTCCCTCCGACAGAGGATGTTCCGTAACTATATTGCTTTTGGTTTTCCACATAGATTGTACCACTCTCCAGATTAAGCGTACAAGCGGCTGAAAGATTTATACCATACGTAACACCATTAAAGTCCGGAGTAATATTCTGAATCTTACCACCATTCTTACTATCTTTAATGGTCAGCGTTTTATTTTTGGTATTTGGGTTAAGGATAGAACCATTGATGGCACCACTAAGTATCTTACCATTCAAATCTAACGTGAAAGTCTGAGTTATACCTTGCGTAGATGTGATACCATAAGTGTCGGTTAAATCTATATCTTTGAGTAATGTCAGCGTTGAACCTGCATTGGCATTAGCAGCAGCCAATCCTTCTGCCCATGTGGCATATTCAGTAGTAACACCTGCTGCTGTAGTAACACTCACATCGTTAACAGCTTCTTGCTTGTTATGCGCCGTGAGAGTAATAGTATCTGATTGTCCTCCTGCTGCCTCTTTGTCATCCCAACCTTTGCAATTATTGGCTGTTAATATCAATTTAGCAGTATGTATGCCTGCAATCTTCTTACCGCTGAAGGTATAACTTACCGTCGCTTGTTGTTTCGCTTGGTCAACAGAAATACCCGTTACTTTCCATTCTCCGCCACCTGTTGTATCCTTACTGAAAGTTGCAGTAAAGTTATTTCCGTTATCAGCATACGTTACGTCAAACACAGCCGTTTTCTCTACAGCCGCTTGCGTTGCATCCGCAGCTTTGAACGTCGGATAAATAGTCAAGGCGGTTGCTTTTGCATTACAAGCCACCACCTTCGGATTCGGAAAATTAGCGGTGATAGTACATGTTTTGGCAATGCTTCCTGACGCTCTCGACTGTAAAGAGACAGTAGTGGTATTGTTTCTTGACAAGCCGCCATAAGTACCTCCGCCCGTGAATGTATAAGAAGCTGTCACAACATCACCCTTACGTGTCCATTTAACGTCAAACTTACCATCTGTGGTCGGTGTTGCCTTAAAATCACCCACACCCGTAAGATTTGCATTGGATGTAGTAAAGTCTATAGAGCCCGTGTAATTCTCAGTTGGTGATGTAGGCGCAATATCTATGTTTGTCGGCTTTACATTATTTACCGTTACTGCTATAAAATTCGCCGTCATCGTTCCTTCTGTAGGACTACCACTATATGTAGATTTGGGCTTCATGGTAAGCGTAGTAGAAGCGAGCGAAGTATTCGTGACACTATTGATATTGTCTCCCCCTGTCCACTTCTTGAACTTATATCCTGCATAAGGGGTAGCATTTATAGAAAAAGTAACTTCTGTATAGGTGTAGCCAGTCCACGTTATGCCTCTTTCCCCTTCTCCTTTAGCAGATGTTGCTGTTCCCGAGAATTTAGTGCCAAGTACACAACAAGCCGTACCACCATCGTTGGGAGATGCCACGGTGTTAAGTGTCGCATATGTTTTTGCTGCCCATGCTTGCGGTATCGCAAGGAAGAGGACAGCGGCGATCATCGCCACGTATCGTCCAATACTATTTAGGTTCTTGTAACTCATCCGGCTAATGAATGAGTTGTTTGAAAATTTTGTTGTCATATCGTTTTGCATCTTAAATGTTTTCTTATTTGTTATCTTTTTGTATCTTATTTAGCTCTCGTTATCCCAACGAGGTTATGCTAATTCTTTATGCATCAAATGACTATTTTCTATCTCTTGCTTTAATTCCTCTTCTGTTGGCATATAGGGCAAGTATTTTGCTGCAAACATCTGTTGCGAATCATTCAAAACCGAGTATTTGACAATCGTCTCATCCTTGTCCGCACACAGCAAAATTCCCACTGTAGGATTATCATCTTTTCCCTTCTTTATATCATCGAACATCCGTATATACATATCCATTTGTCCCACATCACGATGAGTAAGTTTGGACGTCTTCAGATCGATTAGTACAAAGCATTTCAACAGGTAGTTGTAAAACACCAAGTCCACATAAAAATGTTCTGTCTCTGTACTGATACGGTATTGACGCTGTACAAACGAGAATCCTTTTCCCAGTTCGAGTAAGAACTTCTGCATATTATCCATCAGCGCGTCCTCCAAAGGTTTTTCTTTATGATGCGGGAAAGGAGGCAATCCCACAAACTCCAACACGTACGGATCTTTAATAAATTGCCTTACCGTATTATATTTCTTTGTTTCTGCAATTTCCAAATCGCGCGTATCTCCCGCCGCAATCATTCGCTGATAATAAAGAGAACGGATATTGCGTTCTAATTGACGCACACTCCACTGCTGCGATGCCGCTTCTTGTAAATACCACTGCCTGGCATCAGGATCATCCACCCTCATTATCAAACGGTTATGGCTCCACGGCAAATTGATACACAGTGTGTAGCAAATTTGTTCGTCCGGATATGTCATATAAAATTGACGCATGTTGCGCAGGTTGGCATATGAAAAGCCATTCCCAAACTCCGTTTCCAAAGAGGCAGAAAGATGTTGTAATAGTTTTTCCCCGTATTTCGCCTTTGATTCTCCGCCTTGCTCTTCTATTACTATTCGTTTCCCTATCAACCAGTAAGCAGCAACCATGTCTGTATTTATCGTTCTTACTGCATGCCGTCTGGCTGTACGGAGAATTTTGCGCACATCGTTTACAATATCTTTTGTTTGTGGCAGGGTTTTACCTATTTCTTGTATTTCTCCCATGACATATCATTTCTTTTGATATTCCAACAAAAATTATGCCCCTATTGGATTCAGGCTTTTCTGTAACTCATCCGGCTAATGAATGAGTTGTTTGAAACAATTACATCGGACTCAATTTGTTTCAATGGCGTTGAAACTATTTGCGCTGTTTCCGGCAAGACAACGGCTTTTGATGCTGTGGTGAGTTTGAGCGATTGGGCACGTTCTACAAATTGAACAGAACTATATGTTTCGTAGAACTTTACCATGCGGTAAATCGTAATCTTACTCCATCCCTTCAATGTCGGGTTCTGCGTATGGATATACTCCGCCAGTTGCTGTACAACCTTGGTGCCCCATTGCGCATTTTTAATGCGATCAGATACAAATGCGCCAACCTCCCATGCTGTCAGTAAAGACGCGTGGTTCACCATCTGCACTGCTTGGGTTCTGCGTGTCTCAATAATTTGCATCACTGACGCAAAATCATGAGATTGCTGCACTGATGTGTTCGTTGTTTGCATTTTTGTTTCCTTATCTTTTTGTACCTTTAAAGTTTTCTTATTTTTTCGCGTACACGCATGTGAGCGCAGCAGCGCGATAAGGCGCTGCAAAGGTACTGCTTTTTTTTGACACACGCAAGAAAAAAGTGCAAAAATCTACAAATTGTAAGGTATGCATATCAAAACGTCACAATAATACACTAAAAAAAAGAAATAAAATCTGCCGTGTCGGTGCCCTCAAAGGTACTCAAACTTTTGAATTATGCAAGAAAATTCGTGGATTTTTCAGCATAAGAGCCACTCCCAGCACGGAATGACCTCTATCTCACCATGCGAATCGGCAAGTCGGTCTTTCGTATCATAGGTGATAATCGTACGACGACGGCAAGGCAACGCGTTAGCTATCTTCGTTAAGCCATTTATCTCACGAGTACGCGTGGAGTCATCCCAGAGATTATAGCATACCTGAATTGCCCATTCTTCTTCCGGGATATAAAAGTCCACCTCTTCTCCGGCATTGTAGAAATACACGGTATCGTTCTCCGGATCATGGCCATAACGCCGGAATAACTCCAAGGCAACCATATTCTCCAGAAGCGCCGTTTCACCGTTTAACAAGAAGAGATTGAGAAAACCATTATCAATAAAATAGTACTTGCATACACTTTCTTTCTCCGATATAGCGCCTTTGATATTTCTCAGCCGCAGTAAGAACCACGCATCTTCGGCATAAGAGATATAACTCTGGATTGTAGGAACCGATATCTTACCTCCGAGAGAAGAAAGGATGTGGCTTATTCGATTATATGATACAGATTGTCCCACCGTTTCCGCCATTTTCTTGATCATAAGACGTAATGCCGGCAGGTTGCTTATCTTATTTCGCGTAGCGATATCGCTAATATAAATCTTCTGATAGGTACTACTGAGATACTCACGCGGGACAGCCTTATCCATCGACTCCGGCATTCCGCCCCACAAGAAATACCGATTATAATGCGTAAAGAATAGCGCTCGCGAAGAAGTAGAGAGTCTGGTTTTTGCATCATGCGGCACATTTTTGATAGCCAGATACTCTTTGAAACTATAGGGATAGATATCTTTGGGTATAAACCGTCCTCCCAATGCGCCCATCACTTCTTTGCTTAACATCTTCGCATTACTACCCGTCAAGCAAATATGGCATTTACTATCCGCCATTCGGCGAGCAAATTTCTCCCATCCCGTGATATTCTGCATTTCATCCAGGAAGATACGAGGCTGGCGCTGATATAATTCCTGATGGCATTCTATAAGGAGGTTAAAATCCGCAGCTGTAAAGTTATCGATGCGTTCATCTTCAAAATTCACATATAATATGTCTGCAGATGTCAGCCCGGATCGCAATAGACTCTTGATAATCGAATATAGCATATACGATTTACCGGCACGACGCACACCTGTAAATACATAGTTAGTAGTTTCATCCAATGCATATTGGCGCGGAAGCACATCGATTGTTTCTACCAATTTCATATTGTCCAAAAGGACTTGTTTTAGCACTTGTTTATCCATTTTTTGTAAACTGCCATTTAATAACTATTGCGTATTTTATAAACTCGTACTTTATAAATCCGCTGCAAAGGTACTGCTTTTTTTTGAGATATGCAAGAAAATTCCACGAATTTTCCGTTGAAAGTTGAAAGTTTAGGGTTTAGAGGTAAAAAAAAGCGCCTCCGGGGAAGCGATTTTTCTTAGGGGATAGGGGTTGTTGGGGTAGGCAATGGGTAGGCAATGGGTAGGCAATGGGTAGGTAATGAGTAGGTAATGAGTAGGTAATGGGCAGGTAA
>JAEDNI010000066.1 GCA_016302585.1 Paludibacteraceae bacterium | reverse complement strand
TTGAGCCCATGAAGGTGTCCGATTTGGTGGAGGTTCTGAACCACTGTGTCTGCGTTGACTACATCCTCGACCATGCGCAGGAACCTCTGACTCCGAAATTCATTAAGGATCTTCACTACCAGCTCGTCTTTGGCACGGTGGATGACCGTCGGAAACGAGTTGCACCGGGTCAGTACCGAAGCCCCAAATCCTCCCGCAAAGTCCCCTTCATGCTGCCGGCAGATCAGGTCAGCTCCAAGCTGAAAGCCCTGATTGCGGAATATGAAGCGCTGACGGAGGTGGAGCGCCGGGACATTCTGCGCTTCCATGTGCGCTTTGAGCGGATTTTTCCCTTCGAGGATTGCAACGGCAGAATCGGTCGGCTGATTCTGTTCAAGGAGTGCCTGCGCCACGATGTGATGCCCTTCATCATTGATGATAAACGGCGAAACCGATATCTGGAAGGTCTCCGGGAATGGGACGATGATCCCGGCATTCTCACGGAAGTGGTGATGGAAGCCCAAAGCCGCTTTGATGCCCAGATTCAGCTGCAAAACCTATCGGAGCACCGACACAATTTCCTGTCGGCAGGCGTTACGGAGGACTGATTATGAAGATGGATTACACACTCGCAGGCGACTATTACATCCCCAATCTGGAACTGCCCCAGGAATCCCGACCCATCGGCAAATGGGGCAGAATGCACCGCCACTACCTGGAAACGTACCACCCCATTCGATACAATCAGCTCATCCTCTCCGGCACCCTCTGGACATATCTTGCCGACCTGAATGAACAGGCTCAGGCGCGTATGGAAACGCTGATCGAACAAATGAAAACCGCAGAGGGCATTACCGAGAGCCTGAAAGCAGCCGATCCAATGGCATGGGTGCAGAGGATGAACTGCATCCGAGCCAGAGCAGAAGAAATTGTCCGAGAGGAGTTGATCTTTGTATGAATACCAATGAATTTGCTCGTGCCCTTAAAACCTATGTGGAATCCCAACCCTCAAAGAGTGGGAACGGTGATGCAGAATCATTATTGGAGTTGTTGTTCGATGCATATGTGGATTTCAACGGCTTCGATCGTGAGACCATCCGAAAGGACTTCCATGACCTTTACGCAGCCATGAACGGCAAAACCACTCAAGAAATAGATGAGATCATCTATCCGGTATGTACCCTCTGCTGGGATCATGAAAAGGCAGGGTTCCAAGAAGGTGTCAAAGTCGGCATCCGACTGGCCCAGGAAGCAAATATTGTATAGCATCTATCCTGAAATTCTTGGATTACCTTCAGTCCATCCGAGAGCGTTTTTCGAAGTAAACCTAGTTGCAGTATTGTGTAAATGAATATACGACTTTAATGAGATGGGGCAGCCTGAATTAGGCTGCCCTTAATCGTTCGGTTATTTATGAAGCGGATAGAGCAGCAATATTTTCTGCATTATCTCGCTCGCTCCAGCGAATTACTTTCGCGTCATAGTTATTGAATGCATCTTCCACACCGCGGGCGATGCCGTTACGATCATTGAGAATAACAATTAGTTGACTATCATTTTTACGAACAGGTTTCGTATCACTCCAAGAGAACAAAATATTACTCATACTTGTTTTGTTGGGAATGTTTACTGCTTGGCACAGGCGCTCCGGTTTGCTACGTGTTCTTTGCAACAAGAAGTCATAACTATGAGTAAATCCAGAAGTGCCTGTAAACTGCACATTGTCGGAGTAGAAAATATCCTGCTGCTCAAAAAACTCCTGAATATCATCCAAGAACAAAGAAGCAACTTTGGATTTGGACATTGCAAACATATCATCAACTCGGAGCATGCATTGGATCAATAAATGCTTCTTTTGCGGGAAATCTCTTGGGGTAGCTTTTATTGTCAGTTCGTCACCAGATAGTTTTACTCCGAATTGGTTCAGAATTCTGCTTAGATGCATTTTTCGAGCAGGGGTAAACTGAAAGCCGCACATCTTCAAGTTGTTTATTGTAGAACTGTCATCAGTGAAAAGTAGGTTTTCTCCATCCTGCCGCACGTAGATTTGCAGATAGTCATTTGCGGAGTCTAAGTAAGGCGTAGTAATCTCGTAGTACTCTCCTACCTGCTCAAATGTAATTTCACTTTTAAGCCAACGGGCGTAGTCATCTATCATTTTTTGAATATCCATGATTACACCCCCTTCATGGTATTTTTTAGATGATCTCTAACTGGAAAGTAACATCAGGCGGCTCAACAACATTAAACTTTCTGAGAAAGCTAAGAGTGTTTTCAACAAAAGATTCTTCAGAAATATCAGTTGCCGGAAATGCTTGGGATCTGCCATATTCTTCGGAATATATGTGCCAATGGCTACCAGTAATTTTTTCACCGTTGGGATTAACATGCACTTGCGTCGGGCTAATATGTAGCTCCAACAGCATGACGTTATTCTTCTTTATGCGAGCACCGAAGTTGCACTTTGTATGGGGAATTCGTCCTCTAAAGATATTTACAGTAAATAAATCTGCTTTTGTATCGCCAACAACATCAAAAGATTTGCTGGTACCTCTTGACGGGAAGTTGATCTCCGCAACGAGCGCACGCTTCGCCATTTCAATAAGCTTTGTTGCTTCGGCTGTCGTCATCTTGGCAGAGCTCATTCTTTCACCCCATTGCATATTATCTTTCTCAAACCATTACTGGATTTCTTGCTCCAGATCATCAAATAGATTACTGTCAAAGAATTGGCGAATGCTGATGTCCAATCCGTCACAGAGTTTCTTGATTGAAACAACACCAGGGTTCCTGCTTTTTTCGTTAAGCATACTGTAGATAGTTGAGGGAGATACTCCAGAAACTGTGGCCAATGCATTTACAGCAATATTACGTTCTTCGCACAATTCAAGAATGCGCCTTGCTACTGCTTCCTTTGTATTCAATTCGCATTCCCTCCTCGCAATATTTAATAATATCAGTTTAACCAAATCTGCGATAAACTGTGTGGGATATATCGCAAATTTGCGTTAGATGTGATACAATTGCGATATATCCCACAAAAGAGGAGATTTGTAGTGACTTGTTCGTTCTTTGGACATCGGGACTGTCCGGATGGGATCATGCCCCAATTAAACAAAGTGCTGGTAGACTTGATAACCAACCAAGATGTGAATATGTTCTATGTAGGCAATCAAGGTCGATTTGATGCGATTGTACATAGCGTTCTACGAGAACTGAAGAAAAAATATCCACATGTCAATTACGCCGTGGTACTGGCTTACATGCCCAGAATGCAAACGGAGTATGACGTTTATTCCGATACCATGCTGCCGGAAGGGATCGAATCCGTCCATCCGCGATATGCCATCTCCTGGCGCAACAACTGGATGCTCCGTCAATCAGACTATGTGGTTACATACATTACTCACTCTTGGG